>JALDYL010000106.1:0-16474 GCA_032153965.1 Achromobacter sp. | reverse complement strand
AGCGCATGATGCTGGCGTCCGTGATGTTGCTGGAACCCGCGCTGCTGATCGCCGATGAACCCACCACGGCGCTGGACGCGGTGGTGCAGCGCGACGTGCTGGAACTGATGGTGGACCTTACGCGCGAACACCACACGGCGGTGCTGATGATCAGCCACGACCTGCCGATGGTGGCGCGCTACACCGAACGCATGGTGGTGATGCAGCACGGCAAGGTGCTGGAGACGGGCGCCACCGCCAGCATTCTGGAGCGGCCGCAACATCCCTACACGCGCAAGCTGCTGGACGCCATGCCGCGCCGGCTGCCCGCGCGCCAGCTGGGCAAGGAGGCGCCCATCGTCGAGGTCAAGAACCTGGTGGTCGACTATGCCGGCCATCAGCGGCTGTTCTCGCGCACCGGCGCCAAGCGCGCGCTCAACGGCATAGACCTGCACGTCAAGCCGCGCGAGGTGGTGGCGGTGGTGGGCGGTTCGGGATCGGGCAAGACCACGCTGGGCCGGGCCATCGCCGGACTGCTGGCGCCGACCTCGGGCCAGATCCTGTTCCGCGGCCAGGCCGTGAACCGCCGCTCGGCCTCCTGGCGCGACTACCGGCTGAACTGCCAGATGGTGTTCCAGGACCCGTATTCCTCGCTCGACCCGCGCATGACCATCGGCCAACTGGTGGGCGAGGGCCTGCGCATGCTGGACGACATGCCCGCGGCGGACAAGCGCCGCCGGGTGGACGAAGTGCTGGCCGAAGTGGGGCTGGGTTCCGAATACGCCAAGCGCTATCCGCACGAGATGTCGGGCGGGCAGCGCCAGCGCGTGGCGATCGCCCGCGCCATCGTGCGCCGTCCGGCCTTCGTCATCGCCGACGAGCCGGTGTCCGCGCTGGACGTGACCGTGCGCGCGCAGGTGCTGGACCTGTTCGCCGACCTGCAGGAGCGCCACGGCTTTTCCTGCCTGTTCATCAGCCACGACCTGGGCGTGGTGGAGCAGGTGGCCGACCGCGTGGTGGTGATGCGCGACGGCGGCATCGTCGAACAGGGCTCGCGCGACGCCGTGTTCGACCAACCGCGGGAGGAATACACCCGCAGCCTGCTGTCGGCGATTCCGGCGCTGGAATCCACCGATACCGGCGGCGTGCGCCTGCGCTGGCGGCTGGACCGGCAGCAGCCGTTGCGGGCCAGCGCCTGAGGGGCGGGTATCCCTGGGGGCGCTGGCGCCGTCCCCCGGGATACTTACGCATAAAATACGCGCTTCGGATTTGATAGACGGGAGTGGTCCATGCCGAAAGCGGCAACGGCGCAGCCCGGCCTGGTTGATCGCATCGCCCACGATATACAGGCGGGCGTGTACGGTCCCGGCGCCTGGCTGAAACAGATCGACCTGCAGGAACGTTACGACGCCAAGCGTCTGGACGTCCGGCGGGCGCTAGACCAATTGGCCGCCAAGCGGCTGATCGCGCACATCCCGAACCGGGGCTATCACGTCTACGCGATGGACCCGGACCAGCACCTGCAGATCCGCGACATCCGCATCCTGCTGGAAACGGGCGCGGCGGCGGACCTGATGCCCAACGTCACCGCGGCCAAGGTCCGGGCGCTGCGCACCCTGGCCGAACGCTTCGCCAAGCTGCTGCAGGACGGCACGCTGCTGGAGCAGTACGAGGTCAACCTGGCTTTCCATGCGGGCATGTACGACATGTGCCGCAACCGGGAGCTGACCGCGCTGATCCAGGAAACCCGGGCCCGCGGCCCCGCAGCGCCGGCCAAGGAATGGGTGACGCGTTCGCGCATCGAGATCTCCGCGCGCGAGCATTTCGACATGGTGGACGCGCTGGAAGCGCGCGACGTCAAGCGCCTGCAGAAAATCATCGCCCAGCACGTGGGGCAGGACATCTCCTGACGCGCCTGGCGCGATCCGCGCTGCACGCATGCGGCGGCCTTCGGCAAGAAGGCCGCCGTTTTTCATTCCGGCGGCGCCTTCAGGGATACCCCCGATAGCGGAGCGGCGCATTCCGCCCATAATAGGCAGCTAATTTTGGCGCCAATATATGCGTGAATTTTGCGCCGCACGCCGGGGAGTCTTTGCATGCACCACGTTTTCGTACCCAGAGCGCTCGCGCTCAGCCTGGCGCTGGCCGCCGCCGGTTCGGCCCAGGCTGCGCTGCTCACCATCGCCCAGCCGGCCGACATCCGCTCGACCAACCCCGGCGTCAACCGCGACAACACCACCGACGGCGTGGTGCTCAATATCGTCGAGGGCCTGGTGGGTTACCGCGAGAACGGTACCGTGGGCCCCTTGCTGGCGAAATCGGTGGACCTGTCGGAAGACGGCCTGACCTATACCTTCAAACTGCGCGACGGCGTCAAGTTCCACAACGGCGCCGCGCTGACCTCGGCCGACGTGATCTGGAACTGGCAGCGCTACATGGATCCCAAGACGGACTGGCGCTGCCGCAGCGACTTCGACGGCCGCAACGGCCTGAAGGTGACGGACGTGTCCGCGCCCGACGCGCAGACCGTGGTGATGAAGGTGGACCGCAAGTCGGCCGTGTTCCTGGATTCGCTGGCCCGCACCGATTGCGGCATGACGGCCATCATCTCCAAGGATTCGGTCGCGGCCGACGGTTCCTGGATCAAGCCGGTCGGCACCGGCCCCTACATGTTCAAGGACTGGAAGCGCGGCGAATACACCTTGCTGACGGCCTACAAGGACTACGTCTCGCCCGCCGGTGACAAACCGGACGGCTACGTGGGGTCCAAGCGTCCGCTGGCCGACGAGGTCAAGTTCCTGGTGGTGCCGGATCCTTCCACCTCGAAGGCGGGCCTGCTGTCGGGCGCCATCGACGCCGCGCAGATCACCAACACCGATGTGGGCGAACTGAAGAACGCCAAGAACCTGACGGTGTTCAGCCCGCATGACGCGGTCAAGCATGTGCTGCTGTTCCAGACCGAGGATCCGGTCCTGAAGAACGTGAAGATCCGCCAGGCCATCGCCGCGTCGCTGGATATTCCGCAGGTCGTGGCCGCGGCCTCCGAAGGCCTGGGCCAACTGAATAACTCCGCCGTCTACGCGGGTTCGGCCTACTACAAGGACGCGGAAAAGCGCGGCTACAAGTACGATCCGGCCCGGGCCCAGCAATTGCTGAAGGAAGCCGGCTACAAGGGCGAACCCGTGGTGATCTACGCCAACAAGCGCGCCCACGTGCCGAGCTACCAAGTCGCGGTGATCGCGCAGGCCATGATGCAGGCGGTGGGCATCAACGCCAAGATCGAGGTGCTGGAATGGGCCACGCAGCTGGACCGCTACAACACCGGCAAGTACCAGATCAGCTCGTTCTCGTTTTCGTCGCGCCTGGATCCGTCGCTGAGCTTCGAGCAGTTTTCGGGCGACAAGGCCAAGCAGCCGCGCAAGGTCTGGGACGATCCGGCGGCGCAGAAGCTGATCGATGCAAGCTTCCTGGAATCCGATCCGGCCAAGCGCCAGGCGCTGTTCGACCAGTTGCATGCGCTGATGCTGGAGCAGACCCCGATGCTGATGCTGTACAACGGCGCCGACGCCTGGGCGTCCAGCAAGCGCGTGGAGGGATTCTCGGTCTGGGAAGGCAAGCCGCGAGCCTGGGAAACCAAGGTCCGCGACGGCAAGTAAGAGCCTGGCCGGTGCCGGGCCGCGAACGCGGCCCGGATCTTCTTATTGTCAGTCGAGCTTGACGCCCGCCTGCTTGATCACCGCGGCCCAGTCGCGCACTTCATTGCCCAGGAATGCGCTCAGCTCGGCTTGCGTGGACGGCGCCAGGATCAAGCCTTCGTCGGCAAAGCGCTTGCGCAGCTCGGCGTTGCTCAGCACCTTTTCCAGCGCCGGATGCAGGCGCTGCACCACTTCCGCGGGCACGCCGGCCGGCGCCATCAGGCTGTACCAGGTGGTGGCTTCCAGTCCTTTCACGCCTTGCGAGGCGGCGGTGGTCACGTCGGGCAGGGCGGGCGACTTCTCGGTGCCCGTCACTGCCGCGGCGCCGACCCGGCCGCCCTTGTACTGCGGCAGCATTTCCACGACCTGGGTCACGCCCATGCTCAACTCGCCCGAGGCCACCGCCAGCAGTACCGGCGCGCTGCCCTTGTAGGGCACGTGCACCAGCTTGCCGCCCGTGGCCAGGTTCAGCACTTCGCCGGTCAGGTGGGTGATGCTGCCCGCGCCGGAAGAGCCGAAGGTCAGCTTGCCCGGATCCTTGTTGGCCAGGGCGATCAGTTCAGGCAGGTTCTTCGCCTGCAGGCCCGGATTGACCGCGAACACCAGCGGGCTCTTGCCCACCAGCGTGATGGGCGTGAAGTCCTTGACCGGGTCGTAGTTCAGGTTCGGGTACAGGCTGGGCGCGATCGCCAGCGTCGACACGTTGCCCAGCAGCAGCGTGTAGCCGTCCGGCTCCGCGCGCGCCACCGCATTGGTGCCGATGGTGCCGCCCGCGCCGGCGCGGTTTTCGACGATGACCTGCTTGCCCAGCGTGTCGTTCAACTGCTGCGACAGCGCACGCGCCAGCGTGTCGGCCGCGCCGCCGGGCGGGAAGGGCACGACGATGCGGATGGGCTTGCTGGGGTAGGACTCGGCGTGCGCCGCCGGGCTCAGGCCCAGCGCCAGCAACCCGGCCAGGGCCGTGGCCAGCAGGCCGCGGCGATTGATTTTCTGGTACTTCGACATGCTGCTCTCCTGATGAGAAAACGTGGGCGATGCAGAAAACGAATCAGCGCGCGGCGCCCTGGGCGGCCGGATGGTGCGCATGCCAGTGGCGCGCGATATCGGCGCGGCGGCAGACCCAGACGTCCCCATGCGCCGCCACGTGGTCCAGGAAGCGCGCCAGCCCCGCCGCGCGGCCAGGTTGACCGACCAGCCGCAGATGCAGTCCCACGGACATCATCCTGGGAGCCGTGGCGCCTTCTTGGTACAGCATGTCGAAAGCGTCGCGCAGGTACTCGAACAGGTCCTGCCCCGTGGCCATGCCGCCGCGGATGAACTTGGCGTCGTTGTTGGCCAGGCCGTAGGGCACCAGCAGGTGCTGCTTGCCGGCAACCTCGGTCCAGTAGGGCAGCTCGTCGTTGTAGGTATCGGAGTCATAGAGGAAGCCGCCTTCCTCGGCCAGCAGGGCGCGGGTGTTCAGGCTGGGGCCGTAGCGGCAATACCAGCCCAGTGGACGCGAGCCCACCGTGCGGGTGATCGACTCCACCGTGCGGCGGATGCGCTCGCGTTCCTCTTCCAGCGTCAGGTTCTGGTGCCGTTCCCAGCGCCAGCCGTGCGCGCACACGTCATAGCCCGCCGCCTTGATGGCCTCGCAGACTTCCGGATTGCGTTCCAGCGCCAGGCCGCAGCCCAGTATCGTGGCCGCCATGCCGCGTTCCTGCAGCAGCCGGTGCACGCGCCAGAAGCCGACCCGGCTGCCGTACTCGAACATCGATTCGGCCGCCAGGTCGCGCCCGGCGAAGCCGCCCGCGCCGCCCTCGGTCAGTCCGGTCTCGGATTCAGCGTCGCCGTCGGGCACGGAAGGCTCGCCGCCTTCTTCATAGTTGATGCAGAGATTCAGCGCCAGGCGCGCGCCGCCCGGCCATTTGGGATCGGGCGGGTTGGCGCCGTAGCCGACGAAATCGCGGCGCAAGTGCGGATGATCGGGTGTCATAGCGGGCTAGCCATCGGGGTAGGGTCAATCGGAAATCGAAACCAGGGCGTGCGGCGCCGGCGCCTGCCAGAACTCGTCGTCATCGCCGCGGCCGGTCTGGCCCATCAGGACCAGGAATTCCGCCGGCCCCCGCAACACGGTCAGGCCGTGATGCCAGGCGCCCACGCGGTAGCACACGCCCTGGCTGCCGGTCGCGAGAAACGCTTCCAGCCGCGCCATGTCGGGCAGATCGTCGGCCCCGGTCGGCGCCACCACCACCAGATAGGGCGAGTCCGTCAACGGCACGAAACTCTGCGCCGCATAGCGGTGGCGTTCCATCAGCCGGATCTCGACCGGTCCCGGCGCCGCCGCCTGCACCCGACTGACCCAGCTGGCGTGCCGCACGACCTCGGGCCCGTGCCGCATGGGCTCGGTCAGATGGTGGCGACGCTCCGCGCCCTGGTGCGCAATCACCTCGCCATACGGCGCGAACGCTTCGGGCGTGAGCGGCCGTGCGCGGATCATGCGCGGGGAACCATTCATGTCACGCGCCATGGCTCAGATATCCCAGCGAATTCACATAGCTGCGCCGCACGTTCTCCAGGTGCGCCGCCATTGCCTGCCGCGCCCGGGCCGATTCGCCCGACAACAGCGCCTCCACGATCGCCAGGTGTTCTTCCCGCGCCTGCACCTGCCGCTGCGGCAAGCGCTCCACATCGCACATCCGCACCTGCCGCCGCGTCGCCGTGATCATCGTCGCCAGATTCCGGTTGCCGCAGTACGCCGCCACCAGATCGTGCAGCGCGTTATCGACCTCCCAATCCGACTTCTCGTCCGCCGTCTTCGCATCCAGCAGCGCCTGCAAGCGCGCCCGCAGCCCCTCTAGCGGCTCCGCCGGAATCCGCCCGGTCGCCATCGCCGCCGCCTCGCTTTCCAGCAGGCTGCGGATCTGCAGCAATTCCAGCAGGTCGGTCACGCCAAACGAACGCACCACGATGGACCCGTTGGACAGCCGCTCCAGCATCCCTTCGCCCAGCAGCCGGTTCATGGCCGCGCGCAACGGCGTGCGCGACACCTCCAGCTCATCCGCCAGGCGGCGTTCCTCCAACACTTCCCCAGCCGGAATCCGGCGCGAAACGATCTGGTCCAGCAGGGTCTGATAGGTGCGTTGCGTAGCGTTCATGTGTGTTGCAGCGTAAGAAAAAGGCGCGGACGACAGAGACTCTCAGTTGCCGTCCAGCGCAATGGATGAGAAGGTACCCCACTGGTATCCCAAAGAGATACCAGTAGTATCCCTAATAGGCCTGACCTGGTGATGCCAGGCAATCAAAGAGGCGTGTGTAGAGGGGAAGAAGGGAAAAGGAGGGAAAACTACAGGGAGAGCAAACCGGGAAGAGAGCAAAACGAGGACCCCGCCAGCGCGCAAGCGCACACCGCCTCGACGCCCCGCCACCGCGTAAGCTGCTTGCGGCCGCCTGCGCGGCCGCAAGCAGCGGGCCCCGCAAACCTCGCCACCATCACGGGTCTGACGGCGCGACAAGCCAAGATGAAGGCAGCCCGGCGGTGCGGGCGCCTGGGCGGCGAGCAACCTCGATGCGCCCGAGGGAATCGGAAGGAGCCGCCGCAGGCGGTGACGACGATGACGACGGGGCAGTCCGGAGCGAAGGCTCCGGACCGCAATCGTGGGCGCTCGCTGCCCAGGCGCCCGCGCCGCCGGGCGACCTACGAAGACAACAACGGCACCAACAAAGACAACAAAACCAACATCAAGGAGCCGAAACCCGCTCCACCTCCCAAGCCCGCGGCTTCTTGACCGCCCAAGGCTGATACCCCCTGATATCCGCCCGATAAGCCCCAATATCCAACCCGTTATACAAAGGAATACTAGGCACATCCGCCAGGAACAGCTTATGCAGCTGATCAAACGAAGCCTGCCGCTTCGCATGATCCGTATCCGACGATGCCGCCTCGATCAGCTTCAGCGCCTGCGGATTGTCCCAGACCTTGCGCGGCTGCTTCGCCTTGTCGCCCGTCACCATCTCATAGTTCAGCGCCGCATCCAGCCGCGCCGAATACGGGAACGTCATCATCTGGTAAGTGCCCGCGTTATAGCGGTCCAGCTGGGTCGCCCATTCCACCACCGACAATTGCGCCTTGATCCCCACCGCCTGCAGCATCGCCTGGATGATGACCGCCGAGTTGTACGACTGCGGATAGCGCTTGGTGGTCAGGATCGTCAGGTCCTGCCCCTTGTAGCCGGCTTCGCCCAGCAGCTTCTGCGCCAGCGCCGGATCGTAGTTCCAGCCCTGCTTCTGCGCTGCGTCGTAGTAGGGCGACACCAGCGGCACGATCGAATTGTTCGGCTGCGCCAGGCCTTCCGTCACCGCCGCCGCCAGTTGCTGGTAGTCGATCGCGTGCGCCAGCGCCTGCCGCATTTTCGGGTTCGCCAGCACCGGATCCTTGGTCTGCATCAGCAGCGCCGTCATGCTCATCACCGGCGCATGCGCCACCTTGACGTTGGGCGTGCCTTGCAGCACCGGCACGTCGCTATTGGACACGTCCTCGATGATGTCGATGTTGCCGCGCTGCAGGGCCGCCTTGGCGGTGGAATCGTCCGGCACGATCAGGAAGCGCACCTCGTCCACCAGCGGCCGCTTCGACCCCGTGTAGCCGTCGCGCTTGCCGTCCAGGTTCGAATAGCCTGCGAACTTGGTCAGGCGCACATACTCGCCGCGCTTCCATTCCGCCAATTCGAACGGCCCGGTGCCGATGGGCTTGTCCCAGGAACCGTCCGCGCGCACCGAATCCTTGGACAGGATGCCCGTGCCGCCGCAGTCGGCGCGCGCCAGCGTCGCCAGGAACAGGCTGCTGGGCTTTTCGATGTGGTAGACCACCGTCTGCGCGTCCGGCGCCTCCAGGCCCGTCACCTTGACCGCGCCGCGCCCGTCGAATTCGCTGGCGCAGCGCCAGCCCGAGTTGGCCGCGGTGTAGTGCTGCCAGGTCCACAGCACGTCGGCCGACGTCATGGGCTTGCCGTTGTGGAACTTGATGCCGTCGCGCAGCTTGAAGGTATAGGTCTTGCCGTCCGGGCTGATGTCCACCGACTTGGCCAGCAGCGGCCGCACCTCGGCGTCCTCGCCGTAGGCCACCAGGCCCTCGACGATGTGCAGCACCACCGCGTCGCTATTGCTGTCGCGGTTGACGCCGGGTTCGGTGGAACGGATGTCGGCCGTGAGCGAAATGCGCAGCGGCGGGGCGGATTGCGCCCAAGCCGTGCCGGCCACGGCGCCCAGCGCCAGCGCAACCGCGGCGCTCAATAGATGGTTTTTCATCGATACGTCTTCCTGGGGTTGCGCGGGCGCGCCGCTTCAGGCGGCGGCCAGCAGTTCGGGTTCGGCGCTCAGGCTGTAGCGGGTGAAGCTGCGGTTCAATGCCGGCAGCGGCGCGACTTCCATCAGCCCGGCCTCCGGCTCCATGATCACCATCGCCACCGTGGCCGACAGGTTGTCATGGCTGCCCGGACGCGGCGGACGGCACACGGAATAGGGCGAGCCGAAGTCGTCGAACAGCGCGCGCTTGAGGTCTTCGCGCGTCAGCTTGGCCTGTTCGTTCAGCAGCCGGCGCACGCGCCAGTCGCGGTAGGCGCTTTCCGGCGTGCTGGCGCGGCCCGTGTCGCGCAACTTGGTCAAGGCCACTTCGCTGACCCAGTGGTTGGCGTGGACGATGAGGTCGTCGCTGCCCGGGTAGATGGGGAAGGCTTCATCGGTGGTGCATTCGTAATCGACCCCGAAGCCCGCCGCCATGCCGATCATGATGTTGTTCGAGCAGGACTTGGGTGTGGTCGCCACGGCCTTGATCGCCAGCGCGAAGTGTTCCTGTTCCAGCACCTTGCGGCGGATCAGCGACAGCGGCACGCCCAGTTGGCGGAAGTCGCGCTCGGATTCCAGGTAGTTGGCGGTGATCGATACGCCCGCGCTGTTCAGGCCGCTGCGCGCCAGGCCGCCCGCTTCGACGAAGGTCAGCATGTCGGGGCCGTTGTCGTTGCGCACGCGCAGCACGATGGCGGTCTCGGCGCATTCCGCGCGCCAGTCCCAGTTCTGGCCATGGATCAGGCGGCCGTTGGCCGAGCGCGTCGGCAGGATCAGCGCGCCGGTGCAGCCGTCGCCCGGCTCCAGTTCGGCGGCCTTCTTCTTTTCGGCGCGCGCCTTGGCGATGACTTCGGTGCGGGCGTTCACCATCACGATGTCTTCGAAAGGCACGTCGGCGCCTGCGGCGATGCCGCGCATTTCTTCCAGGTAATGCGGCGCGAAGTGCTCGATCTCGCGCGCGAAGCCGTTGATCAGCTGGGTGCGCGCCATGGCGTCATAACCGAGCTCGACCAGGGTCTGGCCGTACATCTTGGCGCTCTTGCGCACGCGGTCGGCAGCTTGCTGGCCATAGGAGCGGCCGCGGGCCTCGGGCGAGCCCGAAACCGATACGAAGGGAAATTGGGTGATCTGGGTCATGGACTTGGGCGGCGCGCCGCGCCGCAATCTGGGGGGGAATTGGATGGCGAAAAAATGTTAGCTTATTTTGGCGCCAATATTGCTCAGGGTTTACCAGTGCAAGAACGCTGGAAGCGTCCTGCTTTCAGCGCGCTTGCGGGTAGGCGGCCGCCCGTTCCGCGCAGGTCTTGAAGGCCGCGCCTGCCGCGCGGAAGCGCTCCAGCAGTTGCTCTACCTTGTGCAATCTGGCCGCGCGGCCGACGCCGTTGTCCGCGCGCGGGTGCAGGGTCAGGCAGGCATAGCCTTCGGCCGCAAGCAGCGCGTCGCCCTGTTCGACCCAGTGCGCGTAGGCGCGGTCCTGCGTCACGCGGCGGCTGAAGTGGGTGGCGTCGCACAGGCCTTCGCTCCAGGGCAGCTCCACCATGCCGGGGCCGCCGTCGGCGTCCAGCGCGTAGGGGGCGTCGTCATCAATTGCGCTGCTGTCGTAGCGGTAGCCAAGCTGGCGCAGCAGCGGCACGGTGCTGGCGGTAAACGCGCCGGTATAGCGAAAGCCCTGCGGGGCGGAGCCGGTCAGTTCGGCCAGCCGGTCGCGGGCCCGTTCCAGCACTTCGCCTTCGCGCGCGCCCAGCGCGGGCAGGTCTTCGCAGGCATTGCCCTGCGAGGCCGCTTCGTGGCCGTCGCGCAGGCTTTGCTCCAGCAGGCCGCGGCAGCGTTCGGCTTCGAACACAGGCCAGAACAGGGTGGCGCGGATGTCCTGGCGGCGCAGCATGTCCAGCACGCGCGCCAGTCCGCCGCCGTAGGTGTAGCGGCCATGCGCATCGCGCCCATGCAGCGAGGCTTCGGGCTGGGTCGCGGCTTCGGGGCCGATGCCCTGCACATTGAGGGTGACCAGTACGGTTTTATCTGCGTTCATGCGCTTCTCCAGGCGTCGGGACGGGCCAGGCAGTGCCGCGCCAGCGCTTCCAGCGTCATGACGTGCACATCCGGCTGGGCGGCCAGATAGGCCAGGAAGCGGTCCAGCGCCGCGGCGCGGGCCGGTGTGCCGGAACCGCCAGCGGCCTTGGGGTGCACGGTCAGGTGCACATAGCCTTCGGCGACGCGCAGCGCCTCGAATTCCTGCACCCAGTTGTCATAGGCTTCCGCCGCGAGGCAGTGGCCCGAGAAATAGAAGGGGTAGTCGTCCAGCGAGACCGTGTTGTTGGGCAGCATGATGAAATCCGCCGAGTCCGCCGGCAGATAAGGACGGTCCTGGTCCTTCTCGCTGGCGTCGTAGCAGTAGCCAAGGCGGCGCAGCGCGGGCAGGGTGCGATGGCTTTTGCGGCCCGAGGGCGAGCACCAGCCCACCGGCGTCACGCCCAGCTCGCGCTGGATGATGCGATGGGTTTTCTCCAGCAGCGCGGGCTCGCCCTCGCCCAGATCCCAGGCTTCGTGCAGATAGCCGTGGGCGGCGATCTCATGGCCCGCGTCCAGGATGTCGTGGAAGGTGGCCGGATAGTGCTCGACGTCATAGCCGCAGGCAAAGAATGTGGCCGCCATGCCGTGGCGCGCCAGGATTTCCAGATGCCGCGGCACGCCGCGGCGGATGGCATAGCGGCCAGCAGTGTGGGGGCCGACGGGGAACTGCTTGCGGCCGACCTCGACGGCGGGGCCGTCCACATGGACCGTGACGCAGACCACCGCGCGCACCGGCGCGGCGCCCGCGGCGCGCAGGCCCTGCGCGCGCAGTTCGCGGTCCAGCGGCAGCCAGGGGTTGGAATGGGCGTCCAAGGGGACGCCGTAGGGTATGCGTTGCATCAGGTGGCCTTGATGTTGGCGGTCTTGATCAGCGTGCGCCACTTTTCGCTCTCGGCGGCGACGAAACGGCTCAGCTCCTGCGGGGTGCTGCCGTGCAGCTCCAATCCGTTCTGCGTCAGTTGATCCATGGCGGGCTGCTTGAGCGCGCTTTGCACCGCGCCGTTGAGCGTCTGGATGATGGCGGCGGACGTGCCGGCGGGCGCGAACACGCCGTTCCAGCCTATGGCCTGATAGCCGGGAAAGCCCGACTCCGCCACGGTCGGCACGTCGGGCAGCGCCTGTGCGCGCTGCGCCGAGGTCACGGCCAGCGGGCGCGATTTGCCGCTGCGGATGAATTGCTGCTGGTTGATCACCACGTCCATCAGGATGGGGAACTGCCCGCCCAGGAAGTCGTTGACGGCCGCAGCCGCACCCTTGTACGGCACGCCCGGCAGGTCCAGGCCGGCCGTGGCCTTGAGCAGTTCCATGGCCAGGTGCGCGGAGCTGCCGTTCTGCGTGATGCCATAGAAATACTTGCCCGGGTTGGCCTTGATGATGGCGACCAGCTCCTGCAGCGTGCGCGCGGGAAACGACGGATGCACCACCAGCACGTTGTTGTAGTAGCAGACCATGGACACCGGCTCGAAGTCCTTGACGGGGTCGTAGCCGATGTTTTCGTACAGGCTTTGGTTCACCGTGTGCGTACCGGTGGAGCCCAGCGCGATGGTGTAGCCGTCCGGCGCCGAGCGCGCGGCCTGCTGGGTGCCGATATTGCCGGCGGCGCCGCCCTTGTTGATCACGACCACGCTTTGCTTGAGCGTCTGGCCGATGCCCTGGGCCAGCGGACGCGCCACCAGGTCGGTGCCGCCGCCGGCCGGGAAGGGCACGATGAACTGGATGGCGCGTTCGGCCGGATAGCCGGCCGCCCAGGCGCGGCCGGGCCGCGCCAGCGCCGCGCTGGCCAAGGTGGCGGCCGAAGCCCCCAGGAAATGCCGGCGGCTGACGCCGCCCTTGGTGCCGCAAGACTGCTTCATGGATGTTCCCCTTGTGTTTTCCACAGGCGCGGGGGGGGGGGCGTGCTTGTCGCCTTCCCGTGCCTTGCTTGGATATCATTATTCGATAAAAAATAATTCAATCCAATTAGTTTTTATCTATAAATGATAAAAAATAGGAAAATGATAGGCGAAACTTTGTTTCGATCAAGGTGCCGATAGGCATCCTCAATCAAGCGGGCGCGGGCCGAGCACCCCTGTGATACGCTGCGCCCGATCCCGCGTTGTTCCCAGCCCACGACCGCCATGTCCACCCTGAAGCGAGCCCTAGCGATACTTGACCTCTTCAGCCTCGAAACCCCGGTGCTGTCGGCGGAGGAGATCATTACGCGCCTGTCCTATTCGGCGCCCACCGGCTATCGCTATATCCGCGACCTGACGGACCTGGGCTATCTGCTGCGAGTGACGGGCGAGGGCTACAAGCTGGGGCCGCGCATCATCGAACTGGACCACCTCATCATCGATGGCGATCCGGTGCTGGGCGTGGCGCGCCCGATCATGCGCGAGGTGGTGGACCAGGTGGGCGGCGACGTGCTGCTCAGCGTGATCCATGGCCTGCGCATCCTGAATATCCATCACGAACGCGGGCCCGATGACCTGGGCATTCCGCACGGCCGCGGCCGCGCCCATCCGCTGTTCCGCGGCGCCACGGCCAAGACCATCGTCGCGTTCCTGCCGCGCAAGGACCAGCGCCGCCTGTACGAGGCCCATGCGGACGAGATCCGCGACCTGGGCCTGGGCGCGACGCAGGCCGAGTTCACCGGCAAGCTGGACCAGATCCGGGTGCAGGGCTTTTATCTGGGGGTGGGCGAGATCTCGCCGGAACGGGCGGGCATCGCGGTGCCGGTGTTTCAGGAAGACCGCCGCGTGTTCGGCGCGCTGACCGTCACCTTTCTTGCGGCCCGGCTCAACACCATCGCGCAGGACAAGACCACGGCCCTGCTGCAGTCGGCCGCCCGCCGCATCGAATCGCTGGCGCTGGCCACGCGCATGAAGGAACAAGCCCCCGCGCCGTGAGCGCGAGGGCTTGCGTGCCGGTCCGCCGCGGTCAGGACGGCATGCCGCCCGATTCAGGCTACTGCTGCGCGGCGCGCGTGGGCGACCCCATGGCCTGGAACAGCGCCGCCGTTTCGGTCAGGCGCGCATTGGCGTACTCGATCTCGCGCAGGCGGGCCGCCACGTAGTGCTGTTCGGCGGCGTACTCGGTGTATGGCGCCAGCGCGCCCAGCCGCACGCGACTGGCGGTGTTGCGGTAGGACTGCTCCGCCGAGCGGCGCGAGGCTTCGGCCGAGGCCAGCGCCTGTCCGTCTGCGTCCAGCCGCGACAGCGTGTCGGCCACGTCGCGGAAGGCCGTCAGCACGGTCTGCTTGTATTGCAGCAGCGCGGCCTCGTAGCGTTCCTTGGCCGCGCTGCGTTCGGCCAGCAGGGCGCCGCCATGGAAGATGGGCTGCGTGAGCGAAGCCCCGATCGCCCAGACGGCGCCGGCTCCCGACATCGCCGCGGGCCAGTTGAAGCCGCTCTTGCCCATGGACGCGGACAAGGACAGGCTGGGGAACAACTGCGCCGTGGCCACGCCCACGTCGGCGGCTGCGGCCTGCACCACCGCATCGGCAAACAGGATGTCCGGACGCGCGGCAAGCAGCTCGGACGGCACCACCACTGGCACCTGTTGCGGCACGGCCAACATGCTGAAAGCCAGGTCGGGCGGGGCCTGGTCGGGGTTGCGGCCCAACAGCACCGCCAGCGCATGGCGCGTGGCATGCCAGCGTGCGCGCAGGCCGGGCAGCGATGCTTCCAGCGTGGCGGCGTCCTGGTCCGCGTCCAGCGCGTCGTTCTGCGAGGCCGAGCCCAGTTCGTAGCGGCGCTGCGTGTCGCGCGCCACCTGCCGCGCCAGCACCACCTGCTTTTCCGTCAAGGCGACGCGTTCGGCCAGCGCGGCGGCGGTGATGGCGCCGGTGACGATATTGCTGGCGAGCGAGCGGCGGGCGGATTCCAGTTGAAATGCCTGCTGTTCGACTTGCGCAGCCAGAGAGGCGTTGGCAAAGCGCGCCGCGCCGAACAGGTCCAGGTCATACTTGGCGTGGACCTGGCCGGTGAAGACGTTGTATTGCGCGGTCGGTTCGGGCAGGTTCGGCATGGTCAGCGCGCGCCGGCGGGAGACGTCGGCGCCCGCGTCCACCGAAGGCAGCAGGGACGAATTGACCTGGCCGCGCAGCTGCTCGCGTGCGCCGGCCAGGTTGCGTTCGGCGGCGGCGAGGTCCGGGCTGTGGGCCAGGCCCTCGGCCACCAGCGCGTTCAGCGCCTCTGACTCATAACGCTTCCACCATTCGGGCACGGGCCGCGCGCCCTGTTCGAAGCGTTGCGCCACGCCTTGGGCGGCGGCGCTTGCGGCCGGCGTGGCTTCGACGCCGTACTGCGCCGGTTGCGCGACGGCGGGCGGCTGGCTGCTGGGCGCGAAGGCGCAGGCGCCCAGCGCCAGCGTCAGCGGCAGGACGGCCAGGCGCAACGGAAATCTGTTCATCGTCATGCTCCCCGCTCCACCGTGTCGCTGGCGTTGGCGCCAGGGGGCACGCCTTCGGGCTCGTCGCGCTCGTCGTGGCGCACGCGGAACCACGCCGCGTACAAGGCCGGCAGGAAGAACAGCGTCAGCACGGTGGCGATGGTGATGCCGCCCATCAGGGCGGTGGCCATGGGGCCGAAGAAGTTGCTGCGCAACAGCGGGATCAGGGCCAGCACCGCGGCCGCGGCTGTCAGGGTGATCGGCCGGAAGCGCCGCACGGTGGCGCCGACGATGGCGTCCACGCGTTTGTGGCCGGCGCCGATGTCCTGCTCGATCTGGTCCACCAGGATGACCGAGTTGCGCATGATGATGCCGAACATCGCGATCACGCCCAGCATCGCGACGAAGCCGAAGGGCTTGCCGAACAGCAGCAGCGCCGCGACCACGCCTATCAGTCCCAGCGGCGCGGTCAGCACCACCATCAGCACGCGGGCGAAGCTCTGCAGCTGCAGCATCAGCAGGGTCAGCACGGCCACCGCCATCAGCGGCATCTGCGCGTTGATGGAGGACTGGCCCTTGCCGCTTTCCTCCACCGGGCCGCCCACCTCGACGCGGTAGCCGACGGGCAGTCCGGCGCGCAGGGCGTTGAGCTTGGCGTCGATGGCGCGGGTAACGTCGATGCCTTGCGCGCCGGCGGCGACGTCCGCCTGCACCGTGATGGTGGGCTGGCGGTCGCGTTCCCAGATGACGCCGTACTCCAGGTCATAGCGCACGTGGCCCAGGCTGCCCAGCGGCACCGCGCCGTTGGGCGTGGGCATGGCCAGGGTGGACAGGCGCGCGGGATCGATCCGCTCCTCCTGCGGGGCGCGCAGGCTCACGGTGATCAGCTTGTCGCGTTCGCGGTACTGCGTGACCGCGTAGCCGGACAGGGTCATGGCCAGGAAGTCCGAGATGTCGCTGGAGCTGACGCCCAGCTCGCGCGCCTTCTGCTGGTCGATCTCGAAGCGCACCGAACGTTCGGACGGCTCGTCCCAGTC
>JALDYL010000371.1:0-3538 GCA_032153965.1 Achromobacter sp. | reverse complement strand
ACATCCTGGCGCGCATCCTGCAGCCGCGCCTGTCGCAGCAATTGGGCGGCCGCGCCGTGGTGGTCGAGAACCGGCCGGGGGCGGCCAGCCAGATCGCCACCGCCTTCGTCGCGCGCGCCGAACCCGACGGCAACACGCTACTGGTCAGCTTCGATAACCACGGCATCAACCCTGCCGTGAAGCCCAAGCTGCCCTACGACACCTTCAAGGACTTCGTCGCCATTTCGCAGACGGTGCGCTTCCCGCTGGTGCTGGGCGCCAACCCCAGCGTGCCGGGGGACAACCTGAAGGAATTCCTGGCCGCGGCCGCCAAGCAGCCGCCCAACAAGTTCAATTACGCCTCCACCGGCGTGGGCTCGCTGAACCACCTGGCGCCCGAAGAGCTCAAGCGCCTGTCCAAGGTCGAGCTGCTGCATGTGCCTTACGGCGGCGGCGGACCGGCCATCCAGGCGGTGGTGGGCGGCCAGGCCAGCATGACCTGGCTGAGTTTCGCCGCCCTGCGCGGCCAGATCCAGGCCGGCAAGATCAAGCCGCTGGCGGTGGCGGGCGACAAGCGCCTGCCCGATCTGCCCAACGTGCCGACGGTGGCGGAATCCGGCTTCCCCGGCTTTGTCGCCTATTCCTGGAGCGGCATGTTCGCGCCCAAGGGCACCCCGGAAGCGACGGTGAAAAAACTGACCGCCGACTTCAAGGCCGTGCTGGCCGACCCGGAAATCCGCAAGAAGGTAACGGACGCGGGCTTCGAGATCGTGGCCTCCGACGGCCCGGCGCTGGACGCCTACGTGAAGTCGGAATACGACCGCTGGAGCGCCTTCATCAAGAGCAGCAACATCAATCTGGACAACTGAACGACTCGCGGCCCGGCGCAGGAGCGCCCGGCCGCGACGCGTGCAACACAAGTGGAGATGACATGGAAAACATGACCGGCGCCGAAGCCATGGTGCGCATGCTGCAGCACAACGGCGTCAAGCACATATTCGGCCTGTGCGGCGATACCAGCCTGCCGTTCTACGACGCGCTGTACCGGCTGGACCACGGCATGCAGCACATCCTGACGCGCGACGAGCGCAGCGCCGGCTACATGGCGGACGCCTATGCCCGCGTGACTGGCAAGGTCGGCGTGTGCGAAGGCCCCAGCGGCGGCGGCGCGACCTACCTGCTGCCCGGCCTGGTCGAGGCCAACGAATCGTCCATCCCGGTACTCGGCATCACCTCGGACGTGGCGGTGGGCTCGCGCGGCAAGTACCCGTTGACCGAGCTGGACCAGGAAGCGCTGTACCGTCCGCTGACCAAGTGGAACCGCACCATCGACCGCGCGGACCAGATCCCCGGCATGGTGCGCGCGGCCTTCCGCGCCATGACGACCGGCAAGCCGGGCGCCGCCCATCTGTGTTTCCCGTATGACGTGATGAAGCAACAGGTGGATGCGTCCGATGTCTGGGCCCAGCCCGAGCATGGGCGTTTCCCGGCGATGCGCTACGCGCCGGATCCCCTGGACGTCGCGCGCGCCGCACAGCGCCTGGTCAGCGCGCGGGCGCCGGTGATCATCTGCGGCGGCGGCGTGGTCATCGCCGGCGCCAGCGGCGCCTTGCAGGAACTGGCCGAATCGCTCAAGGCCGCGGTCTGCGTGACCGTGAGCGGGCAGGGCAGCCTGGCCGACAATCATCCCCTGAATGCGGGCGTGGTCGGCTCCAACGGCGGCGTGATGGCAACGCGCGACGTCGTGGCCGCGGCCGACGTGGTGCTGTTCGTCGGCTGCCGCGCGGGCTCCACCTCGACCGAGCACTGGCGCTTCCCCAACCGCGACGTGCCGATCCTGCACATCGACATCGATCCCATGGTGATCGGCGCCAACTACCTGACCGAAGTCGGCATGGTGGGCGACGCCAAGCTGGCGCTGGAAGCCCTGGGCGTGGAGGTGGCGGCGCGCCTGGCGCACCGTCCTTCGGATGCCGCCGACGGCGCGGTGCTGGCCGGCCGCGCCAAGGAGGCGCGCCGGGCGCAGCTGGAACCGTTGGCCAACAGCCTGGACGCACCCATCCGTCCCGAGCGCGTGGTGCAGTCCTTGAACCGCCTGCTGCCCGACGACGCGGTGGTCTGCGCCGACCCTGGCACGCCTTGCCCGTATTTTTCCGCCTACTACGACGTGTCGCGCCCCGGCCGCCACTTCATCACCAACCGCGCGCATGGCGCGCTGGGCTTCTCCATGTCGGCAGCCCTGGGCGCCTGGGTGGGGCGGCCCCAGTCCAAGTGCGTGTCGGTGATGGGCGACGGCAGCTTCGGCTTCACGGTGGGCGAACTGGAAACCATCGTGCGGCACAAGGCGCCGCTGCTGATGGTGGTGTTCTCCAACTCGGTCTATGGCTGGATCAAGGCCAGCCAGAAGGCGGGCTACGACAAGCGCTACTACAGCGTGGACTTCAACCGCACCGACCACGCCCGCATCGCCGAGGCCTATGGCGTGAAGGCCTGGCGCGTGGAGGATCCTTCCAAGCTGGATGCCGCCATCAAGGCAGCGATGGAGCATGACGGCCCGGCGCTGATCGACGTGGTGGCGCAGCCCCTGCAGGATGCGGCCGCGCCGGTCAGCCAGTGGATGGGTTGACGCTGTCGACCAGGTGATTGACGCCGGTGCAGAGGTCGTCCCGGGCCACGCCGTAGATGTGCAGCGATACGGCGATGTCCGGGCCGGCATTGCCCAGCCGGTGGATCTGGCGCAGTCCCTGCGTGGCGGTGACGATATCGCCCGGACGGCGCGCCACCGTGCCGCAGGCCCGGGCGATGGCGGACTCCTGATCCCAGCGGTAGTGGGTTTCGGTGAGTTCGCCCTGCAGCACCTGGTAGGTGCACCAGGTCTTGTGGCCATGCACCGGGCTGAATTGGCCGGGCCGCCAGATCAGGTAGGCCATGGTGAAGGCGCCATGCGGATCGGCGTAGGCGATATGGCGGGTGTAGGACTCGGCCCGTCCGCCGCGCAGCTCCGCGGGCAGGCTCTGCAGCATGTCGCCCGCGTTGGCGACGCTGGCGGCCAGCTCGCGCAGCAGCGCGCGCGCAGCGTTCAATTGGGCCGCCTGCACCGATGCGCATAGCGATTGCAGGTCGCCGCCGGCGAGTTGGATGGAAGACATGGCAGGCCTCCAGGCAGAGTTTCCATGGTAGGAGCTTGCGCTGGAATGCCTTTGCCAAATTGGGCGCACCAGGGGCGCGGATTGGAAAAAAATTCCAACCCGCCAGGGAGCCCGGCGCTCCTATACTGGTCCGATCGGGCGCAACGCTGCGCCGGGCAGCGCAATGACAGGAGAGTCAGGCATGGATCTGGGGATCAGCGGCAAGACGGCACTGGTATTCGGCGGCAGCCGCGGCATGGGCCGGGCCTGCGCCCTGCAGCTGGCGCGAGAAGGCGTGGCGGTCACGATCGCCGCCCGCAACCCGGCCACGCTGGAGCAGGCCGCGGCCGAGATTTCGCATGAAACCGGCATAGGAGTGGGCTGGGTGTCGGCCGACCTGACGCAGGCGCCGGGCCGGGACGCGGCCATGG
>JALDYL010000370.1:0-3539 GCA_032153965.1 Achromobacter sp. | reverse complement strand
CCTGCTTGGGATTCTTCTGCGCATAGCCGCGCAGATGGATGCCCTGGCGCAGGTAGTCCAGCGCCGACAGGTGCTCGCGCCAGTGGGTGTCGATCGCCTGCAGCATGATCGAACGCTCGAACTGCGACCACGATTCCGTGCCCACCTGGTCGACCTTGGCCTGATAGGCGTCGCGCGCGGCGCCCACCACGCGTTCGCGCAGGTCGTCGTCGGTCAGGTTGGTTTCCTTTTCCAGCATTTCCGTCAGCGGAAGCTGCAGGTGCCAATCGGCCTCCAGCGCCTTCTGCAGCGTCGGCACGTCCCACTGTTCTTCCACCGACTCCGGCGGCACGTGGGTGTTGAACATCTCGGTCACGGCGGCATCGCGCAGGTTCTGCACGGTGGCGCCCACGCTGGCCGCTTCCAGCACGTCATTGCGCTGCGAATACAGCACCTTGCGCTGGTCGTTGGCGACGTCGTCGTACTCCAGCAATTGCTTGCGGATGTCGAAGTTGCGGCCTTCCACCTTGCGCTGCGCGGTCTCGATCGAACGCGTCACCATGCCGGCCTCGATGGGCTCGCCCTCGGGCAGCTTCAGGCGTTCCATGATGGCGCGCACGCGGTCGCCCGCGAAGATGCGCATCAGCGAATCTTCCAGCGACAGGTAGAAGCGCGACGAGCCCGGATCGCCCTGGCGGCCGGCGCGGCCGCGCAGCTGGTTGTCGATACGGCGCGATTCGTGGCGTTCGGTGCCGATGATGCGCAGGCCGCCGGCGGCCTTGACCTGCTCGTTCAGCGGCTTCCATTCGGCGCGCACCTTCTCGATACGCGCAGCCTTGTCGGCCTCGGACAGCGATTCGTCGGCGCGGATCAGGTCGACCTGCTTGTCGACGCTGCCGCCCAGCACGATGTCGGTGCCGCGGCCCGCCATGTTGGTGGCGATGGTGATGTGGCCCGGCTTGCCGGCTTCGGCAACGATTTCGGCTTCGCGGGCGTGCTGCTTGGCGTTCAGCACTTCGTGCGGCAGCTTGGCCTTTTTCAGCAGGCCCGACAGCAGCTCGGAGTTCTCGATGCTGGTGGTGCCCACCAGCACGGGCTGGCCGCGCTCGTGGCAATCACGGATGTCTTCCAGGATGGCGTTGTACTTTTCGCCATCGGTCTTGAAGACCTGGTCGTTCTGGTCCTTGCGGATCATGGGCTTGTTGGTCGGGATGATGACCGTTTCGAGCCCGTAGATTTCCTGGAATTCGTAGGCTTCCGTATCGGCCGTGCCGGTCATGCCGGACAGCTTTTCGTACATGCGGAAGTAGTTCTGGAACGTGATCGACGCCAGCGTCTGGTTCTCGTGCTGGATCTTCACGCCTTCCTTGGCCTCGACCGCCTGGTGCAGGCCGTCGGACCAGCGGCGGCCCACCATCAGGCGGCCGGTGAATTCGTCGACGATCACCACTTCGCCGTCCTGCACCACGTACTGCTGGTCGCGGAAGAACAGCGTGTTGGCGCGCAACGCGACCATCAGGTGATGCATCAGCGCGATATGGCGCGGGTCGTACAGCGACTCGCCTTCCGGCAGGATGCCCAGGCGCGACAGGATGCCTTCGGCGTTCTCGTGTCCGGCTTCGGACAGATAGACCTGCTGGCTCTTTTCGTCGACCCAGTAATCGCCTTCGGGTTCCGGCTCCTGCGGCTTGGGCTCGTGCGCCATGCGCTTGAGCAGCGGCGGCACCGCGTTCATGCGGACGTAGAGTTCGGTGTGGTCTTCGGCCTGGCCGGAAATGATCAGCGGCGTGCGAGCTTCGTCGATCAGGATCGAGTCCACTTCGTCGACGATGGCGTAGAACAGCCCGCGCTGGCGACGGTCTTCAACACGGTATTCCATGTTGTCGCGCAGGTAGTCGAAGCCGAATTCGTTGTTGGTGCCGTAGGTGATGTCGGCCAGGTAAGCCGCCTTCTTTTCCTCGTTGGGCTGCTGCGGCACCACCACGCCCGTGCTCAGGCCCAGGAAGTGGTACAGGCGCCCCATCCATTCGGCGTCGCGGCGGGCCAGGTAGTCGTTCACCGTGACCACGTGCACGCCCTTGCCGGCGATCGCGTTCAGGTAGACCGGCAGCGTCGCCATCAAGGTCTTGCCTTCGCCCGTGCGCATTTCGGCGATCTTGCCGCTGTGCAGGGCGATGCCGCCCAGCATCTGCACGTCGAAGTGGCGCATGCCGAACACCCGCTTGCCGGCTTCGCGCACAACCGCGAAGGCTTCGGGCAGCAGGTCGTCCAGGGAAGTGCCCTGAGCGTGACGGGAACGGAATTCCTCGGTTTTGGCCGCCAGCTCCGCGTCGGAGAGCGCGGAGATCTTGGGCTCGAGCCCGTTGATCTGGGTTACCAGCTTGCGATACTGCTTAAGCAGCCGGTCGTTGCGGCTGCCTATGAGTTTTTTGAGCAGAGAAACCATGCGTATGTCGGCCGCACGAGCCACGCCGCGCCTGCAAAAGGCCGGAGCAGCGTCACCCGTGACTTGATGTTATTGGTTGAGCGGGGGTCCGCTGGGAAACGAACCAGTTTAACGCACATGGAGCGCAATAGCCTGAACCTATGGCCAGGGTAGCGCCGCCGGCCGGTTTGACCGGCGCGGACCGCCCAGGTTCACTGGGCGGCGTGGGCCACTGCGGAAGGCGGCGCGGTCTGGTGCGGGCCCAGGAACAGGCGCGGGTCCAGCGGCTGCCCGGCCAGGCGGACTTCGAAGTGCAAATGCGGGCCGGTGGAACGGCCGGAACTGCCCACGCGGGCCACCTGCTGGCCGCGTTCCACGAGCTGTCCCTGCTTCACCATCAGGGAGGAAGCGTGGGCGTAGCGGGTGATCAGGCCATCGCCGTGATCGATCTCGACCATGTTGCCGTAGCCCGGCTGGAACTTGGATTCGAGCACGACGCCGCCAGAGGCAGCCAGGATGGGCGTCCCCGGAGGCGCGGCGAAATCCAGGCCTTCGTGCATGGCGCTGCGGCCGGTCACGGGGTTGCGGCGCCAGCCATACGACGAAGTGAGATAAGGGTAATCGGTGATCGGCATGGCGGTCGGCATGCGCGCCTGGTCCGCCGAGCGCTTGGTCAGCGCCGCGTCCAGCAGCTTCAGGTTGTCCGACTGCTGGGCCAGCCTGGCCTGGATCTCGTCGAGCTGGCGACCCAGGGCCTCGGCCGAGGCCGCGCTGGGCGGCGGATGATCCGTGAACAGATCGTCCATGACCTGGGTGGCTTCGGGTTGGGTCAGCGCCTCGGGCTGCGCCACGGCTAGCTGCTTGGCCAGCTCGGGATCGGTGTAGGCCACGCCAGCCACCTTGGCCACGCGCTGGCCCAATCCGTCGATGCTTACCAATTTGGCCTGCAGCGCCCCGACCTTGGCGGCCAGCAGATTCATGTTGCCGCGCAGGAAATCGGCGTCGCGCCCGGGTTGACCCGCCAGAGGCCAGCCCACGGCATGTACGGCCGGCAGGATGGGAGTAAGGTATCGTTGTAAGGCGGCGCCAAAGATGGCGGCCGTGATCAAGGCGCCCCCCAGAAACAGCGCGAGGC
>JALDYL010000006.1:0-67330 GCA_032153965.1 Achromobacter sp. | reverse complement strand
TGTTGTATCCGGACTACAGCAGGAAGATCGTCGCCAGGCCCAGAAAGATGAAGAACCCCAGCGAATCGGTGGCAAAGGTCAGCAGCACCGAAGAACCCATCGCCGGATCCTTGCCGAAGCGGGCGCGCACCATCGGCACCAGCACGCCCACCGATGCGCCGACCAGCATGTTGCAGATCATGGCGGCCATCATCACCAGGGCGATGGACAACGAGTGCGAGATCGCCCAGGCGAACAAGGCGGCGACCAGGCTGCCGCAAAGCCCCACCATCAAGGTGACCAAGAGCTCGCGCTTGACCAACTGCCACAGGTTGCGGCCTGTGATGCGGCCCATGGCCAGGGCCCGGATGATCAGGGTCATGGTCTGGTTGCCGGAGTTGCCGCCAATGCCGGCCACGATGGACATCAGGAACGCCAGGATCACGATCTGGCTGACCGTGCCTTCGAACTGGGATGCCACGAAGGAAGCCGTGGCGGCGGTACAGAGATTGAACAGCAGCCAGGGGGCGCGGTTGCGCAGGGCCGTGGACACCGGCGCGAAGATGTCTTCTTCCTGCAGACCGGCGCGCGACAGCGCCTGCTCCTGGGAGTCTTCGCGCATCACGTCCACCACGTCGGCGATGGTCACGCGGCCGATCAGGCGGCCCTGGTCGTCCATGACCGGCGCGGAGACCAGGTCGTAGCGTTCGAAGGCGCCGGCGGCGTCGGCGTCGGAGTCCAGGGGATTGAGCGTCAGGAAGTCCGAGTTCATGACCGCCCGCACTTCGGTTTCGGGTTCGCTGACCAGCAGCTTGGACAGGGGCAGGATGCCTTGCAGCTTGTCCTGGCGGTCCACCACGAAGATCTGGTCGGTGTGGTCGGGCAGTTCGTGCAGCCGGCGCAGGTAGCGCAGCACTACTTCCAGCGTCACGTCCTCGCGCACCCGGACCATCTCGAAGTCCATGATCGCGCCGACGCTGTCTTCCGGATAGCCCATGGCTTCCAGCAGCTGTGCGCGTTCCTCTTCGGTCAGGCCCTTCTGGACTTCGGCCACCACGTCGGGCGGCAGGTCGGGCGCCAGGTCGGCCAGCTCGTCGGCGTCCATGTTGCCGGTGGCGGCAACCAGGTCCTGGCGGTCCATCGCCTCGATCAGCGATTCCCGCACCCAGTCTTCGACTTCCAGCAGCACGTCCGCGTCGTGCTCGGGGCTGACCAGCTTCCAGATGGCTTGCCGTTCATCCTTGGGCAGCGATTCCAGGATGAAGGCGATGTCGGACGGATGCAGGCCGTCCAGCAGGGTCTTGAGCTCGGCTTCATGCTGGCGGTGTACCAGGTCCTCGACCAGCGAGGCCTTGGAATCGCCTTCTTCCTGGCGATGCACCAGGTCGGCGACCAGCTGCTGGCGGCGCAGGCGTTCCTGCACTTCCGCCAGGGCGTGCTGGGCGTCTTCCGGGTCGAGGCGGCGGGGCGTCGCGGGCGGTTTCTGCGCGGCGGCGGACTGCGTCATGCGTTACGGCTCAAAGAGTGGGGAGGGGGCGGCGGCGGCGGGCTTCGTCGGTGGCGACGTAGGTCAGCGTGGCCTCGGTGACCTTGACGATCTCGGCGTCCAGCCGCTGGCGCTCCGCGTAGACCTCGACGGACACCGTGACCGACGTCGTGCCGGTCTTGACGATGGCTGCGTAGAAACTGAGCAGGTCGCCCACGAAGACCGGCTCTTTGAACTGGAAGGCATTGACCGCCACGGTGGCCACGCGCCCGGCGGCGCGGCGCGCGGCGGGAATGGAACCGGCGATGTCGACCTGGGACATGATCCAGCCGCCAAAGACGTCCCCGTGGATATTCGCGTCGGCCGGCATCGGCATGACGCGCAATACCGCGTCGCGATCGGCGGGCAGAGTCGTAAACGGGGTTTTGGTGCTGGAGGTCATGCGGCTGACTCCGCTGCTAGGGAACCAGCCGATTATGCAGGAAAAACGCGACAGCGGCGTGCATGCGCGAAGCCCGCCGCGGCGCTGGGCGCGGCGGGCCGGGAATCAGGACGCCAGCTTGACGATGGCGTAGCCGCCGACCAGCAGCCAGAGGTACAGGATCAGGCCCAGCGCCATCACCCGGGGACCGGCCTTGCGGATCTGGGCGAAACGCGTTTCGATGCCCAGCGCGGTCATGGCCATGGTCAGGGCGAAGATGTCCAGGCGGCGGATGGCGGCCACGGCGTCCGCAGGGATGATGTTCAGCGAGTTGATGATGGCCAGCACCAGGAAGCCCACCGCGAACCAGGGAATGGGCAGCTTGGCGCCCTTGCCCTGGCCGCCGGCCGCGTGCGAGGCGGCGCTGCGCAGATAGAGGCCCAGGATCAGCAGGACCGGCACCAGCAGGGCCACGCGGGTCATCTTCACGATGGTGGCGACTTCGGTGGTGGCGGGGTCGACATTGCTGGCCGCGCCGACGACCTGGGCCACTTCATGGATGGTGCCGCCGATATAGATGCCCAAAGCCTGGGTGTCGAGATTCAGCCAGCCCGCGTGATAGAGCACCGGATACAGGAACATGGACAGGGTGCCGAACAGCACCACGGTGGCCACGGCCACCGCGCTCTTGTGGGGAGCGGCCCGCAGCGTGGGTTCGAAGGCCAGCACGGCGGCGGCGCCGCAGATGGCGCTGCCGGCGGCGGTGAGCATGGCGGTGTCGCGGTCCAGGCCCAGCAGGCGCTGGCCCACCACGGTGCCCAGCAGCAGGGTGCCCACCACCACCGCCACCGAAACCGCCAGCCCGGGCAGGCCCACGGCGGCAATCTGTTGGATGCTGATGTTCAGGCCATAGAAGGCCACGGCGATGCGCAGCAGGCGCCGCGCGGTGAAGTTCACGCCGGCGCTCCAGTCGGCGGGCATGGTGCCGCGCAGGAAGTTGCCGTAGAGCATGCCGCAAACGATGCCCACCACCAGCGGCGAGAAGCCCAGTTGGCGGATCGCGGGCAGGTCCGCCAGTTGCATCACCGCGGCGGCCATCAGGCCGACGAACAGCACGCCATTGAGCTTGTCGCGCCACGGCGTGGCGGCGGGGGCGGCGGCGGGCGAGGCTGGGGCGGCGGGCAGGGGAACGGCGGTGCTGGAAGAGGTACTCATGGCTGGCCTTTTGGGAGAGGCATATCTAAATAACTTCACGAAATATTAATTTCCCGCCTAATATTTGAAAAATCTTTATTTCGGATATGTAATATCAGAAATTCTGATAATTTAGCGATCATGACTCCCGACCAGCTGCTTACTTTCGCCGCCGTGGCCGACGCCGGCAACATCAGCCGCGCGGCGCAACTGCTGAACCTGTCCCAGCCCGCCGTGTCCGGCCAACTGCGGATGCTGCAGGAATGGTTCGGCGAACCCCTGTACCGCCGCAGCGGCCACGGCATCGCGCTGACCGAAGCCGGCGAGCGCCTGGCCGAGCAGGCCCGCCAGTTGCGCCAGGTGTACCGGCAGGCGCAGGCGGTGCGCGAATCCTGGCGCGGACTGGAAACCGGCGATCTGCGTCTGGGCGCCAGCACCACCCCCGCCAGCTATCTGCTGCCCAGCCTGGTGGCGGACTTCCGCCATGCCTTCCCGGCGATCAGCCTGCATCTGTCGGACGGCAACACGCGCGAGATCGTTGAACGCCTGCCGGCGCTGGATCTGGCGTTCATCGAAGGTGACGTGCCCGCGGGACTGCCCGCGGACACGGCCGTGCATGCCTGGCGCCAGGACGAAGTGGTGGCGGTGGTGCGCGCGGACCACGCGCTGGCGGGCAAGGGGGCGGTGACGCTGCGCGACCTGGCGGCGTCACCGCTGGTCATGCGCGAGCCCGGTTCTGGCGTGCGCCGGCTGGTGGAGCGCGCGTTTGCGGATGCGGGCCTGGCGCCGTCGGTGGGCCTGGAACTGGCCGGCGTGGAAGGCGTGAAGCAGGCCGTGCGCGCCGGCCTGGGCGTGGGCTTCGTGTCGGTCATGTCGATGCGGCACGAAGACGGCGCGCTGGCGGCCTTGCGGCTGTTGCCCAAGCCGCTCACGCGGACCTTGAGCATCCTGGTGCCGCACGCGGACGCGGCCGCCCGCGCTGCCGAACGCTTCCTGGCGATGTGCCTGGCGGTCCGGACGGCGGACGGCGTTTGAGGGTCAGGCCTTGGCCAGGCGCTTGAGCGCCAGTTGCACCCAGTACGTGCCGCCCAGCGGCAACAGTTGGTCGTTGAAGTCGTAGCTGCCGTTGTGCAGCATGCAGGGACCCAGGCCATGGCCGCTGTCGCGGTGGTCGCCGGTGCCGTTGCCGATCCACACATAACAGCCCGGCAGTTCCTGCAGCATGAAGGCGAAGTCTTCCGCGCCCATGGTGGGCTGCACGTGGTCGTTGACGTTGGCCTCACCCACGATGTCGCGCAGCACGTCGGCGCAGAACGCGGCTTCCTCGGCGTGGTTGATGGTCGGCGGATAGTTGCGCTGGAACGTGAACTGCACTTCGCAGTCCATCGCCGCGCAGGTGTGGCGCGCGATCTCTTCCATACGGCGTTCGATCAGGTCCAGCACGTCCAGCGTGAAGGTGCGCACGGTGCCGCGCAATTCCGCGTGGTTGGGCACGACGTTGTCGGCGCTGCCGGCATGGATCTGCGTGATGCTGAGCACGGCCGCATCCAGCGGATTGCGGTTGCGCGTGATGATGGTCTGCAGCGATTGCGCCAACTGCACCGCCGCCATGACGGGGTCGATGCCCAGGTTGGGCATGCCCGCATGCGTACCCTTGCCTTTGACGACGATTGAAAATTCGTTGCTGGACGCCATGATGGGGCCGGGGGTCAGGCCGAACTGGCCGGGCTTCATGCCGGGCCAGTTGTGCATGCCGAACACCGCTTCCATGGGGAAGCGCTTGAACAGGCCGTCGTCGATCATGCGCTTGGCGCCGCCGCCGCCTTCTTCCGCGGGCTGGAAGATCACGTAGACCGTGCCGGCGAAATCGCGGTGCTGCGACAGGTATTGCGCGGCGGCCAGCAGCATGGCCGTGTGGCCGTCGTGGCCGCAGGCGTGCATCTTGCCGGCGTGCGTGCTTGCGTGCTCGAAGGTATTGGCCTCCTGCATGGGCAGGGCGTCCATGTCGGCGCGCAGGCCCACGGCGCGGTCGCCCGGCAGATTGCCGCGGATGATGCCGACCACGCCCGTGCCGCCCAGGCCGCGGTCGATTTCGATGCCCCATTCTTCAAGTTTCGCCGCCACCACGTCGGCAGTGCGGAACTCTTCGAACGCCAGTTCGGGATGCGCGTGGATGTCGCGTCGTATCTTGGAAATGTCGTGATGCCACGCGACGATGGGTTCGAGCAGTTTCATGGGGCTCTCGGGCGAAAAAAGGGAACGCAACAAGGGTATCATCAATCAAAAACCAATTTAATGGAGACAAATACCATGACGCGTCCGTGGCTTGCCCATTATCCGCAGGGTGTTCCGGCGGAGATATCGACAGACGGTTATGCCTCTCTGACTGACTTGCTGGACCGGGCCTGCAAGCAGTACGCCTCGCGCATCGCGTGCACCGCCATGGGCAGCGACATCACCTATGCGCAACTCGACGCCCATGCGCAGGCATTCGCCAGCTGGCTGCAAAGCGCGGGCCTGGCCAAGGGCGAACGGGTGGCATTGATGATGCCGAACGTGCCGGCCTATCTGGTCAGCATGCTGGGCACACTGCGCGCGGGCCTGGTGGTGGTGAACGTGAATCCGCTCTACACCGCCGAAGAGCTGCAGCGGCAGTTGCTGGACAGCGGCGCGTCGGCCATCGTCATCCTGGAGAACTTCGCGCACACCCTGCAGCGCGTCACCGACCGTGGACAGCTCAAGCACATCCTCGTGACCGGCCCCGGCGATCTGCTCGGCGGCCTGAAGGCGCCGCTGGTCAACCTGGCCGCGCGCTATGTCAAGAAGATCGTGCCCGCGTGGCGGATCGACGGCGCCCGCATGCTGCCCGACGTGCTGCGCGACGGCGCGCGCCAGCGCTTCACGCCGCCGGCGCTGTCGATGGACGACGTGGCGGTGCTGCAATACACCGGCGGCACCACCGGCGTGCCCAAGGGCGCGATGCTGTCCCACCGCAACCTGGTGGCCAACGTGCTGCAGACGGAAGCGGTGGCGCAGCCCGTGGTGCATGACCTCGCGGACCAGCAGCTCACCATCATCAGCGCGCTGCCGCTCTACCACGTGTTTGCGATGACCGTATGCGGGCTGTACGGCCTGCATGCGGGCATGCGCAACGTGCTCATCATCAACCCGCGCGACCAGCCTTCGCTCATCAACGCATGGCGCAAGGTGCCCATCAATGTGTTTCCTGGCGTCAATACGCTGTTTAACGCGCTGGCGCACAACGATGACTTCGCGCGCCTGGATTTCTCCGGCTTGCGGCTGACCCTGGGCGGCGGCATGGCGGTCCAGCAGCAGGTCGCCGAACGCTGGCTGAAGATCACGGGCAGGCCGCTGATCGAAGGCTATGGCCTGTCGGAAACCTCGCCGGTGGCGACCGTGAACCCCACCAACGCCACCGCGTATTCAGGTTCCATCGGCCTGCCGCTGCCCTCGACGGACGTGGCCATCCTTGACGACGAAGGCCGCGAAGTACCGCTGGGCGAACGCGGCGAAGTCGCCATCCGCGGTCCGCAGGTCATGCTGGGATACTGGCAGAAGCCCGAGGAAACCCGCAACTCCATGACCGCCGACGGCTACTTCCGCACGGGCGACATCGGCATCATGGACGAGCAGGGCTACACCCGCATCGTCGACCGCAAGAAGGACATGATTGCGGTGTCGGGCTTCAAGGTCTATCCGAACGAGGTCGAGGCGGCCGTGGCCCAGCATCCCGGGGTGCTGGAGTGCGCCGCGATCGGCGTGCCGGACGAGCACTCGGGCGAAGCCGTCAAGGTATTCGTGGTGCGGCGCGATCCGGCGCTGACCGAGGCGCAGATCCAGGATTGGTGCCGGGAAAAGCTCACGGGCTACAAGCGTCCGCGCTACGTGGAGTTCCGCGATGAATTGCCCAAGAGCAACGTGGGCAAGATATTGCGCCGGGAACTGCGTCCGGATGCGGTCGCGGGCGCGCCCGCGGACAAGGCGGCCTAGGGGCCGTCAGTCCTTCTTGTCCAGGTGCGGCGCGATCATCTCGTGCAAGGCGCGCTCGATGGCCTTGTTGCCGGCCACGACGCGCCCGCCGATGGGCCAGGGATCCTGGCGGTGCATGTCCGAACATGCGCCGCCCGCTTCGCGCAGGATCAGCGTGCCGGCGGCCACGTCCCAGGGCGCCAGGCCCATTTCCCAATAGCCGTCGTAGCGGCCGCAAGCCGTCCACGCCAGGTCCAGCGCGGCCGCGCCCATGCGGCGCACGCCGCGCGCGCGGTTGATGGCGTCGTGCAGCATGGGCATGTATTGCGCGGCGAATGAAAAGTCGCGGAACGGGAAGCCGGTTGCCAGCACCGCGTCTTCGATGGCCGGCGTGCGCGAACACTTGATGCGCCGGCCGTTGAGCCAGGCGCCCAGGCCATAGACTGCGGTAAAGAGCTCTTCGCGGCTGGGATCGTAGACCACGCCGACCACGGGCGTGTCCTCGGCCAGCGTTTCGGAAGCCGATATGGCGGTGCCGGCGTGCGCGATCAGCGCGATCGACACCGCGTAATGCGGGATGTCGTGCAGGAAGTTGGTGGTGCCGTCCAGCGGGTCGATATACCAGGTGGCGCTGCCCTGCGGTTTGCCGCCGGTTTCCTCGGCGACGATGCCGAACTTGGGCGTGCGGGCCTGCAGCTCCTGGATAATGGCGGCCTCCGCCTCGCGGTCCGCCTGGGATACGAGATCGTTGCGCGCCTTGCGGTCGATCACGAGATCCGCGCGGTGATGCGCGTAGGATTGCAGTATGGCCGCGCCGGCATGGGCCGCCGTGACTGCCGCGTCGATCGCGGCGCACAGGTCGATGGGCGAGGTCTGCGAACGGGGCTGATCATAGGTATCCATGAAACCAGTGTAAGCCCATGTATGCGTCAAATCCGTGGCTGAGCCCCGAAACCGCCGTGCCGCGTGGCATCCGCCCAACGTGGCCGCCTCCGATGCCCCGCGCTGATTTTCATTCTCTTTTTCGTCCGCCGCCGCCGTTGCCATGTCCTTCTCTTATGCCCCTCTGATCCCCGCCAAGGCTGAATTCGACGCCGACGGCCGGCTCTACAGTCCCGTTTATGGCGACGTCTACCATTCGCCATCGGGCGCGCTGGGCCAGGTGGAACACGTGTTCCTGCGGGGCAATGGCCTGCCCGGGCGCTGGCGCGGGCGCCGCGCGTTCACCGTCTGCGAAACGGGTTTCGGGTTGGGGCTGAACTTCCTGGCCCTCTGGAAGGCATGGCGCGATGATCCCCAGCGCAGCGCTGCGCTGCATGTGGTGTCGCTGGAAGGGCATCCTTTTGCTCGCGACGACCTGACGGCCCTGTTGACGCGTTACGTGCCCGAGCCTTTGGCCGACCTGGGCCGGCAACTGGCGGCAGCCTGGCCGGCCTTGTTGCCCGGACTGCATCGTCTGGAGTTCGAGGGCGGCGCCGTCACGTTGACGCTGGGCTTCGGCGATGCGCAGCTCCTGGCGTCCCGCCTGAGCGTAGGCGTGGATGCATTCTTCCTGGACGGCTTCGCTCCCGAGCGCAATCCGCGCATGTGGGAGCTGCCCCTGCTGCGCCATCTGGCCAGGCTGGCGGCGCCTGACGCCACGCTGGCCACCTGGGCATGCACTGGCGAGCTGCGCCAGAGCCTGCGGACCGCGGGTTTCGAGGCCCGGCGCGAGCCCGGCTACGGCGGTAAATGGCATATGACGGCGGCGGCCGCAGTCGCGCCGGGCAGCGGGGTTCCAAGCGTGCCGCAGGGGGATTCCCGCCACGCCGTGGTGGTGGGGGCGGGGTTGGCAGGGGCGGGCATCGCCCAGGCGCTAGCCGTTCGCGGGTGGCGCGTGACCGTTATCGATGCGGGCCGGGCGCAGGGGGCGGCGGCACATGCGGGGCACGTGGCGGCAGCCTTGACGCCCGTGGTGGCGCGCGACGATAACGCGCGGGCGCGCCTGTCGCGTGCCGGCAGCCTGCGGGCGCTGGCGCGCTGGCAAGGCTTGCCGGCGGGCGCGGCGCCCCTGGTCTGCGGCACCGTCCAGCTGGAGCGCGACGAAGGCCGGTCCGCGGCCTTGGCCGGCACCCTGGAGACCTTGGCGTTTCCCGAGCACTGGGTGCGCCAGGTCAGCCGCGACGAAGCCAGCGCCCTGGCCGGCCTGCCGCTGGCGCGCGGCGGCGTGTATTTCGGGCAGGGCATGCTGCTGCGGCCCGACCTGCTGATAGAAGCCCTGCTGGCGACGGAGGGCGTGACGCTTCTGCCCGGCAGGGCGGCCAGGGTCGAGCGCGCCGGCTCGGGCTGGAGCGTGCGCGATGCGGCTGGCGCCGAACTGGCGCGCGCCGATACCGTCGTCCTGGCCAATGCGTTCGGCGCACGCGCCGTGCTGGCCGATAGCGGCTTGCTGGATCCCTTGCCGCGCGTAGGCCAGATGCACGCGCTTGCGGGAGAGGTGACGCTGGTGCCCGCGCAGGCGCTGCGCGGCGGCCCCCGCTGCATCGTTGGCGGCGAGGGCTATCTGCTGCCCGACGTCGGCTCGGGCTGCGTGGCCGGCAGCACCTATGTGCACGGCGCGGCCGAAGCGCGGACCGGCGCCGAGGGCCAGCGCGTCACCCTGGACAAGGCAGCCGGCCTGCTGGGCGGCGGCTTCCCGGAATTCGATTCCCTGGAACCCGGCAGCCTGCCGGGTTGGGCGGGTTGGCGGGCCGTGCTGCCGGGTCGCCTGCCGGCGGTGGGCGAATTGCCTCAGGCTCCCGGCCTGTGGCTGGCCGTCGGTTACGCATCGCGAGGGCTATCGTGGTCGGCGCTCATGGGCGACTTGATCGCCGCGCGTCTGACCGGCGAGCCGTCCCCCTTGGAAACGGACCTGGCGCAACTTATTTCGCCACGATGAAAAAAAGCCGTGCGGGGGTGTCGGGGACATGTCCCGGGTGGCGTAGAATGGCAGGAATTGCCGGGATTTGGCGCCAAATTGGCCTGAGTTGGCCGCGAACCTGGCATTTTGGCGGCTCGACGGCCGCTCCTTTCGGGGGGCGCTGGCCGAAGGCTTTAGACCCCTTTTATGGATGAGATCGCAGTCCAAATGAGGGACCGAGTTTATTTCAAAGCCCAAATCCGTCAAAATAGCGTCTTTTGATGGTTTTTGGCTTAAGCCGGGGGATGCTCTGTGCCGCCCAAGTTCGACTTTGCCCATACTACCCAGCTCGAAAACGTCGAGCTGCTGACGTCCCGCCCCAGTCGCATCGACTTCGACGCGGGCGATGGGTTGCATCTGGTCGTCGAGGCGCATGCGCCTGGCGTCTTTCGCCTGCGCTGCGGCGAGGCTAATCACCTTACCGATGACAAGCCCGGTGCGCGTGCGCGCGCCGTGGCGGAAATGCTGCTCGCGCGCCAAGAGGCCGTGAGCGAAGCCGTTATCGCTCCGCGCGACGACGGGGAGGGCTGGCGGATCACCCAGGGCGACGTCTCCCTGGAAATCCTGTCCAATCCCGTGCGTGTCGCGGTCTACCGCAACGAGGAACGGGTGTTCGAGTCCGAGGTATCCGCGCATACGGCCGCATTCGGGCACAACGCGCTGGACCAGGCCGACGACGCCGTCTGGACGGCGGGCTTCACGCTCCAGTCCGACGAGCGCGTGTACGGCTTGGGCGAAACCCCGGGCGACTTGAACCGCCGCGAAGAATCCGTGGTTTCCGACGATCCCGAACACCGCGCCCTGCCTTTGGCATGGAGCCCGCGCGGCTGGGGCGTCTACGTCAACACCATGCGCCGCGTCGAGCATTCGGTGGGCGTTGCGCCCGCGGATGCCGCCTATGTGCTGACCGTGGACGACGTCGTGCTGGACATGTTCCTGTTCGCCGGCGAGCCTGCTGAAATCCTTAACCAGTACACCGCTTTGACCGGCCGCGCCGGCCAGCCCTCGCTGTGGGCCATGGGCGCATGGCTGCAGCAGGCCCCCGGCGAGATGCCCACGGACACCGTGGCCCTGGTGGCGCGCATGCGCGAGAACCAGATTCCGGTGGATGCCGTGACGCTGGCGCAGCCGGCGGCCTGGGGCTTCCAGTCGGACAAGACGGTTTTCGAATGGAACGCCCAGCGCTTCCCGGACGCCAAGCAGATGCTGGCGCTGTTCCACAAGCACCATGTGCATGTCGCTGCCTCCGGTTTCCCCGGCGTGCTGAAGACCAGCCCATTGTTCGAGGAACTCGAAGACCGCGGCTGGCTGCTGGCCAAGGACGACGGCTCGGCCCAGGTGTTCGACGGCAATGCCGCCACCTCGGGACAGCCTTACGGTCTGCTGGACCTGACCTACCGCGACATCTACAACCTGTGGGTGGAGCGCCATCGCCAATTGGTCGAAGACGGCCTGGACGCGCCCGCGTGCGACGCCCAGATCGCCATCCCCGACGGCGTCACGGCCCGCAACGGCGAAACCGGCCCCGCGCTGCGCAGCATGTATCCGCTGCTGGTGCGCCGCGCGCTGTTCGATGCGGTTGCTGGCCTGAAGGTGCCGCCGGAAGGCGTGGTGCCCAGCTCCGATCTGTTCCCCGCTGCCCAGCGCCTGCCGTGGCAGGTGGGGCCGCAGGCTGAGAACACCTGGGACGGGCTGCGGCACACCCTGCGCACCGCCTTGTCGATCGGCGCCAGCGGCTTGCCGGTACAAGTGCATGGCATCGGCTCGGCCGCGCGCGACCGCGCCGGCATGACGCCCGAACTGTATTTGCGCTGGCTGACCGCCGGCGTGTTCTCGTCGAACTTCGCCTTCCAGGGCGTGGAAGGCCTGATGCCCTGGGACTTCGGCGAAGAAACCCTGGCGCATGCCAAGACCTGGATGCAGTGGCGCTACCGCCTGGTGCCCTATGTGCTGGGCGCCATCGAGGACTCGGCGCGCACCGGCCTGCCGGTGCAGCGCTCCATGGCCATGTCGTTCCCGAACGATCCGCATGCGCATGACTGGGACCTGCAATACCTGCTGGGCCCGGCCCTGCTGGTTGCGCCCGTGACCGAACCCGGCAAGCAGGTGCGCGTGTACCTGCCCAAGGGCGAAGCCTGGTGGGATCTGAACACGGGGCACCGCTACGAAGGCGGCACCACCTGGACCATCGATTGCGAACTGGGCCAGTTCCCGGTGTTCGGCCGCGAAGGGCATATGCTCTGTCTGGGGCCGGCGGCGCAGCATACGGGCGAGTTCAACTCGGCCCGCATCCTGGACGAGGTCTGGATGTTCGGCATGCCGGTGCATAACCCGGTTGTCATGCGCAACAAGATCCGCGTGATGCAGATGCAGGGCTCCAGCTACATCAAGGGGTTGGAAGGCCTGCGCATCTCTCCGTCCGAGGGCCTGGAAGTCAAGCGCCGCGGCGCGGAAGTCCGCATCTCGCGCGCGCGCTGAAAAAACCGGCTGCGGCCGGTCCGGCACAAACTGGGCAGTCAGGAAGGCTTTCCTTCCTGACTGCCCTTTCCGCGTTTTGGGATGCGCTCCTTAGGGACGCAACAGGGCGCGGGTACGGGCTTTTATATTACTTGTAGTTATAAAAAATGAAAGAAACAGTCGTTCTCTGTAGAAGAGAAAAGATACAAAATCGCTTGCCATGATTCAGATCGAGAACCTATCCAAGACCTACGCCACGCCGCACGGGCAATTCCAGGCGCTGCGCGGCATCAACCTGCACATCAAGCAGGGCGAGGTCTTCGGCATCATCGGCCCCAGCGGGGCCGGCAAAAGCACGCTGGTCCAGTGCATCAACCTGCTGGAACGGCCCAACGAAGGCTCGATCTCCATCGGCGGCCAGTCCTTGACCGGACTGAACGAAGCGCAGTTGCGCGGACAGCGCCGTCGCATCGGCATGGTGTTCCAGGGATTCAACCTGCTGTCGCGCCGCACGGTGTACGGCAATGTTGCGCTGCCGCTGGAAATCGCCGGCGTGGCCAAGGCCGAAATTCCGGCCCGCGTCGAGCGCCTGCTGGCGCTGGTGGGCCTGGAACATCTGCGCGACCGCTACCCCAGCCAGATCAGCGGCGGCCAGAAGCAGCGCGTCGGCATTGCCCGCGCCCTGGCCAACAATCCTGACGTGCTGCTCAGCGACGAAGCCACGTCCGCGCTGGATCCGGAAACCACGCACAACATCCTGGCCCTGCTGCGCGACATCAACCGCAAGACCGGCGTGACCGTGGTCATGATCACGCACCAGATGGAAGTCGTGCGCGAGGTCTGCGACCGCGTGGCCGTGCTGTCGCAAGGCGAGGTGGTCGAAATGGGCAGCACACGCGAAGTGTTCGCGCAGCCGCGCCACGAAGTGACCCGCGCCATGGTGTCGGCCGCCACCGCGTCCGACCTGACCGACGCCACGCTGGCGGCAGTCAAGGAGCGCATTCAGGCCTTGGCCGCCGCCAAACCGGGCCAGGCGGTGCGGCTGCTGCGCCTGTCGCTGACCGGCACGGACGCATCGGGCTCCTTCCTGTCCGATTTGTACAAGCAGTATTCGCTGGACGTGGGCCTGATCCAGGCGCGCGTGGAAGACATCCAGGGCGTGGCCGTGGGCACGATGTTCGTGCTGGCCCAAGGCGCACCCGCATCGGTCAAGGAAGCGATTGCCGCACTGGCCGCCCGTGACATTACCGTTGAAGAAATAGCTCATGAGTCCGCAACTGATCGACCTGCTTATTACGTCGCTGCTTGACACCCTGCTGATGGTGGGCGTGGCCAGCGCCATCGCGGTGGTGATCGGCATTCCGCTGGGCGTGATCCTGACGGTGACGGCCCGCGGCAACATGCTCGAGAACCAGTCCGTCAACCATGTGCTGGGCGCGGTGATCAACGCCACGCGCTCGGTGCCGTTCGTCATCCTGATGGTCGCGATCATTCCGTTCACGCGCCTGGTGGCCCAGACCTCCATCGGCACCACCGCCGCCATCGTGCCCTTGTCGGTCGCCGCGATTCCATTCATGGCCCGCATCGCCGAAAACGCCATGCGTGAAGTCGACCCCGGCCTGATCACGGCCGCACGCGCCATGGGCGCATCGCCGATGCAGATCATCATGAAGGTGCTGCTGCCCGAGTCCTTGCCCGGCCTCATCGCCGCCACCGTCGTCACCGTCGTCAGCCTGATCGGCTACTCGGCCATGGCCGGCGCCATCGGCGGAGGCGGCCTGGGCGACCTGGCCATCCGCTACGGCTACCAGCGCTTCCAATCCGACGTGATGGCCGCAGTGGTTATCGTGCTGATCGTCCTGGTGCAGGTGATCCAGAGCCTGGGCGACCGCTACGTGCGCCGCATCTCGCATCGCTGATCCTGCCGGCGCCGCAACAATTTCTCCTCACTTCCGACATTCGGGATATCGCAACATGAGCATCAAGGTTTTGAAGTCGCTGGCCGCGTTCGCACTCGGCGCCGCCGTATTCGCCCAGCCCGCGCTGGCCCAGGACAAGCCGCTGAAGATCGGCGTGACCGCCGGCCCGCACGCCCAGATCTTTGATGTGGTGAAGCAGGAAGCGGCCAAGCAGGGCCTGAACATCCAGGTCATTGAATTCACCGACTACGTGCAGCCCAACGTCGCGCTGTCCTCGGGCGACCTGGACGCCAACAGCTACCAGCACCAGCCCTACCTGGACAATGCCAACGCGGACCGCGGCTACAAGCTGGTCAGCATCGCCAAGACGGTGATCTTCCCCATCGGCATCTACAGCAAGAAGATCAAGTCGCTGTCCGAGCTGAAGGAAGGCGCCCGCATCGCGCTGCCCAACGACCCGACCAACGGCGGCCGCGCCTTGTTGCTGCTGCAGGCCAATGGCCTGATCAAGCTGCGCCCCGACGTCGGCCTGAAGGCGACCCCCATCGACGTGGTCGAGAATCCCAAGAAGCTGCGTTTCATTGAACTGGACGCCGCCCAACTGCCGCGCTCGCTGGACGACACCGACGCGTCGGCCGTGAACACCAACTTCGCGCTGGAAGCAGGCCTGAACCCCGCCAAGGACGCCATCGCCCAGGAATCGCCCGATTCGCCTTACGCCAACGTGCTGGTCGTGCGTGAAAAGGACAAGGATCGTCCCGAGTTCGCCAAGCTGATCACGATCTACCACAGCCCGGCCGTGAAGCAGTTCATCGAGACCAAGTACAAGGGCGCCGTGGTCGCCGCCTGGTAAAAGTCCAGCGCCGCCATCCCCCGGAACGGCCGCCGCGAGCGGCCGTTTTCATTGCAGGGACGGAGTCTGGCCCAGGGTCGTTGCACCGAATTTTGACAAACGGCGCCAAATCGGCCATAATTTCTGGCTTCGGTCGGGTTGTTAGCTCAGTCGGTAGAGCAGCGGACTTTTAATCCGTTGGTCGCGAGTTCGAGTCTCGCACAACCCACCACCCCAATTCCTGTAGTACGCAGCAGTGCTCTTTCGGGTATTGCCGTATCAAAAAAAACGCCGCTATCTAGCGGCGTTTTTCATTGGCGTCGGATTTGTGAATTCAAATTCATTGACCCAGTTGGCGCTGGCCGGGCCGATGGTGAAACGTGTCGCGGCCGGCCTTTGCCGTGACGTTGTTAAGACGCCGCGAACGCGATGAGCGCCGGCTCTGCCATGGGCACATGCCGCGCGCCTCCAGACGATGCCGTCTTGAACACCTCCACGGCTTGCAGCAGGTCTCGCGCCTGTTCCGCCATCGAGAGCGCCGCTGCCGCGGATTCCTCTACCAATGCCGCGTTCTGCTGCGTCACGGAGTCCAGTTGGGCGATGGCGACGTTGACCTGTTCGATGCCGATGGCCTGTTCGCGCGATGCGGTGGCGATCTCTCCCGTTACGACCTTTATGCGCATGACGGATGTGACAACGTCCTCCATGTCTTGGCCTGCCCGCACGGCCAATTCCCTGCCGGTCTGGACCACGGAAGTGGAGGTTTCGATCAGGTCCTTGATTTCTCGTGCGGAGGTGGCGCTGCGTTGCGCCAGCGCGCGGACCTCGCCGGCGACCACGGCGAAGCCCCGGCCCTGATCTCCGGCCCTGGCGGCTTCCACCGCCGCGTTCAGCGCAAGTATGTTCGTCTGGAATGCGATGCTTTCGATCAGCGACACGATATGCCCGACTTTTTCGGAGTTGGCGGAGATCTCCGTCATCGCCGCCAGCATCTGTGACACGACACCGCCCGCTTTTTCCGCGGCCTTGGCGCCCTCGGAGGCCATATCGTCCCCGCTTGCCGCATTGTCCTGGTTCAGCTTCACGGTGGACGTCAGCTGTTCGATGGCGGCAGCGGTCTCTTCCAACGAGGCAGCCTGCTCCTCGGTGCGCTGCGACAGATCCGTATTGCCTTGGGCAATTTGGCTTGCTGCCGTAGAGATGGATGCTGCCGAGGATTTGATTGCCTCCACGATTCTCGAAAGCCGTGATCGCATGGCTTCCAGGCCGTGCATCAGGCTGTGGTCATAGCGGGAGTCGAGCTGCAAGCGGTTGGTCAGGTCGCCATCGGCGATGGTCACCGCCAGGAGTTGCGCATCGCCGGGATCACCGCCCAATTGACGCAGGATGCCGCGCGCGGTCAGGTAGGCTGCGAATATGGCGAGCAGCAATGCAAGGGCGACGGTCGTTGCCATCGCCCATTGCAGCTGGCTCGCCAGGGCGCGGGCGGATGCTGCTCGCTCGTCGTTAAGCTGCGACTCGAGCGAGGCGAGCGTGGACAGTGTTTCCTGTAAAACTCGCTGCTTTGGCCGCAGATCTTCTTCGAGCATGTGTTGCGCATCCTGGCGGTTTCCATACATGCCTTCCGCCAGCACCTTTTCGAACACCGAGCGCAGGGACTGTTGGGCGGTGCCCGCTGCGCTGAACAGACGATTTTCATCCGCGATCGTGGTTGCACTGCTGGCAAAACTGCTGCCCAGACGGTCACGCGCGTCGTTGTACAGCTTTTCCGCCTCGGTCGCCCGGCTTACCTCGGTTTTCAATACGGTCGGGTCGGTAAGAAGCAAGATGTTGCGAATGGAGATGGCCTGTTCCTGGACTTGGTAACGCATCTCGATCGCTAGGCGACGTTGCTCATTGTTGATCGCGGTAATCTGGTAGATCTCTTCTTCCAATGCGTGGATCCCATACGCGCCCAGCGCGCCACAGACCAGCAGTGCCAACATGGTCAATGCAAAGCCTATGGCGAGGCGAGTACGCATCTTCAAGTTTGACGGTTTCATTTCTTCTTCGCTTTCAAAATGGAATCTCTCAGGTCGGGTCATTCTGTCTGGACTATACGGACGCGTTGCGTGCAGAAAAAGACAGAAATTTTTTTCCACCTAGTACATTTTTCTATCTTGCGGGCGACCGCAGATTGCATGGGCGTCAGTGACGCGCATGCACGGTTTTGCGCAGAGATCAGGCGTTACCGGACTGCGTGACGACGCAGTTGCGGCCGGAGGCCTTGGCGCGATAGAGCAGTTCGTCTGCTTGCTTGAGCAGGGCGTCGACGTTGTCGATTTCATCCGCGTGCGCGCAGACCACGCCAAAGCTGCTGGTGATCGAATCAATGGTCCTGCCGTCCACCGGCACCGCCAGGCGCTCGATGCGGCGGCGCATGCTCTGCGCCATTGCGCTGGCCTGCGCCAGGCTGCGGACCGTGCATAGCACGGCGAATTCCTCGCCGCCGATGCGCGCCACGATGTCGGAGCGGCGCCACGTCTGGTGGCATGCCTGCGCCACGGCCACCAGAACGTTGTCGCCGCCGGCGTGCCCGTAGGAGTCGTTGATCCGTTTGAAATGATCGATGTCAAAGACGATCAGGGTCAGCATCTGTCCAGGCTCATCCAGGCTGGCGCAAAGGGCAGCGGCACGGGCATGGAAGGCGCGGCGGTTGAGCAATCCCGTGAGGAAGTCGGTTTCCGCCAATGCCGCGAGATCGGCAATGAGACGTTCGCGCTCGTGCTCCGTGCGGGACTTGGCGATGGCGTTGTCCTTGAGTTTCTGGATGGCGTCGAACAGGGCGTGGACTTCCTTGCGATAGCCGGTCGCGGAGATTGGCGCGGGCGCGTCGTCGTTGATGGAATTGACGATCTCGGTGGCCACGACGAAAGGGCGTATCAGCCGCCAGCGGAACTTGGTGAAACCCCAGGTTGCGGCCAGCAGCAGCACGATGGCGACCGAGGTCGTCGTAACCAGTTCCGTCAGCGCATTGATGCGCTGCAGTTCCAGCAATTTTTCCAGTACGCTCAGAACTTCGTCGCGGAAATCGACGATGGATTGCATCAACGGAACGTAGCGCTCTTGCAGGCCCGCCGTCGGCGTCATCAAGTGGAAACTCGCTGGGGCGGCGTGCCGCAACTCTTCGATGTACTCCAGGCCCGCGCCAAAGTACTCATATTGCACCCGAGGATATGCTCGCGTTTCGAGTTCCCCATGGGTCGAAAGCTGCACTTCGAGCAGCGCGCGCAATTGGGTGACGCGGCCCAGTTGCTGCTCGATGCGCTGCGTTTCCACCTCGTTGAGCGGGCGGCGTTGAACCTGTGCCGGCATGAAGGCAGAGCCCAGCAGGCCGGCTTGCTCGCGCAGGCCCGCTGCCAGCATGGCAATGGTCATGAGGCCGGGGCTTTGCACTTCATGGCGGATCACGACGGCAGAGTTGTCGAGCGCGGTTTCTTCCAGCGCAGGGATGATCCCGGCCATGATCACTACCACGTCGTTCAGTTCTTGAGCGCTGATCTGGGCACGTCGTCGGGCGATGAGCCGATCCGCCGTGGCGCGGTGCTGGGCCAGGGCGCGCGCGATGTGCTCGATCGAGGCCCGGGCGTCCCGGCAGCCGTCGCAGTTGCGAGCCCGGTGCAGCTCCAGCAGCTCGGCCATTCTGCTGTCGCTGGCGTTGCGCGCAAGCTGCAATTCCTGCTGTCTGGGCTCGGATACAGGATGCCCTTCGATCAACGCGGCATTCATCGAACCGCGTTCCATCAGAACGGCAGCCATCGCGTCCAGCGTGCCTTGGACGACGCTCAGGCTCGATCTTGCATCGCGTGCCGCGGCATGGGCGCGCCAGCTATGGGCAAGTTGGATGCCGATCAGCGCGCTGACCGGGATCAGTACGCCGATGACATATGCCACCGTGTAGCGGTTCAGAGATTTCAAAAGAACGGTGCAGACGTAGAGATTTCAACATGCTGAAGGCGCGGCGGAGAATGCGCTGCGCCACGTATGCCTTATTCCTTGGCCCCAAGCGTGTCCTGCAAAATCACTTTGTTCAGCGCGAGGATGGCGATCAGGCGCTCGAGACGGTTGCACTCGTTTTCGAGCCTGTTCAATAGCTTCAGCTCGTAGGATGCCAGCCCGTCGTAGTGCACTTTCCAGGCATGGAAGGTTGCTTCGCTTACGCCCATGCGCATGCAGATGTCAGATGTCGGCATGCCTAGCGTTGCCTGCTTCAGCGCGTGCCTGATCTGTTCTTCCGTAAAACCTGACCGATCCATATGATGCACCTCCGTATCTTGAGATGAAGCCAACTCCTTCCGAGCTGCGAGGGTGGAAAGTGCCAGCGCTAACTTTTCGGCTGCCTGCGTCAAGCCGCCTGTAAGCCGCGCAGTGCTTGCAGCACTGCCACGCGGGTTTGTCCGAGCACCATGCCGTGCCAATTCGCCTCGTTGCAATAAAACGCGTCCAGCGTGGTCTGCAGGATGCTGCGGCGCAAATCCGAGGCCGCTTCGGGATGCGCATGTAGCCAGTTCCGGCCGCATAACGCATGCACCATGGCGTCAAAACGCACGGCGCCGAAGACGATCGCCATCGAGGTCGGCAAGGACAATGGGCAAGCCTGGTAGATCAGATCGGCGAGCTGGCCGGAGATATCCACCGACACCGAATTTCCCTGGTAGGGAACGGTGACATCGCTACCCCACCATTGGCGCGCGCGCGAGACTTCGGCATCGTCGTGGCGGCCGGCATAGAGCTTTTCACCATGGCCGCGCGGCCCCCAACCGGTATGTACGTCGATCCAGCCGATATGGGTGCGCGTACGCGCATGGTCGTGCAGAATGCGACGCAGGTTCAGCAGCGATGCCGCCGGACGGTCGCCGCCGTAGAACAGGCCGTCGGCATGTGTGTACTGGCCGCGCGAGACAGCCTGCGCGAAGGTGGATTGGCCGTGTTCCGCGATGTATTGGGCGATCAGCTGCTGGTTGGAGGGCGTGGGAGGCCATTCCTCCGGCAGCAGCAGCTCATGTATCCGCGCGTAGTCCGGGTTCATGGGCAGCGGCCGCCCGTCGAAGGGCAGACCGTTGCGGTTCAGGTCTATATTGCATTCATCGGTACGGGCGATCCATGAATAACCATATGGGTTGACCGCGTGCACCAGCAGCAAGGCCACGCCGGCTTCGCGCGCACGGGCCAACATGACGGTATCGTCGAGCAGCGCCAGTTGACACCCTGAACCGCAGAATCCCTCCACTCCCAGCACGGCAGAGGTCATGATGAGGACGCGGTCGGCGTCTGGATCCCCGATATAGGCGACATCGGTGGCCAGCGCTTCGCCTTCGCTTCCTGTCTGGTCGATGCCGTAGGAGTGGAATGAGTCGGCGAGCGGCCTGGCCGCCTGCGCAAAGCGCTCGCGCGCCTGCGCGTAGCTGCGGGAGAAATAGCTGGCGCTGGTTCGCATCACGCCTCCTGCAAGCCGGCCAACGCTTGCAGCACGGCGACCCGGCTCTGGCCCAGGATCATGCCGTGCCAATCGGGGGCGTTGCAATAGAACGCATCCAGGGTGGCATTGAGAATTGCGTCGCGCTTGGCATCATCAGCCCCGGGATGCGCAAGCAGCCAGTTGCGGCCGCGCAGCGCTTCGATCATGGCTTCAAAGGGCAATGTGCCGAATTCCAGCGCCATCAGCGTGTGCTGGGCGTCCGGACTGGTCTGGTAGATCAGTCCGGCCAACTGGCCGGTGATGTCCGCGGATGCGGAGCTGCCTTCGTAGGGAACGGCAATATCGCTGCCCCACCATTTTCGCGCGCGCGCGACAGCCGCGGCGTCGCGGCGGCCGGCGTATATTTTTTCGCCATGCCCGCGCGGTCCCAAACCCGTGTGCACATCGATCCAACCGATATGCTTGCTGCGGCTGCCGTGCTGCTGCAGGATATGCCGCAGATTGAGCAGCGACGCCGTGAGGTGGGTGCCGCCATAGAACAGGCCATCGGCGTGCGTGTACTGTCCGCGGGTCACGACTTGCGCAAAGGCTCCCCGGCCATGTTCGGCGACATAGGCCTCGATGCGCGCGGCGTTCGCCGCCGTGGGCGGCCATTCCGCGGGCAGCAGCAGATCATGGACCCCGGCGTATCCGGGGTTCTGCGGCAGGGGCCGTCCGTCGAAGGACTGGTCATTGCGGTTCAGGTCGACATTGTCTTCGTTCGTGCGCGCCAGCCAGGAAAACCCGTAAGGGTTGATTGCGTGCACGAGCAGCAAGGCCACGCCGGCCCTACGGGCGCGTTCCAGCATCGTGGCATCGTCCAGCAGGGCCAATTGACAACCCGAGCCGCAGAAGCCCTCGACGCCATGGGTAGCGGAGGTCATGATCAACAGCCGTTCCGCGTCCGCCGGCCCGATCAGCGCGACATCGGTCGCCAGGGCCTCGCCTGCGCGGCCGGCGGGTTCAATGACATAGGATTGAAATTGCGTGGCGAGCGGTTTGGCCGCCAGCACGAAACGATGGCGCGCTTCTTCGTAGCTGCGGGAGAAATAACTGGAACCGTGCTGCATTCAAGCCTCCTGGCCATCGATGTCGTCATGGGTGCGGTCGTCGATCCAGAACAGCACCACCGTTGAAAGCGCTATGGCCACCATCAGGAACCAGGCCGGGGCCATGGAGTTGCCGGTCACGTGCAGCAGCCAGGTCACGAAGAACTGCGCGAAGCCGCCGAACACGGAGATGCCCAATCCATACACCACCGACAGGCCGGTCGTGCGCACGGACTTGGGGAAGAGTTCGGGAAGCATCGTGAAGGCTGGCGCCCACTGCAGCGCCACCAGGAGCGCGAACAAGGCGATAAGCAGCATCAGCCGTTCGGTGCTGGGAGCGGCCATCAGCCACTGGAAGCAGGGCAGCAGGACGATCAGGGTCGCCAGGCGCGACCAGAAAATTACGCGCTTGCGGCCGTAGCGGTCGGCCAGCATGCCGACGAAAGGAGCGATCAGGAAGCCGATTGCGCCGAACACCACACTGGCCGAAAGCGTCGAAGTCGCCGGCAAGCCCAGTTCCCGGTTGGCATAGGCCGGCATGTAGAAGCTGAGGATCTGCGTGCTGACCATGCCGCCGATCAGCAGCAGTATGCCCTTGAGTATCGTGAGTTTGTATTCCGCGAAGATTTGGCGCAAGGGCTGGTGAGCGGCGCCGTGATGCGCGGTCACGGCTTGCGGCCTAGCGGCGTTCGGAGGCGGGATCGTCAGCGTTTCTTCGAGGTTGCGGCGGATGTAGGCGCCCACGGGAACGGTCAGGATGCCGATCACGAAGGGCACGCGCCAGCCCCAAGCCTGCATCTGTTCCTTGCTTAGCCCCACGGTGAGCAGCGTTACGACCAGGGCTCCGAGCATCACGCCCAGCGATTGGCTGCCGTATTGCCAACTGGAATAGAAGCCGCGCTTGCCGCGCGGAGCGTGTTCGATCAGCAGGGTGGTCGAGGCGCCGACCTCGCCGCCGGCGGCGAAACCCTGGATCAGGCGGGCCAGCACCATCATGACCGGGCCGGCCATGCCCATTTGCGCATAGGTGGGGGCCACGGCGATCAAGGCGCAGCCCAGGCCCATCAGCCACAGGGTCAGCGTCATGGCCGCGCGGCGGCCGTGGCGGTCGGCATAGGAGCCGATGAGCATGCCGCCGACGGGGCGCATGAGGAAGCCAACGCCGAAGGTGGCGGTGGTCAACAGCAATTGGCCGTAGCCCGAGGCCGCCGGAAAAAACAGAGGCCCGAGCACCAGCATCAGGAACGTGAAGACGGTGAAGTCGAAGAACTCGAGCGCGTTGCCGATGGTGGTACCGGCGATGACGCGCCGGCGCATGGACGGCGTGTGCAGCGCGTTGGGCGCGGCCGCTGCGATGGTGATAGACATGGGTTCCCCTGGTGTCTGTTTTTAGAGGGGGCCGGTCCGTGATTCCGGGCCTTGGGCTCCCTCGAAGGGCACTATACGGATGCCCTGGGATAAGAAAAAGAAAGAAAATATGTTTTCGTGAACACTTTTTTGTATAGATCAGTCCCCCTCTTGCACCACTTTTCTCCGCGCGGCCGCGGGTTGCGAACCGTCGTGGGTTTTCAAGGCGTGATGGCCTGCCTGTAGCCTTCCAGCGTCCATTCCCGCTGCATTTTGTCGTCGCGCAGATGATCGCGCGGCCGCGTCTCGGGCATGGCCATGAAGGTGTCGCAGGTCACGGCTCCGATTTCCTGCAGCGCTCTGTATGCGGTCGACCCTTGCCAGGTGGCTGCAGCCTGGGGCGTAGGCCAATGGGTGATCAGCAGATAGAGGACGCCATCGGTTTCCGGAGAGGGCTCGTTGGGACCGATAAGTTGATAGGGGCGCGCCTCATATTCACCGGTCAGGGTTTCGAACGGGGAGGCGCCGAGATCGGTCAGACAGGCCAGAATTTCCTTGACGGCGCGAAGCCGCGCGTCGGTAAGCGGGGTAGGGACGGTCAAGCGAGTTTCGGTCATGATTTTTCCGCTCATGACTTCGCCGGACGCGGGTTCGCGCCATTTGCGCATGTAGACCGCCGTCCACCAACGGTCGTACGCCGCCTTCTGGGCGCCCTTGTGCCGCGGATGTTGATGCCAGGCATCCATTTGTTCGGCGCTGGCGAAGCGCGCGCCGACATACCGCCAGGCCGAATCAAGAATCTGTCCACCATATACCGCTTCGAAGCCGTCCTGGCTTATCGCGACAGGATGCAGTGCATCATTGAAGCGGGCGAAACCGTCCTCTTTGCCGGGAACGATCTTGAAGCCGCTCTCCAACACGGTTCGCAAGGACTGCATTGCTGGTTGTTTCATTTGATCCTCGACATGAAAGGGAGATTCAGGCTTGTGGGGGATCACGCGGCCGGAGCAGCGATTTCGTCATGCGTGCGGTTGGCATAGGAGCCGATGAGCATGCTGCCCGCGGGGCGCATGAGGAAACCCACGCCGATGGTGGCGCCGGCGATGACGCGCCGGCGCATGGATGGCGTGTGCAGCGCGTTGGGCTCGGCCGCGGCCAGTGCGATAGACATGGTTTCCCCTCGTGTCCGTTGAGAGGGTTGCCGGTCCGTGGCTGCGGGCCTCGGCCTTCCCCTTCGAAGGGACTATAAGGACGCCTTGAAATAAGAAAAAGACAGAATTTGCGTCGTAATGAATACTTTTTCTTATAGGGTGAAATGACGGGGAAATTCTGCTCATATGCCGGGATGGACTGCGGCTTGGCCAAGGCTAGCCGCAATCGCCGTGTCGCCAGCGGCGTGTCCGCGCGGTAGTTGCCCCTGAATTGGGCTCAAGAGTTTGGCTCGCAGGCGCTACCGGGTTGCCATAGAATGAAAAAAAACAAAAATCGCCCGTTGTTATCTGTTTTTTTTATATCTTGGAAAATCTGCCGGAGCCGAACGCATGAACCTACGCCAATTGCGCGCCTTCGCGCTGATTGCCGAGCATGGCAGCATCCGGGCGGCGGCGCGTGCGCTCGCGGTGACGCAGCCTGCGGCCACGCGCAGCTTGCGCGAACTCGAACAGAGCGTGGGTGTCGAGCTGGTGCGCCGCAGCGTCAAGGGCGTGGAACTGACCACCTACGGCGAAGCGCTGTACAAGCGCGCCATCGTCATTCTGCAGGAGACCCGCCGGGCTCGCGAGGAAATCGGACAGATGCGCGATGGCGAAGGCGGCACATTGAACCTGGCAGTGAGTTCGGCGGCGTTGGTCGTCGTGCCGGAAGCGCTGGTCGCTTTCCGCGCACGCATGCCGCGCGTGGCGGTTTCGTTCAATGAAGTGGCGCCACCCTATAGCCATGAGCAGCTGGAGTCGGGCCGCTACGACTTCCTCGTGCAAACCGAGTACGACGGAGAGATCAGCGACGGTTTTGCGCACCGCCCTTTGTTCACGCTGCCGCTTGCGGTCGGCGCGCGTCTTGGCCATCCGCTGCGCAAGGCCCGCAGCTTGAGCGAACTGCACGACGCGCCTTGGCTGGTGCCTGGCAACACGGAAGCTCCCGCAAACCTGTTGAGGATGGCCTTTGCCGCGCACGGTCTGCCCATGCCGCGTGACACCATCGGCTGCCATTCGGTGGCCGTTGCGTTGGCGATCATGGCAAAAAGCGACGCGTTGGGCATTTTCGTGCGCCCCTTGTTCGAGCACGACCTTTTGCCATCGCACATGCGCATGATGCCGTTGGTGCATGAGCTTCCCTCTGCCCGCATCTCGATTCTGGCGAAGAAGGAATCGCCGCCCACGCCGGCTGCCGAGTGCTTCATCGATTGCCTGATCGCTACCCGGGACAGTCTGGTTTACTCCAGCAACAAGTAGGGAGGCAGGTCAGCGCGCCTGTCTGCCGCGTTTGGGCACGCTTGAACCCAGCAGCACCATGAGCTCCCGATGGTTGCGCACGCCCAGGTGCTGGAAAGCCCGGTAGCGGTACGTCAGCGCGGTGGTCTCGGACACGCCCATTTCGCGCGCGGCCTCCTTGGTGGTCAGCCCGTCCAGCACATGGGTAATCAACTGCCGTTCCCGTCCGGACAGCTTGGTCATGAGCTGCACCTGCAGCGGCTGGTCCGCGGGCGCGCGCCGGGTCACCTGGACATGGCGCATGACCGCCGCCGCGATCAGGGGCGCGTGCTGCGACATGCGCTCGAAATCCTTGGGGCCGTAGTCCGGATACGAAAAATTCCGGTGCAGGCTGACTGCGACCCGGTAGCCGTCGGGGAAGACCGCAAGCAGCGACATGCGTTCGCGTATGCCCGGGTCGTCGTAGCAGACGCGGCGGTAGTGGGCATCGGCGACTTCTTCGGCGAACTGGTGTCCGATCCAGAGCTGGCGCGCCTTGGCGGGTTTGCGGCGGGATAGCCAGTTCATGTTGGAGTCCTGCTTGTCGAAGCCCAGGCGCATGTACTCGATGGCGGTGAGCGTCGCCACTTCGCCGATGGCGCTGGCGCTCGAAACGGCTTCGACGCGACCGCTGCTGCGCAGCGCAAACACCGTGCAATGGCTGGCGGGCAGCGTGGCGCCCAGTGCGCCCAGCACCTCGGACGCGAAGTTTTCGGCGCCGATCGCATTCATCAGCGCGATGCTCAGCGCCTGGCCGGGCGCGGGGGGGCGTGGTGGCAGCGGAAGCAGTTTCATAGCGGGTTAGTCTGTCCTGTTTAATTAGGACATATTAACGAGTCCATGCCGGGAGAATATGACGCTAGCCAATACCAGTACGGCAATTTCGTGAATCAGGACTTGCGCATGCCCCTCGAAAGAATCGGACCATTCGAATATCGGCGTTTTCCGCCGTCGCTTCCCCCGCTCGACCTGCATGGCGACGAGGCTCAGAGTCATCGCGTACTGATCGTCGGCGGTGGCCCAGTCGGCTTGGCGGCGGCGCTGGGCCTGGCTCGGCTGGGCATAGGCAGCGTCGTGATCGAGGCCGACGACTCGGTCTGCGAGGGCAGCCGCGCGGCCTGTATTTCGCGCCGCAGCCTGGAAATCCTGGACCGCCTGGGCGTGGCGCCGGCATTCATGGAGAAGGGCCTGGCCTGGACCCGCGGCCGCAGCTACTACGGCACCGAGGAAGTGCTGGTGTTCGACATGCCGTCGGCGCCCGGCGACAAGTACCCGCCGATGATCAATCTGCAGCAGTACTACATCGAACAGTTCCTGCTGGACGCCATCGACGAGATCAACCGCCGTTTCCCGGGGCGGGTGGATATCCGCTGGGCCAGCAAGGTGGCCGCATGCCGGCCAGACGCGGCGGGGGTGAGCGTGCGGATCGAGAATCCTCTGGGCGTCTACGAGACGCGCGCCGATTGGCTGCTGGCCTGCGATGGCGGCCAGAGTTTCATACGCTCCAGCCTGGGGCTGGAGTTGAAGGGCACGGGCTATCAGGGCCGCTATGCGATCGTCGATATCGAGCTGGCCAGCGAGCATCCCGCGGAACGCCGCGCCTGGTTCGATCCGCCGTGGGCGCGCGGGACCACCATCCTGATGCACCGCCAACCGGACAACATCTGGCGCGTGGACTATCAACTGGCGGCCGGGGCGGATGCCGCGCAAGCCTTGCAGCCGGATCAGGTGCAGGCGTTCGTGCAGACGCATCTGGACGCCATCGGCGAAGGGCATTTGCCATGGACGCCGGTGTGGACCTCGGTGTACCGCGCCGGCGCGATGACCCTGGATGCCTATCGCCATGGCCGCATCCTGTTTGCGGGCAACGCTGCGCATGCCATGCCGATATTCGGCGTGCGCGGGTTGAACTCGGGCTTTGACGACGCCGACAACCTGGTCTGGAAGCTGGCGGCCGTGCTGCAAGGCAAGGGCGGGGATGCCCTGCTGGACAGCTATAGCCGTGAACGGCGGCAGGCGTTTCACATCAACGCGGAGAACGCCATGCGCAGCACCGAGTTCATGTCGCCGCCGCATCGAGGCTTTGATCTGATGCGCGAGGCCAGCCTGTCGCTGGCGGGCCGGCACCCCGGCATTGCGCGCCTGGTCAATCCGCGGCAGACGCGAGCCATCGCCTACGTGGAATCGCCCTTGTCGACGGACGATCAGGGCGGTGGCGATTGGGCGCCGGGCGCGCCGCTGGCGGATTGCCGGACGGAGGATGGACGGCACCTGACCGACCTGCTGACGTCCGGAGGCTTTACCTTGCTGGCGTTCGGCGGCTGGCCGCAGCAGGACGAATTGACGGCGATGACCGCTACGTCCGAGTGGCGCTTCCTGCCTTGCCGCTGCGTCGTCCCGGTGCTGGAAACCGCGAGTCTGGAACAGGCCGGCATGGCCTATCTCCTGCGCCCTGATGGCCACGTTTGCGGCCGCTGGCGCTCGCCATCCCTGGACATCGTGTTGTCCGCCATTCAACGCGCCTGCGGCGCGCAAGGAGCCATCCAGTGATTGACGACGCCGCGGTCCAGGACCGCATCTACGCCTGTTGCAGCAATGCCATCGCGGCCGCGGGGCGCGAGCGTGAATCCTTGTTTCTGGCGCGCCTGGCGCTGCTCTTGTTCGAGCAGGTCCAAGACGAGCAGCGCTGCCTGGATGCGATCGAGCATGCTTTGCACGACCTGCCCAGCCCCTCGCTCTCCGGAGGCTGACCGACGATAAGAACAACAATGGAGACAGACTTGAACCGACGCTACTTCCTCGAGGCGCTTGCACTTGCAGCAATGGCCGCTGCGGCGCCCTTGGTCCGCGCGCAGGGCGGATATCCCGAACAGCTTATCAAGTGGGTGGTGCCGTTTTCCGCGGGCGGCGGCACCGATATCCTGGCGCGCGCGCTGGCCGAAGCCATGCGCGCGGGATTGGGCCAGCAGATCATCATTGACAATCGGCCGGGCGCCGCGACCAACATCGGCGCGGAATATGTGGCGAGAGCCAAGCCCGATGGCTACACCCTTCTGTCGGCGGGCAGCGGCCTGCTGGCGTTCAACGAACACCTGTTCAGGAAGCTGCCGTTCAGCCCGGAAAAGGACTTTTCCTACATCGGTGCCATCGGCAAGTTCCCGTTGGTGCTGGTGGCGAATCCGGCATTTCCCGCGACGGACTTCAAGGCCTTCATGGCACGCGTTCAAGCGGAGCCCGGCCAGGTGAATTACGCCTCGCCCGGCAACGGATCGTCGCATCATCTGGCCATGGAGTTGTTCCAGAGCCGGGCCGGAGTGCGCCTGACGCACGTGCCCTACCGTGGCGCGGCGCAGGCCATGCAGGACGTGATGGGAGGGCAGGTGCCGGTGATGTTCCTGGACCTGGCCTCCGGAGCCGCCATCATCAAGGCCGGTAAGGTCAGACCACTGGCCATCGGTTCAAAGACCCGTTCGCCGCTGTTGCCGGACGTGCCGACGCTGGCCGAGCTGGGCGTGGCCGATGCCGAGGTATTTGCATTCCAGGGGTTGCTGGGCCCCGCCGGCCTGCCAGAGTCGGTGGTTGCGCGCTTGAACCAGGAACTGAACACGGCCTTGTCCAAGCCGGCGGTGTTCAAGATGTTCACGGATTTCGGATTCGAGCCCTTGCCCGGGACGCCGGATGATTTCAGGACGCTGGCGCGCGCTGAGTCGGCGCGTTGGGGCGAAGTCATCCGCGCCAACAAGATCTCGCTTGATTGATCCATTCCATAGACCACGCTGTTTCAGCCGGACAACCGGCGATGACTATTCAAAGGAGACGGACTTGAACCGACGTCATTTTCTCGAGGCGCTTGCGGCGACAGCCTTGGCCGCCTCCACTCCGCTGGCCCGCGCGCAGGGCAAGTATCCCGACCAGTTGATCAAATGGGTGGTGCCGTACCCCGCGGGCGGCGGCACCGACAATCTGGCGCGCACGCTGGCCGAGTCCATGCGCGCCGCGCTGGGCCAGCAGATCATCATCGACAACCGGCCGGGCGCGGCGACCAATATCGGCGCCGAGCAGGTCGCGAACGCCAAACCCGACGGCTACACCGTCATGTCGGCGGACAACGGCGTGCTGGCCTTCAATGAACATCTGTTCCGCAAGCTGGCCTTCAGTCCGGAAAAGGACTTCACCTATATCGGCGCCATCGGCAAGTTTCCGCTGGTGCTGGTAGTGCATCCGGCGTTTCCCGCTGCGGACTTCAAGACCTTCATGGCGCGCGTGCAGGCGGAGCCGGGCAAGGTGGATTACGCCTCGGTCGGCAATGGCTCGCCGCATCATCTGGCCATGGAGCTGTTCCAGAGCCGCACTGGCGTGCGCCTGACGCACGTGCCTTACCGGGGCGCGGCGCCCGCCATGCAGGACGTGATGGGAGGGCAGGTGCCGGTGATGTTCCTGGACCTGGCCTCGGGAGCCGGCATCATCAAGGCGGGCAAGGTGCGGCCGCTGGCCATCGGCTCGCAGGCTCGTTCGCCGTTGCTGCCGGATGTGCCGACGCTGGCCGAGCTGGGCGTGCCGGACGCCGAGGTGTTCGCGTTCCAAGGCATGCTCGGCCCCAAGGGCATGCCGGCGCCAGCGGTTGCGCGCCTGAACCAGGAACTGAACGCGGCCCTGGCCAATCCCGCCGTGGTGAAGCGCTTTGCCGAGTTCGGCTTTGAGCCTTTGCCCGGAACGCCCGATGAATTCAGGACCCTGGCGCGCGCCGAATCGGCCCGCTGGGGCGAAGTCATCCGCGCCAACAAGATCTCGCTCGATTGAGGAATCGCATGGACCATACCGCCGCCCGTCCCGTGCAGGGACTGCACCATTTCGCCTGGCGCTGCCGGGATGCCGAGGAAACCCGGCGCTTCTACGAGGACCTGCTGGGCTTGCCGCTGGTGCATGTCATCAAGAAGGACTCCGTGCCCAGCACGGGGGAATTCTGCCCTTACGTGCATATCTTCTTCCGCATGCGCGACGGCTCCTGCATCGCGTTCTTCGACCTGGGCGACCAGACTGCGGCGCTGCCTTCGCCGAACACGCCGGGCTGGGTCAATCACATCGCCCTGCGGGTGCCGCAGCGCGATGATCTGCTGGCCATGAAGGCCAGGCTTGAAGCCCATGGCGTGGAGGTGGTCGGCGTCACGGACCACGATAGCTACATCGAATCGATCTATTTCTTCGATCCCAATGGCTTGCGGCTGGAGCTGACGGTCGAAGTGGCGGCGCCCGAAGTGGTCGAGGGCTACGTGCGCGAGGCCCGCGCGGAGCTGGACCGCTGGACCCAGGGCAAGCGCGGCTTCGCGACCGCGCCGGGGAGGCTGGCATGACGCAGCTTGCTTTGCCATTGCGCGTGGCGACGCGCAGGAGCGGCACGCGCGACGGCGAGTTGATGCTGGTGAGCGCTTCGGGTTTGCGGTGGACATCCGCCGCGCCCGGCGCGGCAACGCTGCAAGCCCTGCTGGACGATTGGGATGTCGTGGCGCCGCGGCTCGCGCGCCGCAGCCAGGAACTCGACGCCGCCGAGTGGGTCGGAGCCGATGCGTTCGACGCCGGCCAGTGCATGGCTCCGCTGCCCCGGGCCTACCAGTGGGCTGACGCCTCCGTCTACCGCAATCATGCGCGGCTGATCTATCAGTGGCGGCGCGAGCCCATTCCGCCGCGCTATGAAGACGAACCGCTGGTGTATCAGGGCGGATCGGACGTGATGATTGGGCCGGAGGACGCGATCGTGGCGGTCGACGAGGCCCATCAGATCGACCTGGAAGCCGAGGTCGCCGTGATCACCAAGGACGTGCCCATGGGCACGGATGCCGCCCATGCTGCCGATCTGATCGCGCTGGTGGTCCTGCTCAATGACGTTTCCCTGCGCGGGCTGATTCCTGGCGAACTCTCCAAGGGCTTCGGCTTCTACCAGAGCAAGCCGGCGACCAGCTTCGCGCCCATCGCGCTGACGCCCGACGCGCTGGGACGCGCCTGGAAGGACTGCATGCTGGACCTGCCCGTGCGTATCGAGATCAACGGCGAGCGTTTCGGCGACCCTCATGCCAATAGCGAGGTCGTCTTCAACTTCGCCCAGATCATTGCGCATCTGGCCCGGACGCGCAGTCTGGCGGCGGGCAGCATCGTTGGCGCGGGGACCATCAGCAATGCGGATCCGGCCGCGGGCAGCGCCTGCATCACCGAAGCGCGGGTTCGCGGCCAGCTCGACGGCATGGCCGAAGAGCGGCTGCCGCCCTACTTGCGGCATGGCGACCGAGTCCGCATCTACGCGCGTGGGGCGGACGGCGATGCGCCGTTCGGCGCCATCGACCAGTGCGTGGAAATCGCAGGAAGAGGGCGCTGACGGCGGAGGGTTCAGGACAGGGTGCGCGCCGGCACGGCCGACAGATCGTGCAGGTTCAGGCCGCAGCTGCGGGCGCGTTCCGACATCAGTTCGCTGTGAGTCAACGCGCGCCGGCTTTCTTCTAGCAGTACGTCGAGCTGTTCCTGCAGGGTGGCCGCCATGGTCCAGGCGCGTTCGGCGAACAGGGCCGAAAAGCTGTCGGCACAGGTCCTGCAGATGGCGGCGCCGTTTTTCTCGAGCAGCGGGGCGCCCTGCGCAAGCGTCGATTGGCAAAACATGCAGGCGAGTGCGCGGTTCATGCGGGGCGGCCGGTCCTGGGAGTGGAGGGGGCGCTACCCTGCGGGTGCCAGCGCCATGACATCATGGACAACGGCGCTGGCGGCCAAGTCTTAAATCGGCGTGGGTCAGTCCACGACGAAGCCCCCGGGTCCCGACTGGCCCAGCAGTTCGCGGGCGCATTGCGCCGCCTGGCCGACGGTGGCCACGGCCAGGAACGGCACGCCGAAGGCGCGGGTCATTTTTTCGCCGCGCTGACGGATCTTGTCCAGCGCTTCGGCATTGCCCTCCACGGCGATGAAAGCCCGGCAACGGGCCTTCAGGCGCGGCATGTTGGCGGTCTGCCATTCGACCATGGCCTTGCGGTCCGCCTGGCCGGCTTCCTGCCGCATGTCGGGCACGACCATGACGAAGCTCTGGGGGTTGTCCACCAGCATCTCCATTTCGCGTATCCAGCTGGCGGAATAGCCGTCGGGCGCGCCGCCATGCCTGGAGGTGACGATGGGAAACTGGGACAGGTCGTGGAAGAAAAACTGTTCGTGGTTCATTCGAATTCTCCGTGAGGAAGGGCGGCCGCGTTCTTGCCGCAGCCGCAATGGCCGTAAAGCACCAGGCTGTAGGAGTCCAGCAGGAAGCCGCTGCGCTTGGCGATCTTCCTGACCAGCTGGCCCATGGCCGGGTCGCTGGACTCCAGGATCCGTCCGCAATCGGTGCAGACCAGGTGGTCGTGGTGTCCCTTGTCGTTGAGCTCGTACACAGTGGTGTGGGCGTCGAGCTGAGTACGTTTGAGCAGGCCGGCGCCTTCAAGTTGCGTGATGACGCGATAAACCGTGGCCAGGCCGATGTTGCTGCTGTCCGAGAGCAGATTGCGGTAGATGTCGGCCGGGCTCATGTGCAGGCCGGCGTGCTGATAGAAGAGGTCCAGGATCTTCATGCGCGGGAAGGTGGCCTTGATGCCGGCATGGCGCAGTCTTGAGTGGTCCATGGGAGGGTTTCCTTGCGTGGCTGATATCCAGGTGAGAATGATGTACATTTCCAACTGGATCCGCTCGCCGGAAACCGTCAACCTGTAGCTCAAACCTGCCAACCATGCTTCACGTGGCCGTTGCGCCTCCTCTGCCGGATGTATTGCTGACGCCGTTCAGCGTCCACGGACGGCGCGAATCCAAAGGCATCGCCGTGCCCTCTCATGTCCATGACGAGGGCATGCTGGTGCTGGTGCACGAGGGGCTGGTGCTGGTGCAGGCGGGCGCCCAGGTCTGGACGGTGATGCCGGGCAGCCTGGGCTGGATCCCGCCGGGGGTGCAGCACGGCGCGCGCTGGTTTGGCGAGGCGCGCGGTTCGTTCCTCTACGTGCGCCGCGACGCCTGCGGGCGCCTGCCGGACCACTGCCGGTCCTGGCCTGCGTCCCGGCTGATCGAAGCCCTGATGGATCGCTTCACGTCGGTCCAGCCGAACACCGTTTTGTCTCCCGCCTACCAGGAGCAGCTGTTCGACGTGCTGCTGGAAGAACTCAAGCAGCGCGAGCATGAGCCCGTGCCGTTGCCGATGCCCGTGGATCCGCGTTTGCAGGACCTGGCCAATACGCTGCTGGACCGGCCCGACGATACGGCCGGCATCGATGAGTGGGCGCAGCGCCTGAACATGTCGTCGCGCACCCTGATGCGCCGTTTCCGCCAGGAAACCGGCGTGACGCTGGGACAGTGGCGCCAGCAGGCCCGCCTGTTGCGCGCGCTGGAGCTGCTCTGCCGCGGCGGCTCGGTCACCGAGGCCGGCCTCGCGGTGGGCTACGAGAGCACCAGCGCCTTCATCGGCAGCTTCCGCGCGGTATTCGGCGTGACGCCCACGCGCTATCTGGCCGAACGCGAGTAGCGCGGCCGCGGCGGCGGGCTTTACGCATTTTCACGGTTCTCCGACAGTTTTGCCGATCTTCCCAGACACCCCCTGCCTAGTATGACGCCAGGGTCGGACAGGCCTTTTTGTCTTGTCCGCCATGCTTCAGGGGTGTTTCATGAATGACTTGTTTTTCTTGGCGTTGGCGCCGGCCAGGAGTGCGCCGTGAGCCAGCAACGCGTCGGCGCGCTGCTCATCCACGGCCTGGGCGGCACCGAATTCGATATGGGCGCCATGCACAGGGTGCTGGCGCGCGCCGGGGTCGAACCCCACGGCGTGACCTTGCCGGGCCATGCCGGTTGTCCGGAAGACCTGCTCGATGTGACGGTCGAGGACTGGATGGCGGTGGTGACGCAGCGCTATCGCGAGCTTTGCGCGCAATACGAGGTACTGCACGTCATCGGCATGTGCCTGGGCGCTCTGCTGGCGGTGGAGTTGTGCAAGCGTGAATCGCACACGCGCGGCGCGCTGGTGTCGCTGTCCGCGCCGGTGTTCCTGGATGGGTGGAGCACGCCCTGGTACCGGGCCGTGCGCTACCTGGTGTATCGCCTGCCGGGCCTGCGGCGGCGGATCCGGGTGCGCGAAGAGGATCCCTATGGCGTCAAGAGCGAATTGGTGCGCGCCTTCATCAAGGCGGGCTTTGCGCGCGGCGACGGTTTCCATTACCAATGGGTGCCGCTGGCCTGCGTGCGGCAGGTGGACCGGTTGCGCGGCATGGTCCGCCAGGGGCTGGAGCGCATGCGCTGCCCGACCCTGATCATGCACGCGGAAGAGGACGAGCTGACCAGTCCGCGCTCGGCCCGCTTCCTGGAACGGCGCATACCCCAGTCGACGGTGGTGATGTTGCAGGACAGCTATCACATGATCTGCGTGGACCAGGAGCGCGACCGGGTGATGCGCAACGTGCTGGGCTTTCTGGGCAAGGATCCGGACATCGTCCGGAGGCGCAAACGGGCGCGGGCGCCTGCGCCCGATGACCGCCCCGCGCCGGCCATGCTGGCGCACGCCAGCCATCCCTGCGCGGGCTGAAACTCGCCGCTTCAGGCCGCGGCGGGCTGGTTGGGGTGCAGGGGGCCTTGCGGGTCGTTCTCGGCGTCTGGCCGGGGCGGCACTGGAGCCAGCCCCAGCGCCAGCCGCAGGCGCTGGCAGTCCGGGTTGGGCGAGCCGTCCGGCATCCAGATGTCGAATTCCCGGCAGGGCGTGGGGCGGTTTTCGTAGATGGCGCAATGGATGCCGGGCTGGCCGAGTTCGCCGCGCAGCGAAATGCAGCGGCCGCCGCCGGTTTCCGTGCCCTTCATGCAGGCGCGCAGCGGGCTCATCTGGGTGACCAGCTCCACCGGCACATGGCCGCCGTTCTCGCCGGCCAACTCGCCGCAATAGAACGACACCCTGAAATGCGCACAGCATGCCCCGCAGTCCAGACAGGGGTTGGCGGCCGGGTCGTCGCCTGCCAGGACGGCGGGCGAGACGAAGGAAATGAGAGAGGACTCTAGCAGGGACATGGCGCGCGGAAGGCTGAAAACCTGTCCAGGCCCCGGCTGACTCGCAAAACGGGCCGCATGACGCAGACCCCCCGTACAGCGCCGGGACGCGCGCGGACAGGGCCGGCGCGGGATCAGGGCTGCAAATATTAGCGGGATATGATCGGCGGCCGCCATGCTTTTTTTGCGCATATGCGGTCTTTTATCGGGGACGTTGCTGCGGTAGCATCGGTAGCCCCGATAGTGGCCAGGAGCCCGCCTTGAACGCCAAAACCGAATCCCCCGACGGCCTGATCCGTTGCGGCTGGGTGGATACGTCCGCCGAGTACATGGCCTACCACGATACCGAATGGGGCTGCCCCGAGGGCGATGACCGGGCGCTGTTCGAGCAGCTCTGCCTGGAAGGGTTTCAGTCGGGTTTGAGCTGGCGCACCATCCTGTCCAAGCGTGAGGCGTTCCGCCGCGGCTTCGCCAACTTCGAGCCCGCCAAGGTGGCGCGCTTTGGCGAAAAGGAGGTGCTGAGGCTGCTGGACGATGCCGGCATCGTGCGCCATCGCGGCAAGATCGAGGCCGTGATCAACAATGCCGCCCGCGCGCTGGAGATGATCGAGCGCGAAGGCTCGCTGGGCGCCTACCTGTGGCGGTTCGAAGCCCCAAAGGGGGCGCCGTCGACCCGCGGCGCCTCGACCTCGGCGCAATCCGAGGCCCTGTCCAAGGCCCTGAAGAAACTGGGCTGGAAGTTCGTCGGGCCCACCACGGTCTACGCCTTCATGCAGTCGGTGGGCATGGTGAACGACCACAGCCCCGATTGCCATTGCCGCGCCGCCAGCGAAAAGGCCCGCAAGGCGTTCAAGCGGCCGGCGTAGCGGCCGCCGGCCAGGGGATCAGGCGGCAGGCTTTTCGCCGGAGGCGGACGGTTCGACGGCCTGCCCCGGCAGGCTGTAGCGGCCTTCGCGATAGGCCCAGCTGGGCCACAGCGCATGCGCCAGCGCCTCCGCGGCAAGATCCGGATCCAACGGCATGGGCGCGTATTCCTCGGGCGCCGTGTAGCGGTATTGCAGCGGCGTCTTGTTGGGCGCCATCACCAGCAGCTCGTCTTCCTTCAGGTAGCCATAGGTGCTGTCGTACTGCATGATCGCCCGGCCCGGCGTGCTGCGGGTCAGGTCATGGCCGATCATCGGATGTTCGGTGTCCACGCCTATCAGCGACAGCAGGGTCGGCGCCAGGTCGATCTGGCTGATCAGGCGGTCGTCGCGGCGCGGCTCGATGCCGGCGCCCAGGATCACGGCCGGGATGTGGAAGTGGCGCACGGGCACCAGGCTGGCGCCGAAGACGCGGGAATCGTGGTCCGCCGCGATCAGGAACACCGTGTTTTCCCAGTACGGCGAGGCCTTGGCGCGTTCAAAGAAGCGGCCCAGCGCCCAGTCGGCGTAGCGCACGGTGTTTTCCACGGTGGCCGGGTTGCCGTCGGTCTGGATGCGGCCGGCCGGGTACTCCCAGGGCGAATGGTTGGACACGCTGAAGGCCAGCGTGAAGGTGGGCTGGTCGCCGTCCTCGCGCAGCAGCCGGTCCAGCTGGTTGAACATATCCTCATCCGACGCGCCCCAGGTGCCCACGAAGGCCGGCTCCACGAAGTCGGAGCGGTCCACGATCTGCTTGAAGCCGTTGCCCAGGAAGAAGCCCTTCATATTGTCGAAGTGCGATTCGCCGCCATAGATGAAGCGCGAATGGTAGCCATGGCGTCCGAGCAGGTCGGCCAGCGAGAAGAAGCCGCGCTGCGAGCGTGGCAGCTTCAGCACCGCCTGGGCGGGAGTAGGCAGAAATCCGGTGACCACCGCTTCCAGCCCGCGCACCGAGCGGGTGCCGGTGGCATAGGCGCGGGTGAAGGTCCACGCTTCGCGCGCCAGCGCATCCAGTTCCGGCGTGAGATCGGCGCCGCCCAGGCCGGCGCAATACTGCGCGCCCAGGCTTTCTTCCAGGATGATCACCAGGTTCAGCGGCCGCGCCGTCTTGCGGGTGGCCGGCTGGCGGTGCAGGCTGGGATAGTCCGGGTTGGCGGGGGGATTGGGCAGACCGGCTTGCTCCAGCACCAGCCCGTGCATCTTGTCGTCGTCCATGCCGCCATACACATCCGAGGCGGACTTTTCGTTCTTCATGCTGTAGATGGCGTAGAAGACGTTATAGAGCGAATTCAGCGCCAGCGTGTTCAGCATGCCGTCCGAACTGTAGGCGACCGAGGACGGGTTGATCGGGCGGTGGCCCAGCGTGCCGCGTATGGCCAGGACGGTGATTGCGATGATCGCCAGGCTGGCGAGCGGCATCTGCCACCAGCTCAGTTGCGCATCAGGCTGGGCGTGGCCGAACAGGCCGTAGGCGCCCCAGCCGATCAGCCCGACGACGGCCAAGCCGCCCACCAGCGCGCCTTTGTAGCCGCGCCAGAGCATGCCGGAGACTTCGCGCGGATGCTTCAGGTATTCGACGAACAGGCGGTTGGGGCGCGAGTCGTATTCCAGGATGAAGGGCGGGGTGGCCACTTCCAGGAAGGCCAGCAGGATGAACGCGACCAGATACCAGTAGCCGGCCAGCGTGGCGGCCAGCGGGATATGGCCGAACAAGGGCGACAGCGCGGCCGGCAGCGCTGCCAGCACGGCGATCTGGTGCGCGTCGATGCGCAGCCCGCCCAGCAGCAGGGGGATCAGCCCGCCGGCATCGCGCACGCGCTTGGACTGCCAGGCGGCCAGCGCCAGGCGGCTCAGCGTCAGCAGCGCAAACGCCGCCACCACGAAAATCAAGGTCGAATGCCGCATCGGGCCTCCAGGTTGTTCTGCCAGCCGGTCCAATGGGCCGGGGTCTGTCGTTTGAGCATTTGAGCGGCGCCGGCGTCGAAAATTCGATGGATGCCGGCGTTCGCGTCACATTTCGCGCCGCGGAGCCATTTCGTTTTGTAACCGGTCGCTGCGGGGCCGGGCACGGGCCATGCTGCGCAACCCCCGGGCAACGCGTGCCGCGCGGCTTCGCGGGGGCGCCGAGCCTGGAAAAATCCGCACACATTATGGGGCCGGCCAGTCCGGAAAGGGCTGCGGGCCGCGATACCCTTGGAGGTAACAGGAGCCGGCAGCGGTACGCCGGCAGCAATGCCAAGGATAATAACCATGACGCGCTCAAGAAAAATAGCGATCGGGATTGTAGGGGGAGCGGCGCTCCTCGTGGCGATACTGGTGGTCGTGATCGCCACTTTTGACTGGAATCGCGCCAAGCCTTTCATCAACGAACGGGCCAGCGCCGCGATTGGCCGGCCGTTCGCCATCAACGGCGACCTGAGCATCGAATGGGCGCGCGAGCCCGACGAGGGTGGCTGGCGCGCCTGGGTGCCGTGGCCTCGCGTCATCGCCAACGATATTTCAGTGGGCAATGCGCCTTGGGCCAAGGCGCCGCAGTTCGCGACGCTCAAGCGCGGGGAGTTCAGCCTGGCGCCCTTGCCGCTGCTGCGCCAGCGCGTCGTCATCCGCCGCATCCAGCTGACCGAACCCGCCGCCGAACTGGAGCGCCTGGCCGACGGCCGCGCCAACTGGGAGTTCACGCTGCCCGAGACCGGCGAGCCTTCGCACTGGGTGCTGGACATCAACGAGATCGGCTTCGACAAGGGCCGCGCGGGGCTGGTGGACGAAGTCCTCAAGGCGGATCTGACCGTGCTGGTGGATCCGCTGGGCAAGCCGGTGCCGTTCGCGGACGTGGCCGGGGCGGCTTTCGCGACGGAAGAGGGCGCCGCCGCGCCGTCGCCGCGCGATTATGTGTTCGGCTGGAAGGTGGACGGCAAGTACAAGGGCCTGGCCACCAAGGGCGAAGGCAAGGTCGGCGGCATGCTGGCCCTGCAGGACCCCAGGCAGCCCTTTCCGGTGCAGGCCGACGTGACCATCGGCGGCACCCGGGCCTCGATCGCGGGCACCTTGACCGATCCGGTCAATCTCGGCTCGCTGGACCTGCGCCTGAAGCTGTCGGGCGCGTCCATGGCGCAGCTATATCCGCTGACCGGCGTCACCTTGCCGGACACGCCGCCGTACTCCACCGACGGCCATCTGGTGGCCAAGCTGCGCAATCCCGGCGGGGCGGTGTTCGATTACAAGGGTTTCAACGGCAAGGTCGGCAACAGCGACCTGCATGGCGACATTTCCTTCGCGCTGGGCCAGCCGCGCCCCAAGCTGACCGGCAAGCTTTCCTCCAAGCAATTGCGCATGGCGGACCTAGGGCCGCTGATCGGCGTGCCGTCGAGCAAGGTCGCGGGGGCCGAAACGGACAAGGCCAAGGACGCGCCGGCCAAGCCCAAGGGCGGCAAGGTGCTGCCCACGCAGGCGTTCCGCACCGACCGCTGGCGCGACATGGACGCCGACGTCGCGCTGGACGCGGGCCGCATCGTGCATGACAGCAAGCTGCCGCTGTCGGACCTGTCCGTGCACCTGGTGTTGCAGGACGGCAAGTTGGCGCTCGAACCCCTGCGCTTCGGGATGGCCGGCGGCAACATCAATTCCACCATACGGCTGGACGGCTCCGGCGCCACCCTGACCGGGCGCGTCGACCTCAGCGCGCGCCGCCTGCGGCTCAAGCAGCTGTTTCCTTCCACCGCTGCCATGCAGAAAACGCTGGGCGAGCTGAATGGCGACATGGCGGTGAGCGGGGCGGGGAATTCGGTCGCCGCCTTGCTCGGAACGGCGACCGGCGACGTGAAGATGCTGGTCAACGACGGCGTCATCAGCCGCAGCCTGATGGAGATCGCCGGGCTCAACGTCGGCAACTACGTCGTCTCCAAGCTGTTCGGGGACGACGAGGTCAAGATCAATTGCGGCGCGGCCGACCTGCAGATGAAGAGCGGCGTCATGACGCCGCGCGTGTTCGTGTTCGATACCGAGAACGCGCTGATCAGCATCACCGGCACGGCCGACTTCAAGAACGAGAAGCTGGACATGGACATTACCCCGGACAGCAAGGGCTTCCGCATCTTCTCGCTGCGTTCCCCGCTGTATGTGCGGGGTACCTTCGGCTCGCCGGACGTGGGCGTGCATGTGCTGCCCCTGGCGGCGCGCGGCGCGGGCATGGTGGCCTTGGGGGTATTGCTGACGCCAGCCGCCGGTCTGCTGGCGCTGGTGGCGCCCAGCACCACGGACGAGAACGCCTGCGGCCCCTTGCTGGAGCAGATGCGCAAGCCGCCCAAGGCGCCCGCGCCTGCCTCGGCCAAGGGCAAGTAGGCGATCAGCCCGGCAAGGCCATCCGCGCGCCGGCCTGGGTATTGTCGTCCGCGACGCAGACCGCGTTGCGGCCATGGTTCTTGGCGTAATAGAGCGCCTGGTCGGCGCGTTGCAGGGCGGCGTCCAGCGTCGCGCCATGTTCCGGGTAGGCTGCCACGCCGGCTGAAATGGTGATGGGCGCGGCGACGGCGCCGGGTTCGGCGGCCAAGCGCTGGCGCAGCCGCTCCAGCAGGCCGATGGCGGCCTCCAGCGGCGCGCCGGGCAGCAGCATGACGAATTCCTCGCCGCCGGCGCGCGCCAGGGTATCGCCGCCGCGCGATCCTACGCTCATCAATTGCGCCAGCGCCTGCAGTGCGCGGTCGCCCGCCGCGTGGCCGTAGCGGTCATTGATGTTCTTGAAGTGGTCGATATCGATGGCCACGATCGCCACCGGCTGTTCCTCGGCCTGCAGCAGCGCCAGCGCCTCGTCCAGGCCGCGCCGGTTCAAGAGGCCGGTCAAGGTGTCCGTGGTGGTTTCGCGGCGCAGGTCGCGGATCTTGTGGTGGATCGAGGCCAGTCCCATCAGCAGCGCGCGCTTGAGCTGCGCGGCTTCGAAGTACCACGAGCGCACATGGCGGATGCGCTCCGCCGAATCCGGGTTCTGCATGTGCCTGGCGATTCCGGCCAGCTCGCCTAGCGGCCGGGCGATCCAGCGCGACAGCAGCCAGATGGAAGCCACCGAAAGCAGCAGCAACGGCAAGGTATGGCGGGCCGTGGCCAGCAGCAGGTCGCTCAAGGGCTGCAGGGTGGCGTCCACGGGGCGCTGCGCGATGATGCTCCAGCCCATGCTGGGCACGGGCGCATAGCCCGCCAGCATCTCGCGGCCATGTTCGTCGGTGAAGCGCATTTCGCCGGTCTCGCCGCGCAGGGCCGAGGCGAAGGCGCCGGCGTCGGGGACGATCTGCCCCAGGCGGCCGCGGTCGGGGTGATAGATCAGCTCGCCCTTGCGATCCACGACGTACAAGGAAGACTCGCCTACGTAGAAGTGCTGGCCCAGCAAATGGTCCAGCACGTTGTGTTCATGCAGGTAGAGCGTGCCGCCGAGAAAGCCCAGATAGCGATCGTCGTCCGAGAAAATCGGATGTGTGTACAAGATCATCCAACGATTGTTGCTGCCCACAAAAGGGGCGCTCACGGTCGGGCGCTGGGTGGCCAGGGCATTCCTGGCGGCATCGCTGCGCGCTTGTTGGCCCAGCAAGGCATGGTCCGATGTCGATGCCGCGAGCACCTTGCCTTGCGGCGACACCACAAAGGTGGAGTTGAAGTGGCCGAGCTGCCGTTCCTGCCGCAGCGTCTCGGCCGCCATGTGTTCTGGATGAGTTTCCATGTCGGCCAGCGCTTCGGCGCTGTACGACAGGTAGCGCCGCAGATCCGTCAGGAAAACGTCGGTGGCTGAAGCCAGCTTGGAGGCATAGGCCCGGTTGAGTTCCAGCGCGTTGTGCAGCAGCAGGTCGCGCTGCACCAGATAGCTGGCATGCAGGCTGCCCACCAGCGCGAGGACGACCGAAAAAAGGCAGATCCACAGGATGAGACGCCGCAGATCGATCCGGAACATGACGCTATCCGTCAGGCGCGGGCCCGGCCCGGCGGCGGGCCGGAGGGAGGCGCGCTCCCGGTCAGCGCATCCCAGGCGCACATCGCCTGTCTGGCCACGGCTTGCAAGGTCTTGCGGCTGGCGCCGTCGCGCGCCTGGATCGACATGCCGTGCAGCACGGTGGTGTAGAAAGCGGCCAGGCTCTTGAGGTCGACGCCGGCCGGCAACTCGCCATGTGAGGCGCCGGCATTGAGGCGGGCCAGGATGCGGCTTTGCATGTCACGGCGATTGTCGCCCAGGAAGTCGCCCACGCCGGCCTGATTCACGCAGCCTGCCGGCGCGCTCAGCACGATCATGCAGCCCGACGGCGTGCCGGAAGCGGTGAAGCGTTCGGCGGATGCCAGCAGCATGGATTGGATGGCTTCGCGGGCGGTGGGCGCATCCTGCAGCGCGCGCCGCGCCGAACCGCCCTCGGTTTCGCGGTAGAGCTCCACCGCTTCGCGGAACAGTTCTTCCTTTGAGCCGAATGCGCCATAGAGGCTGGGCGAATTGATGCCCATCGCCGCCGTGAGGTCGGTCAGCGATGCTCCGTCATATCCCTTCGACCAGAAGACGTCCATGGCCTTGCGCAAGGCCTGGGCTCGGTCGAAGTTCCGGGGGCGCCCACGTTCTGCCATGGGTTTGATTTTACTCGCCAGCAATTTTTGTGGTGATTGATAAAAAAATAGTTGACGGGCGGCGATGGGCTCGGCGAATATATTTGTACTGATCACTACAAATATGGATGTCGCAATGCCGAATCTGACTGGAAAAATTGCCTTCGTCACCGGCGGAAGCCGGGGTATCGGCGCCGCCATCGTGCGCCGCCTTGCGGCCGACGGCGCCAACGTGGCTTTCACTTACGTGAGCGCTTCCTCGGCCGCCGGCGCGCAGGCGCTGGCGCGTGAACTGTCTGTGGACGGGCGCCGCGCGCTCGCCATCCAGGCGGATGCGGCGGACGCGTCCGCGGTCCGCGGCGCGGTTGACCGGGCCATCGCCGAGTTGGGACCCATCGACGTGTTGGTCAACAACGCCGGCATCTTCCTGACTGCCGCGATCGGCGAGACCAGCCTCGACGACTATGAACGCACCATGGATGTCAACGTGCGCGCGCCCTTCGTCGCCATCCAGGCGGCGCAGGCGTCCATGCCGGACGGCGGACGCATCATCAACATCGGCAGCTGCCTGGCAGGGCGCGCGGGCCGCGCCGGCGTCGCGCTCTATGCCGCCAGCAAGTCCGCGCTGGTCGGCCTGACCCAGGGCCTGGCGCGCGACCTGGGCGCACGCGGCATCACCGCCAATGTGGTGCACCCCGGCCCCATCGACACCGACATGAATCCCGCCGACGGCGCGCATGCGGCAGATCTGGTGGCGGTGCTGTCCCTGCCGCACTACGGCGAAGCCCGCGACATCGCCGGCATGGTGGCGTTCCTGGCCGGGCCGGAAGGGCGCTACGTCACGGGCGCAAGCCTGTCGGTGGACGGCGGATTTGCGGCTTGAGGCAGGCCTGGAAAAAGTTTTTCCCACCTGACTTGCACAAACCAAAAAAGCTGCATATAATCTTGCTTCTTCGCACTACACACATAACGAAACGCAGCGGCAGCGGACTAAAAAACGCGCAGCAAAGCGGACGAGACTGAGTGAAGTTGCAGGGCTGTTAGCTCAGTTGGTAGAGCAGCGGACTCTTAATCCGTAGGTCGAGTGTTCGAGCCACTCACAGCCCACCAGAATTCTCTAGTAGTATCAAGCGCTTAGCCCACCGGAAACGGTGGGCTTTTTGCTTTCTGGGAATTTTGACCGCACTTCTAACGCACTTCGGTGTTTTGGCGGACTGTGCGTTGGCGCTGCTCTTGCATCTGTACACGGCGAGCTGCTTAAGCAGCTCGAACTGACGATCACACATCGCCTCCCACTTCTCCCTTCGATAGCGCTTAGGCAGGGTAGCTTGCCATTCCGGACTACGCCGCCGAAAGTCGAATCGCGGACGGACCAGAGCCGTCAGAATGGCTAGCGAATCTACGCCGGCATGTAAAAGTACCGCAGCGGCATTAGTTGCTTGGTTTTGGCATCAGCGGTCTGATAGTTGTCCGTCAGGGCTCGCGCAAGCTCGTCCAGGCTCCAGAGCATGAGCGGAACCACCGCCCGTTCGGCTTCATACAGCGCATCCTTCGTGAACCCACCAGTGCTGACGTAAAGGCCTCGGTCGTCTTTATGCCTGCCGCCAAGAAAGCTTCGGAGTTGGGCGCTTCCCATCTTCCCGTCGCGATGCTTTACCTCCACCACGATACGCGGCTGTTGGAATCCGAAGCCGTCTGGGGAAGCGAGGATGTCCTTCCCCCTGTCAGGGCCTGCGGGGGACACTTGGGTCTTGTAGCCCATCGCCCGCAGGATGCCAGCAACGAGTTCTTGCATTTCGTCCCAATCGAGCCCGTTGATTTGGTCCTTGATGCGCTCAAACGCGATGACCTCAGTCTGTCGCAGAGGGTCGTTGACTTCATCCTCTACGAGTTCCTCTTTTGTCGGCTGAGGAATTTGGATCGCCCCTTTAGCGATTGCGAGTAGTTCTCTCTGCGCGGATTCAGGCACCTTAAATATCGTCAGGACCGAGCCAAGACTGTTCTTGCTGCCCGTAAGGAGCAAATCGCGATCTACCTCTTTTTGCAACCATGCCACTCGACGCACTAAGGTCATGTTCAAATCCGCCCATTCAGGGTGGTACTCACACGGCCCTTTTACCTGCCCCACGAGATACGTCCGATTTTCGGTCGAATACGTGACCACCCAGTCGTCGTTCTTAATTTCGTGGATGAACCGATACACTTGCGATACACCCGCGATGATAGTTCCCTCTTTGGTACCGGGTGAAACCAGTCGGTAAGCGTCGGCCAGCTGCTCTCGCGTTGCGCCCTTGCTCGCTTCCTCTGCAATTCGGACCCAACCGATGGCGGCAACGCCCTTGTCGCGGAACTCTTCGTACAGCAGACCGCCTTTCGCTCTCACCATCCACATGGTTGTCATTAAATTCGCCTCTTTTTTAATGGATTTTCGAGCAAGTGTATCAAGCGATAGATAAGTTCTAACTCGCGCCGGTACGCTGATTTCAAATCGGACGCGGCGTTAATAAAATTATTTGGGTAGAGGGCGGTCAAGTGCCTGCATGGGCCGAGATAGTGAGCAGGTCCCACGAAGTCGCTTGAGATGCTGTAAGTAGGTGGGCGACGTATATGCATCGAACATACGTCCTATGCAAATCGAAGTGCCCAGCTCCGGCAAAGCGTAGCGCGTCATGTACTGAATAGCCGACGTGGCTGCGCCACTTGATGCCCAATATATGCCAATCGCTGCAATACTCTATCGTTGCCGCCGGAGCGAGTATTTTCTTTACGGGTGAAGTGGTAGTGCATCAAGGATCGCCGTCGATACCCGGCCGCCGTCGACCCTCAGTAGTCTCCCTTTAGCCCCATGGCAGCGCAACGGCTCGGTTCAGTGCGAATGACACGACAAACTCAAGCAACCCATTCCTTTCCCAATCTTTCAGCCTGCATCAGAATCAGTTCAACGGCAGAATCCGCCATGTCAGGCGGGTATTTGTACTTGCGCAATATGCGCTTGACCATGAGTCGCAGACTTGCCCGCACGCTTTCGCGTTTGGACCAGTCAACCGTGATGTTCTTGCGCAGGTTCTCTGTCAGTTCGTGCGCGATTTTCTTTAACGTCTCGTCGCTCAACTCGCGCACAGCGGATTCGTTGTTGGCCAGAGCGTCGTAGAAGCGGATCTCGTCGTCAGTTAGTCCCAACTCTTCGCCGCGCTTTGTCGCTTCACGGAATTTCTTGGCCATGTCGACCAGTTCTTCCATGACTTGGGCCGTTTCGATGCTGCGATTCTGGTAGCGCTTGATGACATTGCCGAGCATGTCGGAGAACTTGTTTTGCTGCACCAGGTTGCTGGCAAACTTGCTTTTGATTTCACCTTCCAGCAGGCGCTCCAGCAGCTCGACAGCCAGGTTGCGCTCGGGCAGGTTGCGAACCTGGGCAAGAAATTCGTCATCCAAGAGGCCGATGTTGGGCTTCTCCAGACCCACGGCGTCGAAGATGTCGACCACGCTTTCACTGACTACGGCCTGATTGATGATCTGACGGATGGCGGCTTCTCGCTGCTCGTCAGTTTTCTTCTGCGTGCTGATGTCACGCTTGGTCAGTATGACCTTGACGGCCTGCATGAACGCCACTTCGTCGCGTAGTGCCTTGGCCTCATCAAGCGTGCAGCACAGGGAGAAAGCTTTGCTCAGGGCCAGCGTGTTGTCGGCAAATCGCTTCTTGCCGTCCAGCTTTGCGTCCTTGTCGCCCGCTGGCGGACGCAGCGACAGGATGTGGTTTGCGGCACCCGCCAGGATCTTATGACCGCCAGTCTTAAAGCTTGAGTAATCGAAGCCATGCATCATGCCGCGCAGGACGTCGAGCTTCTCCAGCAATATGGCGAAGGCTTCGTGGGCATCGACCGTGGGTTTGCCGCGGCCCTTGCTGGCGGTGTACTCCTTCATCGCGGCCTTGAGCTCATTCCCAATGCCGATGTAGTCGACCACCAGGCCGCCCTGTTTATCCCGGAAGACACGGTTCACGCGGGCAATAGCCTGCATGAGATTGTGGCCCTTCATGGGCTTGTCGATGTACATGGTGTGCACGCACGGCGCGTCAAAGCCTGTCAGCCACATGTCGCGCACGATGACCAGCCGCAATTGGTCCTTGGGGTCTTTAAAGCGCTTCTCTAGCCGCTTCTTGACCTGACCGCTGTAGATGTGCGGGCGCAGCAAGGCTTTGTCGCTCGCGCAGCCCGTCATGATGACCTTGATAGCGCCTTTTTCGGGGTCTTCGTCGTGCCAGTCGGGACGCAGTTTGATGATTTCGTTATAGAGGTGCACGCAGATGTCGCGGCTCATCGCGACCACCATGGCTTTGCCATCCTGCGCTTTGTTGCGCTCTTCGAAGTGCTCGACGAGGTCGGCAGCCACGCTGGCAATGCGCGGCTCGGCGCCCACGACTCTTTCCAGGGCTGCCCATCTCGATTTCAGGCGAGCCTGAGTCAGCTCTTCTTCGTCTTCGGCTAGTTCGTCGACCTCTTCATCCAGAGACGCCAGGTCGGCTTCCTTGAGCTTGAGCTTGGCCAGGCGCGACTCGTAGTAGATGGCCACGGTGGCGCCATCCTCTTTGGCCTGCTGCATGTCGTAGACATGGATGTAATCGCCGAATACGGCGCGCGTGTCGCGATCGGTGCTGCTGACGGGGGTGCCCGTGAAGGCCACAAAGGTGGCGTTGGGCAGTGCATCTCGCAAGTGTTGAGCGTAACCCGCCTGATACGTGATCGTGGGCTCGGCGACCGCCAACGCGGTAGTCAGGCAAACATCCAAGTCATCGTTTGCAGCCAATTGACTGTATTCATTGGCGCTGAAGGATTTGCCTTTACGAGTCTTGAGCTTGGCTTCGAAACCGTACTGCGTGCGGTGGGCTTCGTCCGCAATCACAACGATATTGCCGCGTTCCGACAGGACCGGGAAGGTGTCCTCATCTTCTCCAGGCATGAACTTCTGGATGGTAGCGAAGACGATGCCGCCTGAAGGGCGATTGGTCAGCAACCTGCGTAGGTCCTGACGGGTATCGGCTTTTACGGGCTGTTCGCGCAGGAGGTCTTGCGACAGGCTGAATACCCCAAACAACTGGCCGTCCAAGTCATTGCGGTCGGTGATGACCACAACCGTAGGGTTCTGCATGGCCGGCTCCTGCATCACGCGGGCGGCAAAGCAGGTCATGGTGATGCTCTTGCCGCTTCCCTGCGTGTGCCACACCACGCCGCCTTTGCCACGTTGGCTGGCGCCGGTCTGTAGCTGTGATGCCTCAACCACGTGCTGGATGGCCAGCCGCACGGCGTGGTACTGGTGGTAGCCGGCAATCTTTTTGATGAGGGCGCCATCGTCTTCAAACAGTACGAAGTAGCGCAGATAGTCCAGCAAGTAAGCGGGCGCGAGCAGACCGCGCACGAGCGTCTCGAGCTCGTTGAACTGCCCCAGGGGGTCAAGCTCTACGCCATCAATCGTGCGCCATTGCATGAAGCGCTCGGCATTGGCGGATAGCGACCCATAGCGGGCTTCGCTACCGTCGGAGACGACCAGAATCTCGTTGTACTCAAAGACGTCTGGAATCTGTGCTTTGTATGTCTGAATCTGGTCATAGGCTTTCCAGATGTCGGCAGTCTCATTGACAGTGTTCTTCAGCTCAATCAGCACCAGCGGCAAGCCGTTGATGAACAGAATGATGTCCGGTCGGCGCGTATGGTGGGGGCCTTTGATGGTGAACTGGCTGACCGCCCAGAACTCGTTGTTTTGAGGGTTGGTCCAATCCACGAGGCGCACGAAGTCCCCACGGGTTTCGCCATCCTTTTGATACTGGACGTTCACACCGTTGGTCAGCAGCTTGTGAAACGAGCGGTTGGCGGCCAACAGAACAGGGGTGTCTAGGTTCTCGACTTGCTTGAACGCATCATCACGCGCGGAGGCTGGAATGTGCGGATTCAGGCGGTCGATAGCGGCCCGCAGGCGCTGGGGCAGAATGACCTGGCCGTAGCCAGTGCGCTGCGGGTCCGGGCCGTCATGGGCAATATCAGGTCCGCTGCGAACCGTGTAGCCGACTTCTGCAAGCCAGCCCAAGGTTTCCTGTTCAAGTTGGTCTTCAGTCATGACAGAGCTTTCTCTACTTTCTCTTGGGCTTCGGCGAGGCGGAGTTGACCTGAGATAAGGCGGGGGAGCAGGGTGTCGCGAACGGAGGAAAGAGTCTGAGCCCGCCTTTCGTTGTGGTCGACGCTTTGACGTAATACGTTTGCCGCTGCGTCAAATGCTTTGAGCACGGCAGAGGGAATATCAGGCACCTTCAGGCGATAGACATTCTCTCGATTCAGGCCCGGGACAGCAGCGTCCGTATTCATGTTGTGTAGGCCCAATGTTTTCAACAACTGATAGCAGTATGTCAAAGGTCGCTTTGCCTTTACATAGAACACAGTATCAATCGGGAAAAACGGGCGGCTCTCCCAGTACAGGCTGCCGACTGTGCCTTTCCTTCCAACAATGATAGACGGACTAGTACAAAGCGCCGAGTCATGCCAGCCTGTGACGCCTCCAGACCCATAAACGGGTACAGCGCCTGCATTTCGATTATCCGCTTTCAGCGCCTTGCCATATGCTAGTTCGAGGAATGAATCCAAGCGGATTGGTAGCCACCCTCGCGGAATGCTCCCCAACTCAGATTCTTCAAACGAATCTGGAAACAGCGCCGCTGTCTCTTCATCTATCCCTTCTGGCTGGCGGCCTTCCATTTTGGCGCGCACCGGGTCAAAGTGCACGAACCAGGACTTGAAGATGGCTTGGGCGATGGATTCAAGGGTTTTGTTGGTTTCGAGCAGGAGGGTGATGCGGTCATCCAGCGCGCCAAGAATCGAAGATATTTCCTTTTGCCTTTCCAGGGAAGGCAGGGGGATTTTAAACTTGTAGCAGTCGCCAACTCGAATGTGGCTTACTACAGACCCCGAGCCCTCGTGACTGCCGAATTGATGCTGGAGTGCAGGCGATAAGAACGCATATAACAGAAATCTAGAGTCGAGTAGAGCAGGATTGGCTCTATATTGCATCAATCTCTGGCCAAGAAAAACCCCTGCCGCATCTGCTATTAGACCGACCTCTCCAATTGGCGCTTCTCTAGTCAGGATAACGTCGCCAATCTTTAACTTGGCTCGACGCGTCCACTTTTCAAAGGTTTCTTCGGTTACATGCTTGCAATCACTAAGGTTAATATGACCATTTCGCACATTAGTCGTGCGAATCATTCGAAAATTGGTTTTTTCGGAGGCCACTGGTGCAGTTTTGTTGACGCAATCAACAATGAGGTCGCACACACTATCGACAGTTACCATCGGCCATTCAGAACTCATACCCCAGCCCCCCCAGCTTCTGCCGAATAAGCGTATCCAACTCCGCGCCCTTGGCCATCTGCTCGCCCAACTTTTCAGTCAGCTTCTGCATCTTCTCGGCAAAGACTTCATCATCGTCTTCGACCTCCGCTGCTCCGACATATCGCCCGGGCGTCAGTACATGCCCGTGCTGAGCGACTTCAGCCAATGGCACGCTGCGGCAGAATCCCGGCACGTCTTCATATTTCGTGATGCTGGCGCCATCTTCAACTTCCCCACGCCACGCGGCCACGGTTTCTGCAATCCGAGCAATGGCTGCGTCATCCAGCTCAGCCTGCGCGCGGGAGATCATTCTCCCCAGCTTGCGCGCGTCAATGAACAGCACTTCGCCCTTGCGCTTTTTCTGCTTGGCCAAGAACCACAGGCATGCCGGAATCTGGGTGTTGAAGAATAGCTGCCCAGGCAGCGCCACCATCACCTCCACCACGTCAGCATCGACCATGGCGGCGCGAATGACTCCCTCATTGTTCTGGCTAGAGCTCATCGACCCGTTGGCCAGCACAATGCCTGCGCGGCCGGTGGGCTTCAGGTGGTACAGCATGTGCTGTAGCCAGGCGTAGTTGGCGTTACCGTGGGGAGGGTCGCCATACTCCCAGCGAGCGTCGCCCTCCAAGCTGCCATGCCACCAGTCGCTGATGTTGAACGGCGGGTTGGCCAAGACGAAGTCGGCGCGCAGGTCCGGATGCTGATTGCGCGTGAACGTATCAGCCGGCTCCTTGCCCAGATTGAAGTCAATGCCCCGAATCGCCAGGTTCATGGCGGCCAAGCGCCAGGTGGTGGGGTTGGACTCTTGCCCATAGATGGACACGTCCCCAAGCTTGCCGCCGTGGGCCTCGATGAATTTCTCTGACTGCACGAACATGCCGCCCGAACCGCAGCAAGGGTCATACACTTGGCCCTTGTGCGGGGCGAGGACCGCTACCAAGGTCTTGACGATGCTGGCCGGCGTGTAGAACTGACCGCCTTTCTTGCCTTCGGCACTGGCGAATTGGCCGAGGAAGTATTCGTATACCTGACCCAGGATGTCTCGGGCTGCGTTGGCATCGCTGCCGAACCCGATGGTGGACACCAGATCTACGAGTTCGCCCAGCTTGCCGTCGGGAAGCTGGGCACGGCCATAGCGTTTGTCCAAAATGCCCTTGAGCTTGTGGTTCTCGGACTCGATGGCAGTCAGGGCATCATCAATGCGCTTACCGATGTCGGGCTGCTTGGCGGCGGCACGCAGGCTTTCCCAACGAGCCGCTTCGGGTACCCAGAACGTATTGGCTGCGGTGTAGTAGTCGCGGTCTTCCAGTTCGGCGTTCAGCTCATCTTCGCTAGCACCGGGAAAGTAAAACTCGTCTTTCTCGTCGGCGAAACGTGCACGCAGTTCGGCTTGCCGCGCCGCGAAGGCATCCGAGATGTACTTCAGAAAGATCAGGCCTAGCACCAAGTGCTTGTACTCGGCCGCATCCATATTGGCGCGCAACTTGTCTGCCGCGGACCATAACGTCCGCTTGATGTCGTCGATCATTGGTATGTAACTAATTTTGTAGTACAGGCAACGAGGGAAAGTAGCACACTGTGGCATTACCTACGCTTCGACATTCAGTAAGGTTGGGCCGAGCTTTCCCCAGCCTTGCCGTGCAGTGATTGGCTGCCAATGCAGCCGGCCCTTGACGTGTTTTTCCGAAATCGGGTGCAGAGCGGCGTATGTGGTGGGCTCGCTGAAAGAGAACACCACAAATGGGCGGGGCTGTTTGGCCGATATATGCCTTGGCCTAATCTGGCTTTGCCAGCAGCCGTCGTTGAAGCTGTTCAGCCTTGGTTGGCCTCCCACGTCGGCGTGCAACCTGTGGGGCGGTTGTTTGCTCAGGTGTGGCGAGTGCCACTTGTTTTTTCGAAAGGCCGTTGACGTCATCGTCAACGGCCTTTTGTTTTTCCGGTTCAAGTGCCGGGAGCGACAAGCCTCGCGCCGTCGCTCACCGACTGCCGCTATGCGCGGGAACCGATCAAGCGACGCGGCAATTGGAATCAGTGGCTTGCTTAAGCTGCGGCTTAACACTGGGTAAACGCACGCTGAATCACAGCGGCCGCGTTGCTCTTTATAGTGGCTCCAACCCCACCCGAAAGAGCCGCGCATGTCCAATCCCACCCCAGTACCCGCCTATCCCCAGGCCGTTCTGTTCGACCTGCTGACGGCCTTGCTCGACTCCTGGACCGTGTGGAACCGCGCCGCCGGCTCTGAGGCCGCCGGACGGGCCTGGCGCGCGGAGTATCTACGCCGCACCTATGGCTGCGGCGCCTATCAGCCCTACGAGCGCCTGGTGCAGGAGGCCGCGGCCGCGGTCGGCCTGCCGGCGGCGGCGCCCGCCGCGCTGGAGGCGGGCTGGGACGAGCTGCCCGCCTGGGACGGCGCCCGTGAACTGTTGCAGGCGTTGCGGCCACATTGCCGCCTGGCCGTGGTCACCAACTGTTCCGCCCGCCTGGGGCAGCGCGCCGCCGGTTTGCTGGGCGTGGACTGGGACGTGGTGGTGACGTCGGAGGAAGCGGGCTACTACAAGCCCGATCCGCGTCCTTATGAGCTGGCCTTGGCCCGATTGCAGGTGCAGCCATCCGAGGCCGCGTTCGTCGCCGGTTCCGGCTACGACATGTTCGGCACCAGCAAGGTGGGCCTGCGCACGTATTGGCATAACCGTGTTGGATTGACGTTGCCCGAAGGGGCGGCGCGGCCGGAGCTGGAGTCCGCGCGGCTGGAAGCGGCGCTGCCGTGGCTGGAACGGTTCAACGTGGCCTGATGGCTCCCCGCAGCGGGCTCGCAGGGCCTTGCATCAGTCCGCCGGCAACGAGATCGCATCCCCCAGCGCCTTGACCTCCTTCAGCACGAAGGAGGTGTAGACGTCCTTCACGCCCGGCAGGGCGCCAAGCACATAACGCGCCAGATCGCCGAAAGCGTCCAGGTCGCGGGCGATGACCGTCAGCTGGTGATCGTAGCGCCCCGACACGCAATGGCAGGTAAGCACCTCCGGCACGTCCTTGATGGCGTCCTCGAACGCCTTGACGTGTTCGGCGTCTTTTTTATCCAGCGAAATCCAGACGAACGCGGTTACGCCGAAGCCGAGCTTCTTGACGTCGACCTCGGCCCGGTAGCCGCGGATCACCCCTTCGTCCTCCAGCCGCTTGACGCGCCGCCAGCAGGGCGAGGGCGTGAGCGAAACGCGCTCGGCCAGGTCGGCGCTGGACAGGCGTCCGTCGACCTGCAAGGCGGCCAGGATCCGCAGGTCCGTAGGGTCGAAATTCTTGCTTTGCACGATTTTTCCAAAGAATTGAGGGTTTCGCTAATTTCAATCCAAAATATTACACATTCGCGTCAAAAATTCGGAAATCTTCGCGATTCCGCTCCGGTATCTTTGTTCGGTTGTTGGAGGGGGCGTCGACGTCATGAATGCCCCCCGTTTGAACACTCTGGAGCAGACATGAAAGATCCGAATCCGATCCGCAAGGCGCTGTTGGCGCTGCAGCCTTCCGAGGGCTGCTGGCTGACCCTGGCGAGCCCGGCGGCGGCCGAGGCGATAGCGCATTGCGGCTTCGACTGGCTGGTCGTCGACATGGAGCACGCGCCCAACGACGTGGCGGGCCTGACGGCGCAATTGCAGGCCATCGATGCGGCGCGCGCGCATGGCGCCGCCGCGCATCCGGTCGTGCGCGTGACGGTGAACGATGCGGCGCTGGTCAAGCGCGCAATGGACTGCGGCGCCCGGACCATCATTTTCCCGAATATCGACACGGTCGAGGACGCGCGCCGCGCCATCGCGGCCATGCGTTTTCCCTTTGAGGGCAATGGCGGCGTGCGCGGCGTGGCGGGGCTGGTGCGGGCTGGCATGTACGGACAGGATCCTTCCTACGTCGGGCAGGCCAATGAGCAGGCCTGCGCGATCCTGCAGATCGAGTCGGCGCAGGCGGTGCGCAACGTGGAAGCCATCGCGGCCTTGCCGGGAGCGGACTGCCTGTTCGTCGGCACGGCCGATCTGGCGGCCAGCCTGGGACGGCTGGGCGACATGGCCCATGCCGAGGTGCGCGAGGCCGTCGGGCGCGTGATCGAAGCCGGCCGCGCGGCGGGCAAGGCGGTCGGCATCTTCGCCAACGATCCCGCGGAGGCGGCGCGCTACCGCAAGCTGGGCGTGCAGTTCATCGCCCTGCATTCCGACGTGGCCTGGCTGGCCCGGGGCGCCCGTCAGGCGCGCGCGCAGTTCAGCGAGGCATGCCGCTGAATCGGCGGCGCGATCTCTTTCTTCCGTAGACAGGAACAGGCATGAACACAGCAGTATCTTCCGGCGGCGTCAGCGCGACCGCGCGCGCCAGCGTACAGACCTTGCGTTCGTCGCAAATCCGCGAAGTCGCCAATGCAGGCATGGGCCGCGCCGACGTGCTGCCCTTCTGGTTCGGCGAGCCCGACGAGCAGACGCCGCCCGCGTTCCGCGACGCGGCCATCGCCCACATCGCTTCCGGGCAGACCTTTTATGTACAGACCCTGGGCGTGCCCGCGTTGCGCGAACGCCTGGCCGGGTATGTGAGCGGGCTGCACGGCCAGCGCGATGTGGACAACATCGCGGTGACCAGCTCGGGCACCTCGGCGCTGATGACGGCCGTGCAGGCCATCGTGGGCGCGGGCGACCACGTGGTTGCCGTGACGCCCCTGTGGCCCAATCTGGTGGAAATGCCCAAGGTGCTGGGGGCAAGCGTGACGACGGTTGCGCTGTCCTTCTCCGAGAGCGGCTGGCGCCTGGACCTGGACGCCTTGCTCGGCGCGTTGACGCCGGACGTGCGGGCGCTGTTGGTGAATTCGCCGAACAATCCGACGGGCTGGGTGATGACCGCCGAGCAGCAGCGCGCGGTGCTGGAACACTGCCGCAAGCACGGCATCTGGATCATTTCCGACGACGTCTACGAACGCTACTACTACGAAGGCGCGGTGGCGCCCACGTTCCTGGACATCGCCGCGCCGGACGATCGCGTGGTCAGCTGCAACTCGTTTTCGAAAGCCTGGCTGATGACAGGCTGGCGCGTGGGCTGGGTCGTGGTGCCGCGCGGGCTGCTGCCGGAGATCGGCAAGTTGATCGAATACAGCAACACCTGCACGCCGGGTTTCGTGCAAACCGCCGCCTTGTGCGCGCTCGAACAGGGCGAGCCCGTCATCGCGCGCACGGTGCAGCGCCTGCGATTGGCGCGCGACCACCTGGCGTCCAAGCTGTCGCAGGTGCCCGGGGTCGAGCTGGCCGGCGCGGCGCCGGGGGCGATGTACACCTTCTTCCGCATCCGCGGCGTCTCGGACAGCCTGGGGTTCTGCAAGGACCTGGTCGTGCGCGGCGGGCTGGGCCTGGCGCCGGGCATGGCTTTCGGTCCCGAGGGCGAGGGCTATCTGCGCTGGTGCTACGCCAGCGCGCATGAGCGTCTGGATGAAGGCGTGGCTAGACTGGCGCGCTTTCTGGACGCGACGCGGGGCAAGACGGCCTGAGCGCCGGCGCCAGACCTCAACCTTAGGGTGCGACCCATGAATACTGCAGAGCTTCCGCGTTCCCTGGAATGGATAGAACGGCTGGTGCGCTTCGACACGACCAGCCGTCTGTCCAATCTGGGCTTGATCGAAACCGTGCGCGACCACCTGGCCTCGGCCGGCCTGGCGCCCAGGCTGATCTACAACGCCGACGGCAAGAAGGCGAATCTCTTCGTGACCGTGCCCGCCGGCGACGGCGGCACGCAGGGCGGGGTGGTGCTGTCTGGCCATACCGACGTGGTGCCGGTGGACGGCCAGGCCTGGAGCAGCGACCCGTTCGAGCCCGAGGTGCGCGACGGCCGCCTGTATGGCCGCGGCACTTGCGACATGAAGGGTTTCATCGGCACCGCGCTGGCCATGCTGCCGTCGTTCACGTCGCGGCGCCTGCGCGTGCCGCTGCATCTGGCCTTGAGCTATGACGAGGAGGTCGGCTGCCTGGGGGCGGATGCCATGCTGCGCGAACTGGCGAAGCTGGAGATCCGGCCCGACAGCTGCATCGTCGGCGAGCCCACCGAGATGCGCGTCATTTCCGCCCACAAGAGCAGCAACCTGTACCGCTGCACCGTGCACGGGCAGGCCGCGCATTCATCGCTGACGCCGCGCGGCGTCAATGCGATCGAGTACGCGGCACGCGCCATCTGCCACATCCGCGACATGGCCGACGGCCATCGCCAGAACGGTCCCTTCGACCAGGATTTCGAGGTGCCGTACACCACCGCCAACACCGGCACGATCTCGGGCGGGCTGTCCGTCAACACGATCCCGGACCGCTGCCAGTTCGAGTTCGAATTCCGCACCATCCCTGGCGTGCTGGCGCCGGACGTGATCGGCGGCCTGCGCCGCTACATCACCGGCGAGCTGCGCGACCGCATCAAAGCAGAGAACCCGCAGGCCGACATCGAGCTGGAAGCGCTGGCCGAAGTGCCCGGTTTCGATACCGCCGCGACCGCAGAGATCGCGCGGCTGGCGCAGGCGCTGACCGGCGCGCGCGGCACCGAGAAGGTGGCGTATTGCACGGAAGCCGGCTTGTTCCAGCGGGCCGGCATGACGGCGGTCATCTGCGGCCCTGGCAACCTGCTCCAGGCGCACCGGCCGGACGAGTATGTCGCGCTGTCGCAGATCAGCCTGTGCGAACAGTTCATGGAAAAGCTGGCGGGCCATCTCGAGATGGCCCGGCAATGAGTTGAATCGATAGTTACTCTTCAAAAAAACAGAGGGAAAAATGGCATATTCGGAGAAGACAACGTGGAACGCGGCCGCCGCCGGGCGCAGCAAGGCGGCGCCAGCAGGCGACCGGCGCGCCCAGGCGCGGCGCGCGGTGATCGCCGCGTCCATAGGCAATGCGCTGGAATGGTTCGACATGATCGCGTATGGCACTTTCGCGCTGATCATCGCCAAGCTTTACTTTCCGTCGGCCAGCGAGAGTTCGTCGCTGTTGCTGGCGTTGGCCACCTTCGGCGTGTCGTTCCTGATGCGGCCGCTGGGCGCCATCGTGCTGGGCAGCTATGCCGACCGGGCCGGCCGCAAGGCGGCGCTGACGGCGTCCATTTTCCTGATGATGATAGGCACGCTGATCATCGTGGTGGTGCCCACGCATGCGCAGATCGGCGTGGCGGCATCGATCATCATCCTGGTCGCCCGGCTGATCCAGGGCTTTTCGGCGGGCGGGGAGTTCGGCAGCGCCACGGCTTTCCTGATTGAATATGCGCCGGATCGGCGCGCCTATTACGCCAGCTGGCAGGTCGCCAGCCAGGGCGCGGCGATCCTGCTGGCCGCCCTGTTCGGCGCGGTGCTCAATGCGACGCTGACCCAGGCCCAGCTGGAAAGCTGGGGGTGGCGCATTCCGTTCGTCTTCGGCCTGTTGATCGCGCCGGTGGGCTACTACATCCGCCACCATATGGATGAAACGCCGGAGTTCAGCGCGGCAGAGGCCTCGGCTTCGCCGCTGAGCGACATGTTCGCGGGCCAGAAGCTGCGCCTGCTGGTCACCGTCGGCTTCGTGGCGCTGGGCTCGGTGGGCAACTACCTGGCCCTGTACATGCCCACGTATTCGATCCGCCAACTGGGCCTGCCGCCCACCATCGGCTTTCTGGCGACGCTGGTCACGGGCGTCATCATGACGGTAGGCGCGCCCTTCGTCGGCGCGCTGGCAGACCGCATCGGACCCGCGCGCATCATGACGGCCGCGGCCCTGTCGACCGCGCTGCTGTGCTATCCCTTGTTCTATCTGCTGGTGTCGTATCCGACGGTGGGCGTGCTGATGATCGTCCAGGTCATCCTGGGCATCCTGGCGACGGCGTACTTCGCGCCCATGCCGGCGTTGATGTCCGCCATCTTCCCGGTGCAGGTGCGCACCACCGGCCTGTCCCTGGGCTACAACATCGCGGTGACGATCTTCGGCGGCTTCGCGCCGTTCATCCTGACCTGGCTGATCGCGACCACCGATTCCAAGCTGTCGCCGAGCTACTACCTGCTGGCCATCGCGCTCATGGCAATTGTGTCGTTGAACGTGGCGCGCCGGACGTTCCAGCAGCGCTAGGCAGCCCAAGCCGGCCTTCCCGTCGGGGGCCGGCAGTGCGCGGCGGGCGGAATGTAGCCTATTGTTGCGCGGCCCGGCCTGCGCGGCCCGGCCCGGCCGTTTCCCGTTCCGGGTAGCGGCCGCGCAATCCTCATGGCAGTACAAAATGTTGCCGGTCTGGCGTCCTGCGCTTGCTAGCATGGTCGAGCCGGAATGATCCGGCATACCGACGGAATAAGTGGAGGTTGCCATGAGCTCAAGAACAATATTCAACCGGATTGCGGTCGTCGCTGCGGCAGGTGCGTTGCTGGCGGGATGCGCCACGCAGCAGCAGACCAATACCGCCGTGGGTACGGGCGCGGGCGCTGCGATCGGCGCCGGCATAGGCGCCTTGATCGGCCACGGCAAGGGCGCGGCCATTGGCGCCGGCATCGGCGCGGTGGCGGGCGGCCTGGTCGGCTACAACTGGAAGGTCGTCAAGGACGACGTGCAGAAGTCGGGCGCTTCGTCGCTGGGCATCGACGTGGTCGAAATGCCCGACGGCAGCCTCAAGGTCAACATTCCCAGCGGCGTGTCGTTCGATACCGACAAGACGCAGCTCAAGCCCGCACTGCTGCCCGTGCTGGACAGCGTGGCGCGTTCGCTCAACCAACATCCTGAACTGCGGGCCAAGGTTGTCGGCCACACGGACAGCACGGGCGCCCTGGCGCACAACCAGACGCTGTCGGTCAATCGCGCCAAGAGCGTGACGGACTACCTCAGCAAGCAGGGCGTGGCAGCGGGCCGCCTGACGGTCGAGGGCCGCGGGCCGAACGATCCGATCGGCGACAATGCGACCGCCGAAGGCCGCGCGCTGAACCGCCGGGTGGAAATCTACCTGTACGCGGTCCAGCAGTAGGCCTGGGCCAGCCCAGTGTGCAAGGCGGCTGGCGCAACGCGCCGCCGCCTGTTTTTTTGGAGTCCGTCATGAGCATGTTCCCTCCCGCCCGCATCGGCACCGATACCGCCGTGGCTGCCTTGTCCGGCTGGCAGGCCGTGGCGATGCGCGACGCCATCGAAAAGCGCTTCCGCTTTCCCAATTTCAATACGGCATTCGGCTTCATGGCGCGCGTGGCCATGTTCGCGGAGAAGCTGAACCATCACCCCGAATGGACCAACGTCTACAACCGCGTCGACGTCACCCTGACCACGCATGACGCCGGCGGCGTGACCGAGCTGGACGTGCGCATGGCGCAATTCATGGACGAGGCCGCGGCGCAATTGGGCGCGACCGCGCCCAAGGCTTAGGGCGTGTTTTGCGGCGGCGCGGGCGGGAGCAGGTCTTGCGCCCCGTCCGCGTCCGGCTGCAGGTGACCGATCACGCGGTCCAGCATGTCGCCCAACTGGCGCTGTTCGTCGGCGCTGAGGCAGCCGAAGATTTCCTTGTTGCGCTGGGCGATCAGGTCAATGACGCGCTGGTATTGCGCCAGGCCGGCCTGGGTCGGCGCCAGCACCACGCCGCGGCCGTCGGAGGCGGACATGGTTTTTTCCACCAGGCCGCGCTCCGCCAGCGCCTGTGCCGAGCGGCTGGCCTGGCCCTTGTTCAGGTTGGCCGCAAGCGCCAGGTCGTTGACCGAGAGCGGCGCGTAGCGGCCGATGGCCGCCAGGCAGCGCGCCTCGCCTAGCGGAATGCCGCAGTCTTCCAGATAGGCGCGATTCGTGTCCCTGTCCGTGATCTTGTTGAGCACGTGCAGGCGGTAGGTCAGGAATCGTTCGAGGGCGGGCGGTTTCACGTCGGGCGGGCGGGGGCGGAGGCGGGATAGTGTGCCACAGGGCCGTTGGCCAGGCAGGCGGCTTGCGCCTGCGCCAGCAGGACGGCGGCGTCGCGTGCATCGTTCAATCGGGCCAGCAGCGACAGGCTCAGGATCGACAGGAAGAGAGACGCCTGCTCTTCGCCGACGCGCGTCAGGGTCTGCGCCATGGCGGCATAGACCTGGTCCAGTTCTTCGTTGTTCATGCTTGCTGTTCCTTGGGCGTATCCAGGGCGATCGAGGGGTAGTAGGGCTTGAGCGCGGCGCGCAGGGTGGCGGCCGCGGGGGCGATCCAGCGGCCCAGCACGTAGCCGTCCGGCCGCAGCAGATAGACGCTGCCGGCTTGCGCGCCGTAGCGCTGGCGCAGTTGCCCGTGCGGGTCCTGCAGGGCGTCTTTGCCCGTCTTCAACACGCGCAGCGGCCGGGGCGCACCGCGGGTGGCGGCGGCCAGGGCGTCCAGTTCGGCTGCCAACTGGGCGTCCGGGTCCAGCGCCAGCGCGACGAAGCCGGTCCCGAAGCAGGCGCTGAGATGCAGCGGCGCGCCGCCATCCTGCAGCAGCGCCTCGGGCGCGGGCTGGCCGGGCGCGGCGGCGGCGCCGGCTTGCTGCGCGCCGTCAGCCAGGTTCAGCGGCGAGGCGTCGTAGGAGATGGGCGCGGACTGCCGCGGGTTGATGAGCTGGCGCACGCGCTCGTCGGTCAGCGCCAGGCGCAGCGCGGCCTCGCGCATCAGGCGGAAACCAAAATCCGGCGGGGCCATGAATTCGGTGCTCTTGGCGCCATAGGCCAGGTTCTGGCGGGTGGCGTGCACGCGCTCCACGCTGTAACTGTCCAGCAGGCTGTCGGGAGCCTGGCCTTGCAGCACCCACGCCAGCTTCCAGGCCAGGTTGCCGGCGTCGTCCAATCCCGAGTTCAGGCCCCGCACGCCGAAGATCGGCACCAGGTGGGCGGCATCGCCGGCGAACAGCACGCGTCCATGGCGGTAACTGTCCAAGGTCAGGCACTTGGCGTTGTAGATGGAGATCCACAACGGCTTCCAGGGCGCGGTCTCGCCGATCATGTCCAGGTGGCTCTGTACGCGCGGCAGCACGTTTTCCGGCTTGACCGCCTCTTCGGGGTCTTCGTCGTCCCGGATCTGGTAATCCACCCGCCAGACATTGCCGGGCTGGCGGTGCATGAGCAGGGTGGAACCAGGGTTGGACGGCGGATCGAACCAGGCCAGGCGTTCCACGGGGCGGCTGGACTCCTGTTCGATGTCGACGATGACGTAGCGTCCTTCGTACTGCATGCCTTCCAGCTTCAGGCCCAGGGCTTCGCGCACGGTGCTGCGGCCGCCGTCGCAGGCGATCAGCCAATCGGCGCGCACGGTCTGGCGGCCGCCTTCGGCGTCCACTTCGGCGGTGACGCCATCCGCGTCCGTGCGCAGGCCGGCGAGTCGCGCCGACCAGCGCAGCGCGGCCAGCGCCGGATGGCGCTGCATGGCCTGGTGGGCGTACTCCTCGACCGCGTACTGCTGGATGTTGACCATGGGCGCGTAGCGCTGCAGCGGATCGTGCGGCATCTCGAAATGCAGGACCTCGCTGTTGCGGTAGTAGCTGCGGCCGCCGGTCCAGGCCAGGCCGGTGGCCATCAGGGGGCGGTCGGCGCCGACCCAGCCCATGATTTCCTGCGATCGCCGCGAGATGCAGATGGCGCGGCTGCCGCTGCAATAGTCGTCGTCCGCCTCCAGCGTGAGCGAGGCGATGCCGTATTCGGCCAGCAAGGCGGCCAGCGTCAGGCCGACGGGGCCGCCGCCGGCGATCAGGACGGGAACGTGCGCGGGTAGCGGCATGGTGTCTCCAAATATTGGTTGTTCACACAACTATATTCGCAAGAGGTTGTGCACGCAACTATTTTGGCGGGACAAAAAAAACCCGCCGGATCAGGGCGGGTCTTCGGGACGGCGCGACGTATTAGTTGCGCACGTAATAGATACGCATCGCTTGCTGTTTCTGGGCGCCGTCCAGCACGCGCAACACCACGACCTTGGCCGTGAAGCCGTCGGGCAGCTTCAACTGGCCCAGCGCGTAGTCGTAACGGTCGACATTCAGGGCGGGGCCTTCCGGCGTGACGGTGGCGGCGCGGCCGTTGGGGTAGGTGCCGTCGACGGAGAAGGTCAGCGTGCCCTTGAACGGCGCGCCTTGACGGTCTTCGCGCATGACCAGCACCTGGTAGTCCAGCAGGCCGGGCGCGCGCTTGAAGGTGGCGGAGCGGATGCCCAGGTTGCCGCCGCGCGGATCGGCCGGCATGGCGTCCTGGAACAGCACCAGTTCCTTGTTCAGCGTGTCGATCTTGCTGCGGGCTTCAGAAAGGTCGGCGGTCAGTTTCTCGTGGCCGGACTTGTTGGCGTCGCGCTGCTGGGTGGCTTCCTCGAGCTGGCTTTGCAGGCGCTGGCGCTCCAGGTTGGCGGTGCTCAGTTCGCTGTGCAACTGCTCGGACTGCTCCACCGTCAGGCGTTGCGGGCCGTAGTTCGTCTGCAGGAAGAGCACGCCGCCGGCGCCCAGGGCGATGCCCACCAGCAGTAGGACCAGCCAGCGCGGCATGCGGCGCGTGCGTTGGCCAGGCTGGTACACGGAGGGCTTGAATACAGCCCGTTGCGATCTTCCAAACATCCCCATTCCTAGAAAACTTCCTGTGTATTTGCTTGCCGACGCGCTGCGCGCGCAGGCCAAAGCGCTAGAGAATACCCCGTTAGCCGGGACCGTTGGGTGCGCGGACAAGCCTGGTTGCGCACCTTGATATTGTGAAATATGTGGACATCAGCGGGCCTGTCCGTTGAGTTCCGCGTCCAGGTCCGCCAGCCGCTGCGGCGTGCCGACATCCGTCCATTTGCCTTCGTGGCGCGCGCCGCGCACCAAGCCGCGGGCCATGGCCTGCCGCAGCAAGGGCGCCAGAGGCGCCGCCGCGCCCCGGGGGACGTCGGCGAGCAACGAGGGATGGTAGACGCCGATGCCCGCAAAGGTCAAACGAGGTTCGCCCTGGGCATGGACGCTGCCGTCGGCGTCCAGGCGGAAATCCCCTGCGGGATGCTGGGGCGGGTTGTCCACCAGCAGCAGCCAGGCGCCGCCTGCGGCGACGCCGCGCGCCAGATCCGCCGCTGCGGCGGGATCCCAGTCGCACCAGACGTCGCCGTTGATGACCAGAAAGGGTTCGTCGCCCAGCAGCGGCAGCGCCTGGGCGATGCCGCCGGCGGTTTCCAGCGCGACGGCTTCGGCCGAATAGCGGATCCGCACACCCTGCGCGCTGCCGTCGCCCAGCGCCCGTTCGATTTCGTGGCCGAGCCAGGCGTGGTTGATGACGACGTCGCGGATGCCGGCGGCCGCCAGCCGCCGCAGATGCCAGACGATGAGCGGCTGGCCGCCCACGGCAAGCAAGGGCTTGGGCAGACGGTCGGTCAGCGGGCGCATGCGTTCGCCGCGGCCCGCCGCGAGGATCATGGCCCGCATCAGAAGGTGTACCCGACGCTGACCTGGCGGTCGTCCAGCTTGTCCAGCAGGCGCAGCAGCGGCGTGAAGACGCCGTAGCGCTGGGCGACCTGACGCACGTAGCCGTTCATGCGGGGGATGTGGGCCAGGTAATGCGCCTTGCCGTCGCGGTGATTCAGGCGGGCGAAGACCCCCAGGATGCGCAGGTTGCGTTGCAGGCCCATCCACTCATAGGCGCGGTGGAATTCGGCGAAATCCGAGTTCACCGGCAAGCCAGCCGCCCGCGCCATTTCCCAGTAGCGGATGGCCCAGTCCAGCTGCTGGGGTTCTTCCCAAGTGGTGCGGGCGTCGGTCACCAGCGAGGCCAGGTCATAGGTGATGGGGCCGGCCAGCGCATCCTGGAAGTCGATGATGCCCGGGTTGGGGCCATACTGCGGCTGGTCGCAGACCATCAGGTTGGGCGAATGGTAATCGCGGTGCACCAGCACCTGGGCCTGTCCGCCATTGCTGGTGGACAGCAGCGCGAAGATCTTGTCCAGCGCGTTCGCGGTCTTGTCGTCCAGCGTCACCCCGTGATGCTTCTGCACGTACCACTCGGGGAAGAGTTTGAGCTCGTCGGCCAGGCGGGCCGTGTCGTAGGTCCCCAGACCGGCAGTGGACGCCTGCTGCAGGCGGACCAGCGCGGCCAGGGCCTCGCGGTACAGCGTCTGCAGTTCGCTGTCGGGCAGTCCCGCCTGGATGCGCTGGTAATAGGTCTGCTCGCCCAGGTCGGACAGCAGCAGCAGGCCCTGGTCCAGATCCTGTTCCAGCACGGCGGGCACGTTCAGGCCCACGTCCGCCAGCAAGCGGTCCACGTGCAGGAAGGGGCGGCAATCCTCGTGCGCGGGCGGGGCGTCCATGACTATCAGGGTGCGCTCGCCGGCGTCCAGTCTGAAATAGCGGCGGAAACTGGCGTCGGCCGACGCCGGGCGCAGCGTGTCGATGGCCAGGTTCAGGCTGGCGGGCAGGCTGCCCAGCCAGTTGCGGATCTGCTCCAGGCGGGGGTCGTGATCGTTTTTCAAGGAAGATCCGTGTCAGAAAGGCAATATTGCTGAGAATTGTGTCCCGAGCACATAAGTCTGGGCCTATGGCGCGGCTTCTCTATAATACCGGCTCGTTTCCGTTAGCATTGGCCCTCCGTGGGTGCCGGTGTCGCGTTCCCACCATCGTCAAAAAGGGCTGTTTTCACTCGTGCGCAAGGTTCGATGGTTGATCCTCTCTGCTGTCAGTGTCGCCGCCGGAGCCGTCCAGGCCCAAGGTAGCCAGGGCAGCGCTCCCGCCGCGTCGTCGACCTCGGCGACTCCCGTGTTGCGCACCTCGCCGGGCCTGCGGATCCACCGCCTGCCGGACGACAGCATTCCCGCCTTCATGGAGGCGGACAGCATCGATGGCGATCCGGATTCCGACCTGACCCTGACGGGCAATGCCCAGGTGCGCCGCATCGACAGCGTGATCAAGGGCGACCGCATCAACTACCGCAAGGACACGGGCGAAGTCGACGTCCAGGGCAGCGCGCGCATGATGCGCGACGGCACCCTGGTGATCGGGCCGAGCGCCAAGTTCAACGTCGACAAGTCCTCGGGCGAGATCGAAAAACCCAATTTCTGGATGGGCGCCAACGGCGGCTTTGCCGTCGCCGAGCATGCGGACATCTTCAGCCGGTCGCAGATGCGGCTGCAAACGGTGACGTATAGCGGCTGCGCCTGCGAAACGCCGTCCTGGTACATCAAGGCCAAGACCGTCGACATCGACTTCGACGAGAACGAAGGCGTGGCGCGCAGCGGCGTGCTGTATTTCAAGGACGTGCCCATCCTGGCGTCGCCCTACATGACCTTTCCGGTCAAGAAAGAACGCAAGTCAGGCTTCCTGATGCCGACTTACGGCACGACCAGCCAGGGCGGCTTCGATTTTTCGATTCCGTATTACCTGAATCTGGCGCCGAACTATGACATGACCGTGCAGCCGCGCTACTTCTCCAAGCGCGGGCTGCAGATGGGGGGCGAGTTCCGTTATCTCGGCAACAGCTACAGCGGCGTCATGGATGGCACTTACCTGCCCAACGACAAGCTGACCGACAGTGATCGATGGATGTATTGGTGGCGCCACCAGCAGATCCTGCCCAATGGGTTCTATGCGGATTGGGATGTCGCGAAGGTTTCGGACGACAACTATTTCCGCGATATTTCCCAGCTGGGTTTGAATCAGGCGTCCACCACCTACCTGCCGCAACGCGGACGCGTGGGTTGGGGTTCGCAGTATTGGAGCGCATACGCCCAAGTCTACAAGTATCAGACGCTGCAGGATCCCGATGCGCCGTTGTCGCCGCCGTACGACAAGGAGCCGGAGCTGTTCCTGCGCGGTGCACGCTACGATTGGGGTGGTTTTGATGTCGATTGGACGTCAACGGCTGTGCGGTTCAAGAAACCCTTGCTAAATGGCAAGCGCACGGGGCCAGAAGGGGATCGTCTGCAGTCGTATCCGACGGTTTCCTACCCGATCGTACGTCCGGGCTGGTTTATCGTTCCCAAGGCGGGCGTGAATTACACCCAGTACCAGACCAACTGGTACAGTGGTGATTGGCTTGGCCTCAACGCAGGTACCGCGAAGGCCGGCACATCTTTCGGCTATCCGCACTCGCAATCGCGCACCGTGCCCATCATGTCGTTGGACTCCGGCCTGATCTTCGAGCGCGATACCTCGCTGTTCGGCAAGGCGTCCACGCAAACCCTCGAGCCCCGGCTGTACTACCTGTACGTGCCTTACCGCGATCAGTCCAAACTGCCGGTCTATGATACGTCCTTGGCCGATTTCAGTTTCTCGCAAGCGTTCGACGAGAACATCTATACCGGTGGTTGGGACCGTATTGCGAACGCGAACCAACTGACGGCGGCGTTGACGACCCGTTGGCTGGATGCTGATACCGGTTTCGAGCGCATGTCGTTGGCCGTAGCGCAGCGGCTGTATTTCGAGGACCAGAAGGTCACGCTGCCCTACGAGACTCCGCGCGAAAACGTCCGGTCCGACTTCTTGGTGGGCGCCAGTGCTGCCCTGACAGACACGCTCAGCACGGAAGTTGCCGCTCAATACAATCCTTATGACAACAACTGGTCGCGCGGCTTGGTGAGCGCGCGCTGGTCGCCGCAGCGCCTGACCACGGTGGCCATGTCCTACCGTTATCAGCGTGATCCTCAGCCTGGCGTGGCTTATCAGCCGCAAGGCCAGAATCAGGTCAGTCTGGCGGTCCAGTGGCCGTTCAACAAGCGCTGGTACGGCGTTGGCCGGGTGGACTATTCCCTGCGTTCAGGACCGTCTAGCACGATTGCTGATACGACGGATTCTCCACGCGTGACGCAGGCCATCGCCGGCCTGGAGTACAAGGGCGACTGCTGCTGGGTGGGCCGCGTGGTCTACCAGCGATATGCGGTCTCCGCCACGGACGCGAACTCTGCAGTGTTCTTCCAGCTTGAGCTGACGGGCCTGGGTTCCCTGGGAACCGACCCGATGAACCTGCTGAACAGAAGTATCCCCGGCT
>JALDYL010000105.1:0-16716 GCA_032153965.1 Achromobacter sp. | reverse complement strand
CGTCGGTGGGTGACGAATCCCGCCTGTGCCCCGAGGCTGCCGCGCTGGCCACGCCCTACGCGCTGATGATCATGGCGCACCGGCGCGAGATCCCCGCCGCGGAACTGAGCGAGCCGGCCCGCGCCGCGCTGGCCGGTTGGGCCGCCGTCGGCAAATAAGCCAGGACGGCCGCCGGGTCAGCCCTTGAGCAGGGCCTTGATGTCCTGCGTCAGGGCTTCCACCCCGATGTTGTTATTGGCCAGCACGCGCGATTCGCCCTTGCCGTCCAGCAGGTAGAACGCGGCCGTGTGGTCCATGGTGTAGCTGCCGTCCTTGGTCGGCGCCTTGGCGTAATAGGCCTTGAAGGACGCAGCGGCCTTCTTGACCTGGTCCGGCGTGCCGGTCAGCCCCAGGAAGCGCGGATCGAAGGCGGTGACGTACTGCTTGAGGACCTCGGGCGTATCGCGCTCGGGATCCACCGAAATCAGCAGCACCTGGACGCGATCGGCGTCCGGGCCCAGCTTCTTCATGACTTCGGTCAGCTCGGCCAGCGAGGTCGGGCACACGTCCGGACACTGCGTGAAGCCGAAGAACACGACCACCACCTTGCCGGCGAAATCGGACAGCTGGCGCGTCTTGCCGTTGTAGTCGACCAGCTCCATGGCGCGGCCCAACTGGGTGCCGCTGATGTCGCTGCCCTTGAATACGGGCTTGCTGTCGCCGCAGGCGGCCAGGGCGGCGGTGAAAGCAGCGGCTGCGCCCAGGCGCAGAACCAGCCGGCGGCTGGTGGAAAACACGGACATCGACAACCTCCAGGGGGTCAGCGCAGCAGGCCGACCCAGTGGTCCACCAGCAGGGCGCCAAACAGCAGCGCCAGGTAGAGTATGGAAAAACGGAACATGCTGCGCGCCAGCTCGTCGCTGTAGGCGCGGTACAGCCGCCACGCGTAGGAAACGAACATGCCGCCCAGCGCCAGCGCCGACACCAGATAGAGTTCGCCGCTCATGCGGATGGCGTAGGGCAGCAGCGTCGTGGCGACCAGCGCCACGCTGTACAGGAGGATGTGCAGGCGCGTGAACTGGTTGCCATGCGTGACCGGCAGCATCGGCAGGCCGGCCTTGGTGTAATCGTGGTTGCGGTAGAGCGCCAGCGCCCAGAAGTGCGGCGGCGTCCAGATGAAGATGATGAGGACCAGGATCCAGGCCTCGGCCGGCACCGAATCCGCCACGGTGGCCCAGCCCAGGGCCGGAGGCATCGCGCCCGACAGACCGCCGATGACGATGTTCTGCGGCGTGCGCGGCTTGAGGATGACGGTGTAGATGACGGCGTAGCCCACGAAGGTGGCGAAGGTCAGCCACATGGTCAGCGGGTTGACCAAGTGATACAGCACGAACATGCCGACGCCGCCCAGCAGGCCGGACATGCTCAGCACCTGGAACGCCGAAATCGTGCCGCGCGCCGTGCCGCGGCGCGCGGTGCGCAGCATGCGGGCGTCGATTTCCTGTTCGATCAGGCAATTGATGGCGAAGGCGGCCGCGGCCAGCAACCAGATGCCCAGGGTGCCGAACAGCACCCGGCGCATGTCGGGGATGCCCGGCGCCGCCAGGAACATGCCGATCACGGCGCAAAACACCGCCAACTGCGTCACGCGCGGCTTGGTGAGGACGAAATACTGGCGGAACAATCCGGGCTGAGGAGCGGCAATACTGGTCATAGTGGGCCCTATTTTAAACGCGCACCGAATTGGGGCCGTAGCCCCCGGCGGGCGCACGTCCAGCTGTGGACAAACGCACCATCAAAACCACCGCGGCCAGGGTCAGGCCGGCGGCGCCTCCATTGTGCAGCACCGCGATCAACAGCGGCCACTGGAAGAAGATCGTGGTCAGGCCGGTCAGGAGCTGCGCGCCCAACAGCGCCAGCATCAGCGTGGCCGGGCCGCGCAGGCCGGGCTCGGCGCGCAGGCGCCAGGCCAGTATGCCCAGGTACAGGAACACCACGAAGGCGAAGTTGCGGTGGACCCAGTGGATCGCGGTCAGCGCCGGCTGGGAAATCATCTCGCCGGACGGCAGTTCGCCCAGGGCGCGGATGATCGAATAGCCGCCATGGAAGTCCATTTCCGGCACCCATGCGCCGTGGCACATGGGGAAATCCATGCAGGCCAGCGCGGCGTAGTTGGTGCTGACCCAACCGCCCAGGGTCACCTGCACCAGCAACAGGGCAAAGCCCCCGGCCACCCAGGGCTTCCAGCGCGCGGCCGCCGCGGCCACGGCCAGATGCGGGCGCTCGCGCGCGGACAGCCAGGTCATCAGCGCCAGCACCGACAGGCCGAACACCAGGTGCGCGGTCACGACGACGGGCATGAGCTTGTGGGTCACGGTCCAGGCGCCGAACGCGCCCTGCACGCAGACCGCGATCAGGGTCACGACCGCCAGCTTGGGCGAGCGGCCCAACTGGCTGCGGTAGCGCCACGCCATGTAGACGATGCCGATGATCAGCATGCCCAGGATGGTGCCGACATAGCGGTGGATCATTTCGATCCAGGCCTTGGACAAGGTGACCGGGCCGAAGGGCATGGCCTGCGACGCCTCGTGGATATCGCCCATCGCGCCCAGCGGCGTCACGCTGCCGTAGCAGCCGGGCCAGTCGGGGCAGCCCAGGCCGGAGTCCGTCAATCGCACGAAGGCGCCGAACATGATCAGGTCCAGCGTCAGGAACCAGGTAAAGAAGACGAGCTTGCGATAACGCGCTTTGATGCGTTCGATTTCCATAAACATCCAATCTGCAACGCCGCGCGCTCCACGCGTGGCGCATTAAAACCATGCCGGCCCGCGGCCTAGCCTATTCTCGAGCTGTAGACCAGCTTGCTGATGTCCTTGCGCACCTTCACGCCATCGGCCTCGGCAGGGTACTGCATCATCAGGTTGCCCAGCGGGTCGATCACCCAGATCGGCGCCTCCAGCCCGGGCTGGCCCGCGGCAGTATCGCGCGCCAGCAGGAACCGCGCCAATTGGTCGGGATTGACGCGCACCATGACCGTGCCCTTGTAGGCTTCCAGCACCTTGTCCGGCACGGGCGCATCGTCGGTGATGAACCAGACGCGCGCCAGCCGGTCGACGTTCTTGCCCTGGCTGGCGTGGCTGTTGCGCGCGATGAAGAGCTTGCGGGCGCAGCTCTCCGGGCAGGCGCCGCCATCGGCGGCCACCAGCAGCCACTTGCCCTTCAGGCTCTGCAGGTCGAAGGGCTGGCCATCCAGCGTGGTCAGGCGCAATGCCTCGGCCACGGGCATGGGCCGCTGCGGATTCAGCAGCGTGCCGTAATTGCTGGATTCGTCGGGCCACCACTGCGGATTCATGTAGACCACGACCGCCGCGACGATGGGCGCCAGCGAGCACAGGAACACCAGCAGCATCGGCATCAAGGAGCGCTTGCGTGCGGGTTTGGTAGAGGAAAGGTCGCGAGCCACTTTGTATCCTGTCGTCTTGCGGGTTAAGAGTCGGCGTCCCGGTCAGGCGCCGGGCGCGTTCTGCGCGCGCCGCATGCGCCGGATGGCGCCCCCCAGCACCACCAGCCATGCGACGGCGGCAATCGAGGCAAAGGCAAACCACTGTACGGCATAGGACGTGTTCTGCTGGAAGTCCACGGACGGCTGCGGCCAGTCCCGCACCAGGCCGTCGTCCGCGTTGCCCGCGGCCTGCGACAGCACCGTGGGCAGCAAGACCAGGCCGGTGGACTTGGCGTATGCATCCAGCGGCAGGTTCTGCACCTGCGGCAAGGCGCTGCCAGGCGCGGGCAGCGACGCCGGCAAGGCGGACTGTTCCGACCCGCCCAGCGACCAGATTTCGAACAGGCGCGGCACGCGCGGCGACAGCTCGCCCGTCACCGTCTGCGGCCCTTCGGGCGTGGCGGGCAGCGGCGGCTGCGCGGGGCCCTGGCCCTGGGTTCCCATGACGCGCGGGACCCAGCCGCGCAGCACCAGCACGGCGCGGCGCGCATCGGCGTCCAGCAGCAGCGGCGTGGCCAGCCAGTAGCCGGGCTTGCCATCATGGTTGCGGTTGTCCAGCAGTACACTGAATTGCGGCAGCCAGACCCCGCTGGCCTGGGCTGAGCGCCAGGCGGTCATCTGGGCAGGGTCGGTGGCCGGAGTCAAGGGCAGCGGCGCTTGCTTGCGGCCCGCTTCGATAGCGGCCAGAATGGCGCGTCGCTCATCGCCGCGGCGCAATTGCCATTGCCCCAGCGATGCCAGGATGATCACGGCGACACCCAGCAGCAGCAAGGCGGCTACCGTGTATCGGGTTGAATGCGGTCGGGCCATATTTCTACAATAACTACTCTGATTCGTCCGGAGACCACCATGCGCGTTTTCGTCGTCCTGGCCTTTATCGGGATTCTGGCCAGCCTGGCATCGGCCCTGGTCTACCTGATGCGGGACAAGGGAACCACCAGCCGCACGGTCAATGCGCTGACGGTGCGCATTGGATTATCGGTGGCACTGTTCCTGTTCGTGCTGTTCGCCCATCACATGGGCTGGATCGAAAGCACAGGCCTTAGATAGGCATCCGGGACGCGGGTTCCCGGCAATGCATGACGATCGCAGATGAGCAAAACGCGCCAGTTCTCCCAGAAGAACTGGCGCGTTTCATGGGTTCCGCGTAACGCTCAGAACCAGTACACGAACAGGTACAGGCCCAGCCACACCACGTCCACGAAGTGCCAGTACCAGGCGGCGCCTTCGAAACCGAAGTGATGATCGGCCGTGAAATGGCCGCGGATCAGGCGGACCAGGATGACCGTCAGCATGGTGGCGCCCAGCAGCACGTGGAAGCCGTGGAAGCCCGTCAGCATGTAGAACAGCGAACCGTACGCGCCCGAATTGAACTTCAGGTTCAGCTCGGTATAGGCATGATGGTATTCGTAAGCCTGACAGGTCACGAACAGGAAGCCCAGCACCACGGTGGCCAGCAGCCAGAAGATGGTCTTGCCGCGATGGTTTTCGCGCAGCGCGTGGTGGGCGATGGTCAGCGTGACGCCGGAGCTCAGCAGCAGCGCGGTGTTGATGGTGGGCAGCCAGAACGGGCCGACGGTCTGGAAGTGCTCAACCACGCCGGCAGGGCCGAAGTTCGGCCACACCGCCTGGAAGTCGGGCCACAGCATCAGGCGGTGGTCCATGTCGCCCAGCCACGGCGTGGTGATGGTGCGCGTGTACCAGAGGGCGCCGAAGAACGCCGCGAAGAACATGACTTCCGAGAAGATGAACCAGCTCATGCCCCAACGGTAGGAACCGTCGATGCGCTTGCTGTTCAGGCCGATCTCGGATTCGTGGATGGCGTCGCCGAACCAGTAATACAGCACCACGATCAGGCCGATGAAGCCCCCCAGCAGGGTCCATTTGGCCCAGCTGACGCCGTTGATCCAGGCCGCGGCGCTCAGGCCCATGAACAGCAGCGCCACAGCCGTACGCACGGGATGACCCGAATCGGCGGGCACGAAGTAGTACGGTGCCTCTTTACCTTGAACCGAGTGGCTTGCACTCATGGCTTTCTCCCTGGTACAGATTTATAGAATTAAGTGATTCAAGTCAGGCTGGAAACGGCCCAACGCACAATTAATACCAGCACAGTAACGAAGATGGCCGCTGCCAGCAGCCCCGCCACGATCACATGGACCGGGTTGAGCTTGGCGACGTCTTCCCGATGGCCCGCCCCCTTGCGCACGCCGAAGAACCCCCACGCCACCGCCTTCATGGTCTGAAGGAAACTCAGCTTGCGCTGGGAGGTTTCGCGCAGGTCGTCGCTCATGGCCCGCGCCTAACTGACCGCAACGCCAGACAGCAGGGCCGAGCCGCGCAACACGGTCCAGGCAAACACGGCAATGACGAAAGCCAGCAGGACCAGACCTGCGATCTTGTTGCGGCGGCGCTGCTCGGGTGTCATTGCTGTGCTACCTGAAACATGAAAGGCTGCCTTACTTCACTTCGGGCGGGGTTTCGAACGTGTGGAACGGCGCCGGCGACGGCACGGTCCATTCCAGGCCTTCGGCGCCTTCCCACGGCTTGGCCGAGGCGACGTCGCCCTTGCCCCTGTAGCAACGCACCATCGCCCACAGGAAGATCAGCTGCGACAGGCCGAACCAGAACGCGCCAATGGTGGCCATCTGGTGGAAGGTCGTGAACTGGCCGGCGTAGTCGGCGTAGCGGCGCGGCATGCCTGCCAGGCCCAGGAAGTGCATCGGGAAGAAGGTGACGTTGAACGAGATCAGCGTCGACCAGAAGTGCAGCTTGCCCAGCTTTTCGCTGTACATGCGGCCCGTCCACTTGGGCACCCAATAATAGGCGCCGGCAAACAGGGCGAACAGCGAGCCCGCCACCAGCACGTAGTGGAAGTGCGCAACCACGTAGTAGGTGTCATGGACCTGGATGTCGATCGGGGCCACCGACAGGATCAGGCCGGTGAAGCCGCCCATGGTGAACACGAAGATGAAGCCGATCGAGAACAGCATCGGCGTTTCGAACGTCATCGAGCCGCGCCACATGGTGGCAACCCAGTTGAACACCTTCACCCCGGTCGGGATGGAGATGAGCATGGTGGCGTACATGAAGTAAAGCTGCCCGGTGACCGGCATGCCCGTCGTGAACATGTGGTGAGCCCACACAATGAACGACAGCACGGCAATCGACGCGGTGGCGTACACCATCGAGGCGTAGCCGAACAGCTTCTTGCGGGCGAACGCGGGCACGATGGCCGACACGATACCGAACGCCGGCAAGATCATGATGTAGACCTCGGGGTGCCCGAAGAACCAGAACACGTGCTGGTACAGCACCGGGTCACCGCCGGCGGCGGCGTTGAAGAAGCCCGTGCCGAAGTGGCGGTCGGTCAGCACCATGGTGATGGCGGCGGCCAGCACCGGCATCACGGCCAGCAGCAGGAAGGCGGTGATCAGCCAGGTCCAGCAGAACAGCGGCATCTTCATCAGCGTGAGGCCGGGCGCGCGCATGTTCAGGATGGTGACGATGATGTTGATCGCGCCCATGATGGACGAGGCGCCCATGATGTGCAGTGCGAAAATCGCCAGGTCCATGCCCGGGCCCATCTGCAGCGACAGCGGCGCGTACAGCGTCCAGCCGGCCGCGGTGGCGCCGCCGGGCACGAAGAACGACGCGGTCAGCATGATCGCGGCCACCGGCAGCAGCCAGAAGCTGAAGTTGTTCATGCGGGCGAACGCCATGTCGGAGGCGCCGATCTGCATCGGGATCATCCAGTTGGCGAAGCCCACGAAGGCCGGCATGACCGCGCCGAACACCATGACGAGGCCGTGCATGGTGGTGAACTGGTTGAAGAGTTCGGGGCGGAAGAACTGCAGGCCCGGCTCGAAGAGCTCGGTGCGCAACAGCAGTGCCAGCGTGCCGCCTTCCAGCAGCATGACGAACGAGAAGATGAGGTACATCGTCCCGATGTCTTTATGGTTCGTGGCGAAAAGCCAGCGGCGCCAGCCGGTGGGGATGGCGTGGTGGTGGTCATCGTGACCGTGGCCGTGGCCCGGCGACACGTGGTCTACAGTGACGCTGCTCATGATGGACTCCTTCCTGCTGAGTGCCGGCCCCGATCCACGGGACCGGCAGGGTATCTCTAACTAAACGGAACCGGTTCTATCGGTGTAGGGCGAGGGGCGCGCTTAACGCGCAGCCGCAACGTCCTTCGGTAGAACCGTCGGGTCCTGCCCCTTGCCTGCATTGCTCCAGGCATGGCGTGTATAGCTGATGACCGCTGCGATCTCGACATCATTGAGCTGCCCGCCGAATGCCGCCATGGCGGTGCCGGGCTTGCCCTTGAGCACGGTGTTGATCTGAGCCGCTTGGGGGCCCAGCACAACCTTGTCTCCGTCAAGCGGTGGGAAGCTGCCCGGAATGCCCTTGCCGTTGGCCTGGTGACAGGCCACGCAATTGGCGGCGAAGACTTTTTCGCCACGGGCAACCAGTTCGGCTTCCGTCCACTCTTTATTGGGATCGTCGGCGTTTGCCGCCATCTTCTTCTTTTGGTCTTCAACCCACTTATCGTAGTCGGCTTGCGCCATGACTTCCACGACGATGGGCATGAATGCGTGATCCTTGCCGCACAGTTCCGCGCACTGGCCACGGTAGACACCGGGCTTGTCGGCGTTGAACCAGGCGTCGCGCAGGAAGCCGGGGATGGCATCCTGCTTCACGCCGAAGTCGGGAATCATCCAGGAATGGATGACGTCGGCCGCGGTCAGGACGACGCGGACCTTCTTGTTCACCGGAACAACCAGATGGTTGTCCACTTCCATCAGGTAGAACTCGCCCTTGGGTTCGCGGTTCTCGATCTGGGCGCGCGGCGTCGACAACGTGGAGAGGAACTTGATGCCCGCCGCCGATCCATCGAGGTATTCGTAGCCCCACTTCCATTGATAGCCGGTGACCTTCACGGTGAGGTCGGCGCTGGAGGTGTCTTTCATCGCGACCACCGTCTTGGTGGCGGGCAGCGCCATGGCGATGACGATGATGAACGGGATGACGGTCCAGGCAACTTCCACGCCCAGATGTTCATGGAAGGTCGCGGCCTTGTGGCCACGGGATTTGCGGTGCGCCCAGATGGAGTAGAACATCACTCCGAAGACGCCGATGAAGATCACGATACAGATCGTGAGCAACATCCAATGCAACCACATGATGTCGCGCGAGATCGCCGTGACACCTTCATGCAGGTTGAGCTGATTGACCTTCGGGCCGCCGGGCATGTCTTGCACCTGAGCACCGGCCACGCTGCCAATCAGCATCGCACAAGCCCCCAGTATCCCTCTCCACTTCTTCATGCTTACCTCGAAACACGGCGCGAAGGTCCGTTCGCTAGTGGCGGAAGTCGCCGGAACCGGGCAACGCGCAATTATTAGATGGTAGGGCGTGGCAGGGAGATAGAGCGGCCCCTGTCGTTCCCACTCGAAATCACAAAGAAACTGGCGGATTATAGCGGACGCGCAAACAGATGTAAGTTAGCGCCCTTGAATTCATCCAGCCTGCCCCCATCTGGCCGCGCCCCCTTGACCACGCGCCGTAAACAGGGTGGCATAAAATCGTCGGCAACCTCATCACCACGGTTCCACGATGCCCAAGCAGTTGTCCGACTTGTACGCCGACCTGTGCGCCCGCGCGCAAGAGCCCGCCCCGCAAGGCGCGCGCGCTCTATATATAGCGGGGCGCCGCTGCGGCTGGGCCACGCACGCGGCGTGCGACGCATTGCGTGACGCGCCCGGCATCGCGGCGGACGGCGAGAGCCTGCGCATCGGCGCGGACCTGCAGCCGGGCGCAAGCCTGAACAGCGTGCTCGAACAAGCCGCGCAACTGTTGCGCCAAGCCAACTGCTTGCGCGGTTGGCGCGACGAATTGCTGGACGTTCTGGATGGAGACGAGCCGCTGGGCGTGATCGAGCGCGCGGCGGTGCGGCCGCTGGGCTTGCTCACCAAGGCCGTGCACCTGAACGCATGGACACCCGACGGCCGCTTGTGGGTCGCGCGCCGCGCGCTCAGCAAGTCCACCGATCCCGGTATGTGGGACACCTTGGTCGGCGGCCTGGCCGGCAGCCGCGAAGACCTGGAACTGGCGCTGGTGCGCGAATGCGGTGAAGAAGCAGGGCTGGACGAGCCCGACCTGACGCGGCGCTCGCCCCTGCGCACCATACTGCGCATCCACCGCCGGCTGCCCGAGGGCTATCAGGTCGAGGATGTCCTGACCAGCACCTGCGTGCTGGCGGCGGATGCGCGCCCCGCCAATCGGGACGGCGAGGTGATGGAGATCGCCACCATCGACGCGGCCACGGCCGTGCGCCAGGTCGCGGAAGGCGAATTCACGCTGGAGGCCGCGCTGGTGATCATCGAAGACATCATGCAACGCCGCGCGGCCGGCGAAATCCCGGCCTAGCATTCCATCCCGCGGATGCGGTGGCATCCACGGGTCCAGCGCTAACGCGGAACGATGCCCGGCTCGCCCAGCACGGGGTTGTTCGCGGGGCTGCCCGCGGCATCGCTTGCGGCCGGCGGCGCGTCCACGTCCCGCGCCTCACGGGCCGCCAGGGCATCGCTGCCGGACGCAGCGCCCGCCGCTTCGGCGGCTTCGGCGGCCTGGGCCGGACTCGGCGCCGAAGCCGGCGCAGGGACCGGAGCCGGCGCGGCGTTGGCCTGCGAAAACTGCTTCCACACCTCGATCGCGCGCAGGCGTTGCTTGGCCACGACCTGGATGCGCTCGCGCAGATGCTCGTCGCGCGCCAGCAGGGCGTGGAAATCGCGCGAAGACAGCATCAGCAGCTTGCTGTAGCCCAGTGACGTCACCTCCGGCATCAGTTGCTGTTCGCCTAGAAGTCCGAGTTCGCCGAAGAATTCGCCGCTGCCCAGTTCGATCATGGTGTTGTCGGGCAGATGCACGGCCACGGCGCCCGAGGCCACGAAACACATCTCTTCGCCATGGCGGCCTTTGGTCAGCACGCGCTGATCCGGCAGCGCCAGGCGCGGCTTGAGGAGCTTGCTGATGGCCCGCAGGGAATCGGCGGACAGGCCTTCGAACAGCGGCACGCGCTTGATCAGCTCGGCCGCGCTCATTTCGATGTCCAGCGGCGGGTGCTTGTCGATGTGGGCCCAGCGGCTCTTCAACTGCGCCATCAGATCGGCGTAGACCTCGCCGCTGATCAGGAACTGCTCAAGCATGTCGCGGTAGCGGATGCGCTCCATTTCGCGGGCCACGCGGCCCAGATAGCTTTCCTGCAGCCACTGGGCGTAGGACGGATATTGCAGGTTCAGGGCCTGCATGGCGTTTTCGATCAGGTCCAGCCGGCGCTGGTGCAGCGACACGATGCGCTGCGTGGCTTCCTCGCCCAGCAGGGGCGTGATCTGTTCGCGCGCAAAGGCGATCAGGCGCTGCGCCACCGACCGCTTGCTCATCAGATTGGCGAAGCGCTGGCCCAGTTCGCGCGCCAGCCAGCCCTGGAAACCGAACACGTAATGCACGCGCAGGGCCAATCGGAACCCGGTGGAATAGCGCACGTCGGCGACGATGGCGCGTTCGAAGCCCGGGATGCCGCCCAGCCGGATCGCGTCCTCCAGCCGTTCCGCCCGCGCCAGCAGGGTTTCGGCCATGCGCCAGTCCACGATCTGCGCCTTCAGGATGTCGAAGAACATTTCCTCTTCGCGCTGGGCCACGATGGCCAGGCCCACCGCCACGCGCTGGTCGTCCGTCATCTGGCTGACCTGGCCGTCGTGCACACTGGTCAGGCTGGCGTCGAACACGGAGCGGATGCGGTCGCGGACCTCGGTGCCGATATGCTCGGCCCGGGCCACCTCTTCGGTCTTGCCCTGCAGGTCTTCCAGCGCCACGGCCAGCGCCTGGTTGCGGATGGTGCGCTCCACGGGCGACAGCTGGTTCAGGCCCAGCATGCGGATCAGCGGGCGCAGGCTGATGCCGTTGATGAACAAGGTCAGCAGCACGTAGCTGGTGGTCGCCACCGCGATGAACTGACGCGCCTCTTCGGCCACGCCGGTCTGCTCGGTCACGGCCAGCGCCAGCGCCAGCGACACGGCGCCGCGCAGGCCGCCCCACAGCATGACCACCTTATAAGGATTGCTGACCTTGGTCCCCAGCCGGGTCAGCCCCAGCAAGGGCAACAGGCCGAAGACGACGATGGCGCGCGCCACCAGCGTCGCCACGAACACCACGGCGACGAGGACCAGCTCCTGCCAATCGGCCGCCGCCATCAGCTTGGGGATCAGCATGGCCGCGAACAGGAAAATCAGCGAGTTGGCCCAGAACCCGAACTGCTCCCAGGCGCTGGACAGGTACTCGAAGGTGGTGGGCGACATGCGCGTGCGGCCGGTGGACCCGACCACCAGGCCGGCGATCACCGTGGCGACCACGCCCGACACGTTCAGGTAGTGCTCGGAAATGAAGAAGGACAGGTAGGCCAGTGTCAGGGTCAGCGTGATTTCCGCGGTGGGAAAGCCGCGCAGCCAGGCGAACAGGAAGCAGGCCAGGCGGCCCATGGCGAAGCCCGCCACGCCGCCGCCGATGAAGTGCACGATGAAGTCGTTGAAGATGCCGCTGGCAGTGAGTTCGCCATGGCCGCCCAGCACGGCCAGCAGCACCGAGTACAGGGCGATGGACGCCGCGTCGTTGAACAGGCTTTCGCCTTCGACCAGGGTGGTCAGGCGCTTGGGCGCGCCCACTTCGCGAAAGATGCCCACCACCGCCACGGGGTCGGTGGTGGCGACGATGGCGCCCAGCAACAGGCAGACCACCAGGCCGTAGGACGAGATGGCATCCAGCGTGACCCCGACCACCACGGTGCAGACCACCACGGCCACGATGGCCATCATGAGGATGGGGCCGATGTCGTCCATCAGGCGCCGCACGTTCATGGACAGCGCGGTCTCGAACAAGAGCACCGGCAGGAACACCATCAGGAAGGTTTCGGACGAAATCTCGAAGCGTTCCAGCGAATCCAGGAAGTCGCCGATCCAGCTGGGCGCCCAGCCGTGCACGTGCACGATGATGCCGAGCAGACAGCCGACGATGGCCAGCAGCACCGAGTAGGGCAGCTTGAGGCGTCCGGCCAGGGGCGGCATGAAACAGACCAGCGTCAGCAGACCTGCCAGGCCGAATACGAGAAAACCTACATCCATGTTCTGTGGGCGGAGCGTGTGTGAAGTTCCACAAGAATAGCGGCTTTTTCCTCCAGAATCGGGGCGGAAACCGTCAGGAATCGTGGAGAATGCACGTTTCGTTACCCCTATGCGGACATGCGATACGCGCCGCGCCATGTTTTTTGGGTAATGTGGAATCGCACAAACTTTGCAGGAGCGGCACTTGGCCCGGATCCATTCCCTGACCCGGCGCGACGACGCGCCCGCCATGCTGGTCCAGCTGACCGACAGCCATCTGTTCGGCGAGCCCGAGACCTCGATGCTGGGCGTCAACACGGACGCCAGCCTGCGCGCGGTGCTGCGCCAGATCGAAGCGGACGGCAAGCACCCCGATCTGCTGCTGGCCACCGGCGACATGTCCCAGGACGGCGAGGCCGCGGCCTACCGCCGGCTGGCGCGCGTCCTGTCCGAGGCGCCCGCCCTGGCGCAGGCCAGCATCCGCTGCCTGCCGGGCAACCATGACCTGCCGGCCGTCATGCGCCAGGAATTGCCGCAATGGTCGGTTCCGGTGACCGACGTGGGCGCCTGGCGCGTGGTGGCGCTGGACACCACCGTGCCCGGCTCCAACGCCGGCCATCTGCCCGCGAGCCAGCTCGATCTGCTGGAGGCCGCGCTGGCCGAGGCCCCGGGCCGCCACACGCTGATCGCCATGCATCACAACCCGATGCAGATCGACAGCCACTGGCACGACTCGATGATGATCGACAACCCGCAGGCCCTGTTCAAGCTGCTGACGCGCTGGCCGCAGGTCCGCGTGCTGCTGTGGGGCCATGTGCACCATGAGTTCGACCGCCGCCGCCACAACCTGCGCCTGCTGGCCACGCCGTCGACCTGCTTCCAGTTCAGCATCCGCGACGGCAAGCACGTGGTGGACAACATGGCGCCGGGCTACCGCTGGATCAAGCTGTACCAGGACGGTTCGATGGCGACGGGCGTGCGGCGCGTGCAGGACGCGCTGTGGCATGGGGCCAGGACGGCCACCGACCGCGCCCAGGCGGCCTAGGCAGGCCGCATTTCGCTGTGGCGGCGAACGGTATTCGCCGAACCTTTCCGTGGCACGCACAAAGCGCGCGCGCATAAAAAACGGGGCACCAGGTATGCATGGTGCCCCGCAAGCATCCGTCTCATAGGGGAGGGGAAAGAGGAGAAGCCGAGACGGATGACAAGACTGCTAACCGAAGTTCGCGGTCTACATGAAGTTAGGCGGTGCGATCCTCATTAAGTTTCTTGCGCCGCGCAAATTTTCCGCCTGAATTTGTATCAATTTATTCACGCACAGGCGCCGGGCGCCGGAAAAGCAAAAGGGCCGCTGGATAGCGGCCCTTTCGTGGTCCATCGAGGCGCCTCAAGACGCGAGGTTGCCGCGCATCTTCTTCAGGGCGGCCGCTTCGATCTGGCGGATGCGCTCGGCCGACACGCCGAACTCCTGCGCCAGTTCGTGCAGCGTGGCGCCGCCGTCGTCCTGCAGCCAGCGGGCCTCGACGATGCGGCGCGAACGCGGATCCAGCGCTTGCAGCGCGTCGGTCAGGCCGGCGCTTTGCAGCTGGTCGCGCGCGGCGCGCTCCAGCACCCGGGTGGGTTCCTGGCGGCCCTCGTCGGACAGGTAGGCGATGGGCGCGTAGCTGTCATCGTCGTCGTCCTGGTTTTCCAGCGACATGTCGCGACCGGACAGGCGCACTTCCATTTCGCTGACGTCTTCGCGGCGCACGTTCAGTTCGCGCGCGATGTGGTCGACCTGCTCCGGATCCAGCGTCTGGCCATCGGGACGCATGCTGCGCAGGTTGAAGAACAGCTTGCGCTGGGCCTTGGTGGTCGCGACCTTCACCAGGCGCCAGTTGCGGATGATGTACTCGTGGATTTCGGCCTTGATCCAGTGCACGGCGAACGACACCAGGCGCACGCCGCGCTCGGGGTCGAAGCGCTTGACGGCCTTCATCAGGCCGACGTTGCCTTCCTGGATGAGATCGGCATGCGGCAATCCGTAGCCCAGGTACTGGCGGGCCACCGACACCACCAGGCGCAGGTGCGACAGAATCAGTTCGCGCGCGGCGCCCAGGTCTTCCTGGTCGCGCAGGCGGCGGCCAAGCTCGGTTTCACGTTCCGCGGACAGGACCGGCAGGCGGTTGACCGAGGAGATATAAGCGTCGATCGTGCCAAGTGCGCCCGGATTGGCAATGGCCAACGCCAGGGCGTTGCCGGAAGCGGCCAACGAGGTACTGGGTTGCTTCATAGCGGGGGTCTCCGGATGGCGAAGGGATAACGACATGGATTCGATGTTAGCACTCTAGTATTGGGAGTGCTAATTCGACTATTGCGGCGCGTCAAAGTTTCCTGGAACTATATATGTCCCCGTTTATTTTTTGCGGTGAGGAGCCGCTACGAGGGCAAGCCCGTCCTGCCGGCGGATGGCCGGCCCCTGCAGTCGGGCGCGGCTGCGCCTTGCCCTACCAGCCCAGGCGCTTCAGGCCCTCGGCCGTGGCCTCGCCGTCGGGCCGCACGAACAGCGCCCCACGCGGATCCATCAGCACCTGGTAGCGGGCGCCGTCGAACAGCGGCATGTACGCGGCGCTGCCGAATTGGACATCGACGAACGGGAACCAGTTCGGGAAATTCTTCTTCAGCGATGCCAGATCCGGCGCCGGCCAATCATCCAGCGCGTGAACCGAGCGCGTGGCGGAGGCCTCGCGCGCCGCATCGCTATAGCGGCCCGACAGGCGTTCCAGCCGGTACAGCGGCGGCACGCCGGCCATCAGCGCCGGCAGGCGCCAGCGCACGACGCGGGCATCGATCTGCCACTGGTCCCCATAAAGGACGTACTGCTTGGCGCCGGTGCCGGGCGCGCTGGCGTTGACCTGAAACTGGCCGTCGGCCACCTGGCGCACTGCGATGTGCGCGACCGGCTCGTCGGTCGTCAGGCGGAAGAACTGCACCAGCGACAGCGCCAGCAGGCCCGACACGCATCCCAGCAACACCAGCATCAAGCCGAACAGGCGGCGCACCGGTCGGAACTGGAACATCCGGCGGCCACGCTCGTCGCGCGGGCCGCCCCGGCCCAGCAGCATGACGATGCCGGGCAGCAGGACGACGACGGCGCCCAGCAGTATCCAGACGAAGGGAGCGATTCCGTTGACCAAATCAGGCGTTCCTATTGAGCACAGACCGCAGGCGGCGCGCCGGGGCGCGCAGGCAGCCTGCCGCGGCAGGCCCGCCAGTATAGAAGCGCGCCTTCAGGGCGCCGGTTTTCCAAGCCGCTCGACGTGAAACCGGATGTGATCCTCGATGAACGTCGAGATGAAGTAATAGCCGTGGTCGTAGCCCGGCTGGCGCCGCAGGTCCAGCGGCTGGCCGGCAGCGGCGCAGGCCGCCTCGAATACCTCGGGATACAACTGTTCAGCCAGGAACTGATCCGACTCGCCCTGATCGATCAGGATGCCGGATGGAAACGGGTTCACGGCGCTGCGCATCAGCGCCGAGGCATCGTAGGCGGCCCAGTCCTCGGACTTGTCGCCCAGATAGGCGCCGAACGCCTTTTTGCCCCAGGGACACTGGCTGGGCGCGGCGATGGGCGCAAACGCGGACACCGAGCGGAACTTGCCCGGATTGCGCAGCGCCAGCACGAGCGCGCCGTGGCCACCCATGGAGTGGCCGAAGATGCCGGTGCGCGACGCGTCGCCGGGCAGGGCCTCGCCCGTGACGATGCCGTGCAATTCCTGCGTCACGTAGCTGTACATGCGGTAGTGGCCGCGCCACGCGGGGGTGGTGGCGTCGACATAGAAGCCCGCGCCGGTGCCCAGGTCCCAGCTTTCGTCCTCGCCCGCCACGTTGGCGCCACGCGGGCTGGTGTCCGGGGCGACCAGCATGACGCCGAGCTCGGCGGCCAGGCGCTGGGCGCCCGCCTTGATCATGAAGGTCTCTTCCGTGCAGGTCAGGCCCGCCAGATAGAACAGCACCGGCACCGGGCCTTGTTCGGCCTGCGGCGGAATGTAGACGGAGAAGCGCATGGGCAGGCCGATCTCCGCGGACTCGTGGCGGTAATAG
>JALDYL010000104.1:0-16747 GCA_032153965.1 Achromobacter sp. | reverse complement strand
TCGCCCGGCGGAATCTGCTGCGGCACCGCGCCCAGCTTGGACAGCACCATGCCGCCGATGCCGCCGATGCGCATGTTCAAGCCCTTCAGGTCGGCAACCGACTTGATCTCCTTGCGGTACCAGCCGCCCATCTGCACACCCACGTTGCCACAGACGTGGTTGACGATGTTGTACTTCTTATAGAGGGCGCGCAGCATCGTCAGGCCGCCACCGTAGTGGATCCAGGCGTTGTGCTGGCGGGCGCTCAGGCCGAAGGACAAGCCGGTGTCGAAGGTCAGCGCGGTGTTCTTGCCGATGTAGGCCGTGCTCAGCACGTGGTTGCATTCCACCGTGCCGTTGCTGACCGCGTCCATGTTCTGCGCGGCCGGCACCAGTTCGCCGCCCGGAAACGCGCGGATTTCGAACTTGCCTTCAGTCAGCTGCGCCACGCGCTTGCAAAGGTCTTCGGCCGAGCCGTAGATGGTGTCCAGGCTTTTGGGCCAGCTGGTGGACATGCGCCAGCGCACTGACGGCGCGGATTGCGCGACGGCAGGCGCGCCGACGGCGGCGAGGCCCGCGCCGGCTGCGCCGGCGGCTTGTGCGAGGAAACGGCGTCGTTGCATTCATTGCTCCCGATCTGGTTCGATTGAGTCCCCTTGGACCCGCCTCAACTCATGCCAACGCCACTCGCGTACATCCGAAAAAAACGTTAGCACACTGAATTGTTGATCAGCATACTGACAGTAATTTTGAGTGTCAACAAGGTAAATCCCCACTGCCGGCAGCCGCGAAACGCCTGGGTTTCCACTCATTTCGGCGGAATTTTTCCGTTGGTCCGAATGCAATTTGTGGGTACTCCTTACATATAGCGGACCGCCGCGGTCATGGGCTGCAAGCGCCGTGCATAATAGGCCGGCGCTGCCGCCCTCCAACCCGTCGCCTGTCGGGGAAATCCCTAGCTCCTGACTTGTTTTTTTAAGCAGTACACTGACGACAATTACTCAGCATACTGACGAGCGAGTTGATATGAACTGGATCCGCATTGCCTCTACCGACCAACTGACCGAAGACGACGAGGTGATCCCCGTCGCGGCCGGCGAAAAGCAGCTGGCGCTGTACCGCAGCGAAGGCGAGTTCTACGCCTCCGACAATGTCTGTACCCACGCCTACGCGCTGCTGTCCGACGGCTATCTGGAAGACGGCTGCATCGAATGCCCGCTGCACCAGGCCAGGTTCGACATCCGCACGGGCCAGGCCATGTGCGCGCCCGCCACCAGCGGCATCCGCGTCTATCCGGTCAAGGTCGAAGGCCAGGACATCTACGCCAACATGCAGGGCTGACCATGGCTGACGCAGACCCGATCCTCATCATCGGCGCCGGCCAGACCGGCGCGGTGGCGGCCGCCACGCTGCGCGACCTGGGGCACGACGGCCCCATCACGCTGATCGGCCAGGAAGCGCATGCGCCCTACGAGCGTCCGCCCCTGTCCAAGGACGTATTGCAGACGGCCGGCGCGCACGGCCAGACGGCAGTGCACCCCGAGGACTTCTACGAACGGCAGCGTGTCACGCTGCTGACCGGCACCGAGGCGGTGCGGATCGACGCCGCCCGCCGTCTGGTCGGGCTGGCCGATGGCCGCGAACTCCCCTATAGCCGCTGCCTGCTCGCCACCGGCGGCCGCGCGCGCGAGCTGCCCAGCCTGCCGCGCGGCACGCCGGGCGTGCATTACATCAGGACGCTGGACGACGCCGCCGCACTGCGCGCCAGCCTCACGCCGCAGGCGCGCGTCGCCGTCATCGGCGGCGGTTTCCTGGGCCTGGAAGTGGCTTCCACCGCGCGCGCGCTGGGCGCCGCAGTCACCGTGCTGGAAAGCGCGCCGCGCCTGCTGGAACGCGTGCTGCCCCCTGCCCTGTCGGATTGGCTGGCCGAACGCGCCCGCCATGCCGGCGTCGATCTGCGCCTGGGCGCACGCATTGCGCGCAGCGACTGGCAGCCTCACGCGGACAACGCCGCTCGGCACCAGGCGCGCTTCACCATCGAACTGCAGGACGCCGGCGCGATAGAGGCGGACGTCGTGGTAGTGGCCATCGGCCTGGTGCCCGACGTATCGCTGGCGGCGCAGGCGGGCCTGGCGATGGACCCCGCCAACGGCGGCATCGCGGTGGACGCCGCCTGCCGCAGCAGCGATGCCTATATATATGCGGCCGGCGATTGCGCCAGCCAGCACCGCCGCCACCTGAACATGGCCCTGCGGCTGGAATCCTGGCAGAACGCCAATGAACAGGCGCGCGCCGCCGCGGCCGGCATGCTGGACAAGCCGGCTCCCGCCGAACCCTATCCCTGGTTCTGGACGGACCAGTACGGCTGCAATGTGCAGATGCTGGGCCTGCCCCAGCCTGACCTGGTGTACGCCTGCCGCGGCGTACCGCAAGCGCAGGCCGACGCGCCCAAGTTCATCTGGCTGGGCCACCGCGACGGCGTGCCGGTGCATGCCATCGCCATCAACGCCGGCGGCGACCTGCGCCAGCTGCGCGTGCTGTTCGAACAGGGCATAGCCATCGACCCGCAGCGCTATGCCGACGAAAGCGTGGCGCTCAAACCGCTGGTGAAGGCCTGCCAGCAGAACGCCGCCGCGTCCTGAACCCCATTACCGCCCCCGCATCGACAGGAGCTTTTCATGTATCAATCACAAACCGTCATCGGCCTCACGGTGGCGTCCAAGGACGCTGCCCTGGCCGACTGTGTCTGGCCGGAAGACGCGCTGCACTACATCCCGGACTGGGTCTATACCAGCCGCGCCGTCTATGACCAGGAAGTGGAAAAGATCTTCCGCGGCAAGACCTGGAACTACGTGGCCCTGGAGGCCGAGCTGCCGAATCCGGGCGATTACAAGCGGTCCTACGTCGGCCCCACCCCGGTGGTGGTGTCGCGCGCCGAAGACGGCTCGGTCAATGTCTTCGAGAACCGCTGCGCGCACCGCGGCGCCGAGTTCTGCCGCAACAGCCAGGGCAACGCCAAGGAATTCGTCTGCCCCTACCACCAGTGGTCCTACGACCTGAAGGGCAATCTGCAGGGCATTCCCTTCAAGCGCGGCGTCAACCGCGAGGGCGGCATGCCCAAGGACTTCAAGAACGAAGACCACGGCCTGCGCAAGCTGCGCGTCACCACCCGCAATGGCGTCATCTTCGCGTCCTACAGCGACGAGGTCGAGCCGATCGAGGAATACCTGACGCCCGAGATCCTGGCCGATTTCGACACCGTCTTCCCGGGCAAGAAGCTCAAGATCCACGGCTACTACCGCAACGAGCTGCCGTGCAACTGGAAGATGTACCACGAGAACCTGAAGGACCCGTACCACGCGACCCTGCTGCATTCCTTCCTGGTGGTGTTCGGCCTGCTGGTGGCCGGCAACAAGTCCGCCATGCTGGTCGACCCGGTGCACGGCCGCCACGGCACCATGGCCTCGGCCAAGAGCGAGGACAAGTACGCCAGCGTCAGCGAAGAGAACAAGAAGGAGATGCGCTCCTTCCATGACGGCCTGCACCTGCAGGACGACCGTTTCCTGGAATTCGTCAAGGAATTCGATTCGCCCTGGTCGGTCACCATGCAGACGGTGTGGCCCAACCTGATCGTGCAACGCGAAATGAACACGCTGGGCGTGCGCCAGATCGTGCCCAACGGGCCCGACAGCATGATCATGCAATGGACCATGTTCGGCTACGAGGACGATACGCCCGAGATGGAACGCCACCGCCTGCGCCAGGGCAACCTGATGGGCCCGGCGGGCTTTCTCGGCCTGGAAGACAATGAAGCCATGAAGTTCGTGCAGGAAGGCGTGCGCCGCGCCAGCACCGACGTCAACGTGCTGAAGCTGGAATCCGGCAAGCAAGGCACCTCCAACACGCTGATCTCGGAAGCCGCGATCCGCTCCATGTACAGCTATTACCGCGGCGTGATGGGCTTCTGAGGCAGGAACCAGGAAACATGAGAACCCGATTCGAATACTCCCCCCGCAAGATCGACCCCGCGCGCGCCATTGCGCTACGCCAGGAAATCGAGGAATTCCACGCCGACTACTGCGCCGCCCTGGACGCGGGCCAGGTCGAGGCCTGGCCGGACTTCTTCACCGAGGACGGCCTGTACCGCGTCACGGCGCGCGAGAATGCCGAGCTGGGCCTGCCCGTCGGCCTGGTGTACTCCGAGGGCCGTGCCATGATGCACGACCGCGCCGTGGCCATCTCGCGCACCCAGATGTTCGCCCCGCGCTACATGCTGCACCTGGTCAGCAATACCCGCGTCATCAGCGAATCCGCCGACGGCGAGATCGAGTCCCAGGCGGCGTTCATGCTGATGCAGACGCTGGTGGAAGGCCCCACCACGCTACACCTGGCCGGCACCTACTACGACCGCCATACGCGGCAGGACGGCGTGCTCAAGCTGAAGGAACGGCAGGTGGTGTATGACACCACCATCCTGGCCAACGACCTGGTCTATCCCGTCTAGCTGCGGGCAGCGCCAATGAAAAAGGGTTGCGCCTTGCGGCGCAACCCTTTTTTTGTGCCGGCATGCCGCGCCGGTTCAGGCCTGCGTGGCGCGCACCGCCTCGTCCCGAGTCAGCACGGTGGCGTACTTCTGCTGCATGTCGAACAGGTTGGCGTCATGCGGGCCGATGGCGCGGTCGCCCACGCAATCCGACACCACCAGCGGCCGGAAGCCGTACTGCATGGCGTCCACCACGCTGGCCCGCACGCAGCCGCTGGTGACCGCGCCAGCCACCAGCAGCGTCCGCACCCCGCGCTGCGACAGCCAGGCCGCCAGGCTGGTGCCGAAGAATGCCGAGGGCACCGTCTTGCGCACCACCAGTTCGCCGGTCGCGGGCGCAAGTTGCGGCACGATGGCGCTGTTGTGGTCCGCTTCCTTCAGCGTCAGCATCCCCGGCACTTTCAGGGTGAAGATGTTGTGGTCCGCGTCGTCGTCGGCGAACACGATGCGGCTGTGCGCCACCGGCCAGCCCTGCGTGCGCGCATGCGCCAGCAGGCCCACCGTCTGCTCGATGGCCTGGGGAATGTTGCCGCCGCCGAACACCGCCGGATCGGCAAAGCCGTTGACCAGGTCCACGATCAGCAGGCCGTAGGGCGCCTTGGGCGCCATTGCGGCGCCGAAGCCCTGGCGCGCGTAGGCCGAGATATCGTCATTCATGTAGGGAACTCCTAGTACGGTGATTGCGCGTTAAGCCTGGGGACCGGCGCCGTCCAGCACCCTGCCCTGGCGCACCACGTCTTCCCCGTCCAGCCGCACCGTGCAGGCGCGCAAGGGGATGTCGATGTGGCAGGTGGTGGTGCGGTTGCCGCCGGCCTCGTTGTTGGGGCCCAGCGAGAACAGGAAATTGCCCTCGTAGGCCCGCGCGTCCATGCCTATGGTGGCTTCGCGGTCGTACAGGCCCAGCGTGGTCCAGTGCGCGCGCGGCTGCAGGCCCCAGCCTATGTGCGAAATCGCGTAGGCTTCGGGATCCTTGAACGAGGCCACGTATTCGCGCAGCAATTCCGCGTCCACGCCGCCGTCGATGCGCGTGGCGTAGCCGTTTTCGACCGTCAGCTCGATCGCCGAGCGCACGTAGAGCTTCTGCGGCAGCAGGATGTCGCCGACGTCGATCACGATCTTGCCGCGGGCGCCGCCCTCGTTCGGCCAGGTCAGCACAAAGCCGCTGGGCCAATGGTCCCAGCGCCCCGGCTCGTCGACGAAGCCGTACTCGCTGATGGCCGGAAACTCTCCCAACGGACAGCGCAGGTCCGTGCCAGCTTCCGACACCACGCTCATCTCGCGCGCCGCGCCGATGCGCGCGGCCGCCGCCTTGACCCGCGCTCGGTCGGCTTCGGTCGGCACCAGCCGCGCCAGCACTTCCGGCGGCTCCACCGCCAGCAGGATCTTGGTGCCCGCGGCCAGGATCTCGTGCTGTTCCGGCGAGAACAGTAGCGTCATCAGGTCCAGCACCAGATCGCTTTCCTTCAAGGCCGCGATCGCGGCCTTGTTGCCGGTCAGCGGCGTGGTCCCCAGATAAGCCAGCGAGTCCCGGCTCAGCGCCCGCTCGCCGTTGATGGGCGGCAGGTCCAGGCGGTTCACGATGGCGCCCATGGCTTGCGTCGCGATCAGCGCCGTGGACAGGGTTTGCGGATGAGTCGCGGCGCTGGTCAGCACCGTGACGGTCTGCCCCGCTTGCAGCTTGGACAGGGTCAGCACCTGCTGCCAGGCCTTCACCATTTCGTAGTCGCTTATAGGCATGATGCCCTCCTTGCCAGCTGGTGCCGCACGTTATGGACGCGCCAGCGGCGCACCCAGGAAATCGCCGAAGGCCGCGTAGAAGCCTTCCTCGTTGTCCCACGGAATCATGTGGCCGGCGGCGGGCACGCGGTGATGCAGCGTGCCGGGCGCCAGCCGCTGGATTTCGGCCACGTCGTCGTCCAGCACCACATCGCCCCGTTCCGCCGTGATCAGCAGGACTGGCGCGCCCAGGAGCGGCAGGTCGGCGTGGATGTCGTCGCTCTGGAAGGCTTCGAAGCTCTGGATGATGGCGCGCTCGTCGCAGGTGTGCAGCCATTCCGCGCGCAGCTGGCGCTGTTCCTCGGTCCAGGTCGGGCAGAACGCGCGCATGGCCTCGGCGTCCATGCCATGGCGCGCCTGCGCCATGGAATCGACGTACCAGGGCAGCTTGGCGGGATACGGCCGGCGGCCGGGACCGGACACCGGCGGGTCCACCAGGACCAGGCGGCTCAGGCCGGCAGGCTTGCCGCGCCCGGCGCGCACGCCGATGCGCCCGCCCATCGAATGGCCGACCACGCTGTAGCGCGCCAGGCCCAGCGCCTCGGCAAAGGCCAGCACGTCGGCGGCCTGCGCATCCAGGCTGTAGTCCAGCGCCGCGCCGGCTTCGGACAGGCCGCGGCCGCGCACGTCCAGCACGTAGGTGTCGAAAGCGGCGCCGAAGCGCTCGCCGACGAAGCCCCAGGTGACTGCGGGGCTGGTGATGCCCGGCACGATGATGACGGGATCGCGCCCCGCGCCGCGTTCGCCGCCATAGCGCAGATAATGCTGGCGGATGCCATTGGCATGGACGTTGCCGCCGTACAGGAAGTTGCTCATGTCAGTCTCCCAGGCCGGGCTCAGAGTTTGAACAGGCGCCGCGCGTTGCCGCTGCAGATCAGTTCGCGGGTGACGTCGTCCATCGGCGTCTGCTCGATGAATTCCACGGCCAGCGCGGTCGATTCGTAGGGATAGTCGACCGAGAACATCACCGCCTCACGGCCCATTTCGGCGATGGCGGCGGTCAGCGTGGGAGGCGAACAGACGCCCGAGGTGGTGATGAGGATATTGCTGCCCAGGTATTCGGAAGGCGCGCGCGCCAGCTTGATGCCGTGCGAATAGACCGCGAAGCGGCTGTCGAAGCGCCAGCGCAGGAACGGCAGACCCTCGCCCATGTGGCCGAGGATCAGCTTGACGCCGGGGTAGCGGTCGAACACGCCGCCAAACAGCAGGCGCAGCGCATGGGTGGCGGTTTCGACGCCCCAGCCCCAGCACGCGCCCACCAGTTCCGGGTGGCCCGAATAGGCCTGCGGAATGACGTAGGGGTCGGATGGGTGCAGATAGACGGGCACGTCCAGTTCCTGCACCTTTTCCCAGAACGGGTCGTAGGCGCGGCCGTCGTAGTACACGCCATTGGTGTGGCCGTTGATCAGGGCGCCCTTGAAGCCCAGCTGCTTGACGCAGCGCTCGAGTTCGGCGGCGGCGACCAGCGGATCGTGCATGGGCACGGTGGCGAAGGCGCCGTAGCGCGTCGGATGCCGGGCCACCTGCTCGACCAGGAAGTCGTTGTTCTCCTTGGCGCGGCGCAGCGCCACCGCGGCGTCGGCTTCGGCCTGCACGCCCGGTCCGGTCTGCGACAGAATGACGTAGTCGATGCCACCCCGGTCCATTTCGCCCAGCCGGACTTCGTCGAAATCCACCAGGCGCGCGGCCAGGTCGGCCAGCACGGCGGGATCGATGTGCTGCGCGAAGCTCTTCGAATAGTCCTTGAATCCGACCGCGGTGTAGTGCTCCTCAAACGCGATCTTGCGTACTTTGCTCATTCCCCTACTCCCAGTTTGATGGCGCGGACCCTGTCCTGCCACGGCGCGTCAGCATTGTTTATCAGTACACTGACTATTACATCGGAACTACCGGAATCGCGCGCAGCCGCTTTCCCATTGGGAACAGCCCTGCGCAGGCTTCCGAATTTACGTCAGTATACTGACTTTATAGTCAGCGTACTGACAAATTAGGGAAATCCCGGAGCGCATGAAAAAGGCCGCCGCGGCGGCCTTGCCAGCGGGCGGCGTTCAGCCGGCGTCGTCCAGGTCGGCGGGTGTGTCGACATCGCGCAACACGCCAGGATCATCCATCGGAATCAGCTGCAGGCCGGGCTGCCTGAGCAGCCGCCGCGCGCCTTCGTCCCCGCTCAAGGCCGCCAGTTGCGGCAATAGTTCGGCGCGGAATCCCACGGGGTGGCCGCGCTGCCCCTGGTACGAGGGCGCGGCCATCGGCGCGTGCAGCAGCGCGTCCAGCACGCCGTCCAGGCTGGCGCGGCGGATCCAGGGCATGTCGGCCAAGGCCACCAGCACGGTGTCCGGCGTGGCGGGCAAGCCCTGCAGATACTGCGCCGCGGCGGCCAGGCTGGCGCCCATGCCCTCGCCCGCCCGGTCCGTCTCCAGCACCCGGCAATCTTCCGCCCGCAGCAATCCGGCCAGGGCGGCGCTGCCGGGACGCACCACGGCGACGACCATGTCCACCACCGCGCGCAGCGTCCGGGCGCTGGCCGCCGCCACGCACACCCCTTGCGGCAAGGTCGCCAGCAGCTTGTCGGCGCCCGGCCGCTGCGCGGCGTAGCGCGAGCCCTGCCCCGCCGCCAGCAGGATGCCGACGCGTACAGGGTTCGGGTAGGGATAGACACTAGAGACATTCGCCATGATCATCAGTATAGTGAATATAAGCCGTGGCAGCGCCCCGGCCTTTCACTGTGAGAAGCCGATGAACGCTCTGGATCTGGACGTATTGCAACATGCGCGGGACTGGGTGGCCGCGGGCAGCCGCGTGCATCTGGTGACCGTGGTGCAGACCTGGGGCTCGGCCCCGCGCCAGGCCGGCGCCATGCTGGCCCTGCGCGAGGATGGCCGCATGGTCGGTTCGGTTTCCGGCGGCTGCATCGAGGACGACCTGATATGCCGCGCCCGCGAAGGCACGCTGGAGGATGCTCCCGCGCGCCTGACCTATGGCATCACCCGCGACGAAGCCGCGCGCTTCGGCCTGCCTTGCGGCGGCACGTTGCGCCTGATCAGCGAACCGCTGCGCGACACGCAATGGCTGGACCTGGTGCTGCAAGCCATCCGCGGCCATCGCCTGATCCAGCGCACGGTGGACCTGCAGGACGGCAGCAGCTCGGTGTCTGCCGCCAGCCCGGCCGATGGCCCGGACTTCGACGGCCGCATCTTCCGCAGCGTGTACGGCCCGCGCTGGCGGCTGCTCATCATCGGCGCCAACCAGACCGCGCAGGTGCTGGCCAACATCGCCGCCACGCTGGATTTCCACGTCACGGTCTGCGACCCGCGCGAGGAATTCCACGGCGACTGGAACTTGTCCCGGACTACGCTGATCACCAGCATGCCGGATGACGCGGTGCTCGAGATCGGCACCGACGAACGCACCGCCATCGTGGCGGTCACCCACGACCCCAAGCTCGACGACATGGCCTTGCTGGAAGCGCTGAAATCGCGGGCCTTCTACGTGGGCGCGCTGGGTTCGCGCGCCAACCAGCAAAAACGCCGCGAACGGCTGCGGCTGTTCGACCTGGATGACAACCAGATCGCGCGCCTGCACGGCCCGGTGGGCCTGCGCATCGCCAGCAAGACGCCAGCCGAAATAGCGGTCGCGATCGCCGCCGAACTGATCTGGGTCCGCAACACGCTGGGGGACGCCGAGACCGCCCGCAGCGCGCCGCAAGCCAGCGCGCTGCAAGGCTGAGACCGGCCGCCCGGCCCCTGCCCTACATGGGCTTGAGCGTGGTGCGGCTGTACTGGTTGTTGGCTTCCACCAGGGTGGAAAGCAGCTTCATGAAGATTTCCTGGTTGCGCGTGGACAGCGGCTCCAGCAGGCGCTGCTGGGCGCGGGCCATGCCTTCCTGCAGAATGCCCATGATGCGCAAGCCTTCCTGCGTGATCACGGCCTGGCGCGAGCGCTTGTCGTTGGGATTGACGCGCCGTTCCACCAGACCGCGTTCCTGCAGCCGCTTGACCACGTCCGCGGTGGTGGTGCGGTCCAGTCCCAGCTCCATGCCGATGGCGGTCTGGTCCAGCCAGGGGCTGAGCGACAGCGCGGTCAGCACGCCATACTGCACCGGCGTCACGTTCTGTGTCTTGCACTCCTCGTAGAACATGGCGTAGTGGATCTGGTTCAGGCGCCGCACCAGATAGCCGGGACGCGACCAAAGCACCTGCTTGGCCGGATCGAAGATCATGCTGTCTGTCTTATGAGTTGCGACGCGCTTCTGGGACGTCGTCTTTTTCTGTACATCCGGCACGTTGAGGCAGCTCCAATTTAGTTAGTGCACTGAGGATAATACCACCGGCCCCCGCCTGTCGAGGGGCGCGCTGCGGACGCTTGCGTGAAATCAAAACCGCCCCGCGCGGAACCGGACGGAGGGCTGCGCAAGCTAGCGCGCCTGTTCCGCCAAATACTCCTTCAAAGTCTGCACCAGGGCCGCCGCGGCCGGCGACAGGCTGCGGTTGCGCGCGGTCACCAGCCCGATGGAGCGTTCGGCCACGGGGCCGATCAGCGGCCGCTGCACGATGCCGTTTTGCGCCACCGCGCCGGCGGCGATCTCGGGCAGCGCGGCAACGCCGAATCCGCATTCGACCATGGCGACGATGGTGGTCAGGTGCACGGCTTCAAACACGGGCGTGAAGCGGATCCGGTTCTGCAGGAAGGCCCATTCCGTGTACTGCCGCACGCTGCTGGGCTGCACCATGGACACGTGCGCCGCATCCGCCGTGTCGGCCCAGCGCAGCGGACCGCGGGCGCGCGCCAGCGGATGGGCTTGCGGGATCAGCAGCAGGAAGCTGTCGGACATGAGCGGCACGTAGTGCAGGTCGGCATGCTGCGGGTCCGCAGCGGTCAGGGCGAAATCGACCTCGCCCGCCCGCACCAGGTCGAAGGCCGGCCCCGACAAGGTATCGCGCACCTTCAGGGCGACCAGCGGATGGGCCTGGCGATAGGCCATGAGCACGCGCGGCAACAAGCGGGCGGCGATCGAGGGCAAGGCCGCCACCGACACCTGGCCCTGCTCCGCGTTGACGATGCCGCTGACGGCGGCGATGGCGTCGCGGAAGGCCGCTTGCAGGGCGGCGGCCTGCTGCATGAAGACCTCGCCGGCGGCTGTGAGGCGCACGGTGCGCGTGGTGCGGTCGAACAGCCGCACGCCCAGCGCGTCTTCGATGCGCTGGATCTGGGTGGACAGGGCCGATTGCGACAGGTGCAGCTGCGCGGCGGCCTGGCGGAAGTTGAGCGTGCGGCCCAGCACCAGCGTGGTATCGATATCGCGCATCGAAAGATTGATCTGCATGCCGGGCCTAGCCTCCCTATTGATCTATATATCAGATCATTCTATCCAAAAAATCTGATTCATCAATCAAAGCGGCTTCTCTACACTCACCGCCAGCGTAGTTTCAGATATATAGGAGCAAACCATGCAGACGGACGCGATAGCGCTGCCCAATCCGGGCGCGGCGCATGCGGTGGTGGTGGGCGGCGGCACCATGGGAGCCGACGTTGCCGTGGTCTTGACCCGCGCGGCCTGCCGCACGACAGTGATCGAATCGAACGCCGAACGCGCGACAGGCCTGCCCGCCCGTGTCGCGGAAAACCTCAAGACCATAGGCCGGCAGGCAAACGCCGCCCTGCTGTCCACCGCCGCCAGCCTGGATGACGTCGACTGGTCCGGCGTGGACCTGGTCATCGAGTGCATCCCCGAACGCCTGGACATCAAGCAGGCGCTGTTCGCGGACCTGGCGCGGCGCGCCCGGCCCGACGCCGTCCTGGCCAGCAACAGCTCCAGCTTCCCGATCAGCGCCATCAGCCAGGGCCTGGATACGCGCGGCCGCATGCTGGGCCTGCACTTCTTCATGCCCGCGCATCTGGTGCCGCTGGTGGAAGTGGTGCTGGGCGCAGCCAGCGACAACGCCTGCGCCGACACGCTGATCGAATTCATGCGGCGCTGCGGCAGCGTGCCGGTGAAGGTGCGCCAGGACCTGCCGGGCTTTCTGGCCAACCGCCTGCAGCACGCGCTGTCGCGCGAAGCCTTCGACCTGATCGACCGCGGCATCGCCTCGCCGGAAGACGTGGACGCCGCGGTGCGCTTCGGCTTCGGCTTCCGCTTCCTGGCGGCCGGCCCCGTGATGCAGCGCGACCATGCGGGCATCGACGTGCATGCCGCCGCCGGCGCCACCATGTATCCCACCTTCTGCAACGCCAGCGAACCGGCGCGTTGCCTGACCGAACGCGCCCAGGACGGCCGCCACGGCATGAAGACGGGCGAAGGTTTCTACACCTGGACGCCGGAGACCATCGCCGCCGAGCGCGCGCGCTACGACCGCCTGCTGCGCGCGGGCCTGGACCTGATTGCGCCCGAACTGCCGGAGATCAAGCCGTGAGCAGCGCCCCCCTGCCCCGCGCCGCGCTGGCCGACTCGCCCGTCATCATCACCGTGGCGCCCAATGGCGCCTATAAAAAGGCCGCCGACCATCCAGCCGTGCCGCTCACCGCCGAGGCCCTGGCGCGCGAAGCGCGCGCCTGCCTGGACGCCGGCGCCGCCATGATGCACATGCATGTGCGCAAGCCCGATGGCAGCCACCTGCTGGATGCACAGGCCTACCGCGACGCCCTGGCCGCGGTGCGCGGCGCCGTGGGCGACGAACTGCTGGTGCAGGTGACCAGCGAAGCCGCCGGCGTCTACCAGGCGGCCGAGCAGATCGCGCTGGTGCGCGAATTGCAGCCCGAGGCCGTGTCCATCGGACTGCGTGAAATCGCCGTGCCGGACATCCCCGAATCCGAGCTGGCGGCGTTCCTGGCCTGGATCGCCGAACGCCGCATCATGACGCAGATCATCCTGTACGACGAAGGCGACGTGCGCCGCTGGCTGGCGCTGCGCGCGCGCGGCCTGGTGCCTCCGGGAGCGTGGTCGGTGCTGTTCGTGCTGGGCCGCTACAGCGCTGGCCAAACCTCGTCGGCCTACGACCTGCTGCCCTTCCTGGCCGCCTACGACCAGTCCCTGCCCTGGGCGGTCTGCGCCTTCGGCCCCGAGGAAAACGCCTGCGTCACCACGGCAGCGGCGTTCGGCGGCCACATGCGCGTGGGCTTCGAGAACAACCTCAAGCTGCGCGACGGCAGCACCGCGCCGGGCAATTCGGCGCTGGTGCTGCAAGCCGCGCAGGGCGCGCAGGCGCTGGGCCGTCCGCTGGCCACGGCCGCCGACGCGCGCCGCATATACGGGGCGGTCGGCTAGCGCGGCCATGCCGGCGCTACTGCACCTCTCCCAGGATGGCTTGCGCCACGTTGATCGCCTGCTCTTCCGAGTTCATCGTCAGGTTCAGGATGCCCTGGTCCATGGGGCCGGCGATGCGCGGCACGCCCACCAGCTTGCCGTCTATGGTGAAGACCAGCCACTTGCCTGAATACTGGCGGCCGATCTGCGCCAGCTTCTGCGCGCCGGGAGGCGTAAAGCGCAGACTCACGAAAGGCTGCCCCTCCCTGGTCTTCATCGGCGTGGCAGCGTTCAGGTCGGCCCGGGTGAGCGCGGGCGCCAGCAAGAAGTAGTAGGTCTTGTCAGGCATGCGCAGCTCGCGCAGATCGGCGCCCGGCTTATCCTGCGCCAGGCGGAACTCGACCGCCGGCGCCGCGCTTCGCGTCTGCGCGGCGGTCTCTTGCGCGGCCTGCGCGGGCTGGGCCGCGCGCGGCGCGGCAGCGGCGCCCTTCTGGGCCGCCATGGGCTGGCAGGCGGCCAGCAAGGCGCTCGATGCGATCAAGGCGGGAAGAATGATGCGACGTGTCATGGCTGTATACCTCTCGTGAATCGTGGAGGATGCGGCGGTTGGCCGCGGGCCTGCGTTCGTGCTGCATATGCTCACCATTGATACCCCACTCCCACGCTCGCGCCGTAATCGCCGCGCGACGTGCTGCTAGCCAGGCCTTTCACCACCCACCTGCCGTTATCGGACACCGTGGACAGCCCCATCGCGAAGCCGCTTTCACCGCGCCACGCGCCGCCGCCCATACTGAACATGCTCCTGCCGGGCAGATAGGCCTGAGGCAATGCAGACATCGCCATGGCGGAGGCAACGCCCGCGCTCAAGCGGTTGTCCAAGCCCTGCACGTCCTTGCGCAAGCCAGCCACCTGGTTGTTCATGCCGCTCTCGATTTCCCGCAGCTGGTTCAGGTTGACCGCGTCGGTACCCGCAGTGCCGCGCGCCACATTCGCGATCTGGCGCTCCGATCCCGCAGCGCCAACCGACACCGTGTTGTCGCGCTCGGCGACGGAACCCGCGCCCAGGGCCACGGCATTGCTGCCCGATGCCTTGCTGCCATTGCCCAGCGCCGTCGCCCCCGCTCCCGACGCCTGGGCGCCGTTGCCGATCGCGGTGCTGTTCTTGCCCGAAGCCACGGCGCCCGCGCCGCCCGCCGCCGAGTTGACGCCGCTGGCCTTGGGGGGCTTGGCCGCCTTTTCCTCCTGGCTGGTCTGGAACATGCCGGCGGCGCCATTGCTGATGTTCTTCACATCGCCTTCGACGCCGGTCACGCGCTCATCCAGCGCGGTGAGCTGGTCACCGACCTGGAGCACATTGCCTGCCACCTCCTGCAGGCGTTTGTCGGTGTAGTCGTTGGCCTGCTTGAGCGCGCCATCCAGTTGCCGAAGGTTCACGGCATCCGTGGCCTGGCGGCCGTCGGCCAGGTTGCTGAGCGTGCGTTCCGCGCCCGCCGAACCCACCGACACCGTCCCCGCCGACTTATTTTGCGCATCCGAGTACTTGCCGGCATAGCTCTCCGCGCCCCTGTCCGCCACGGCGCCTGCGCCCAGCGCCACGTCGCCGTCCTGGCCCGCCGCCGCGCCGTTGCCCAAGGCCACCGAGTTGCCGCCATTGGCTGCCGCGCCCGGTCCCATTGCGATACTTCCCAGGCCCTTGGCCTGCGAATCGGGCAGCATCGCCGAGGCCCCGCCGTTGGCATGGAAGTATTTGATCCCCCCGCCGCCCTTGGTGAAGTTATCGACCGTATCGCCTATCGACTTGACGTACTGATTGGTCTCGAACAGCTGCGAGCCATTGACTGCGTCCGTGCTGTCCGCCGACAACGCGGCCCGCGCCACGTTTCTCAGCACAGTCGCGGAGCCGCCAGGGTTCAAGGTCACCATGCCGTAGTTGATGGCCCCGTCCGGATTGAGGTCGTACTTCACGCCACCCGCGTCGAGTCCGCTCACGTTCGAGGCCAGCGCCTTCAACTGGCTGACGTTCACGGCGTCGGAATCCACCGTGCCCGCAGCCACCCCGGTGATCTGCCGGAAGTTGCCGGCATCGACATCGCCCACCGACAGCGCCGCCAGTTTGCTGCGCGTGGCATTCACGGCCGCGCCATCGGCGCCCGGCGGCAAGTACCCCGCCGCCCCGCCCACCACCTTGGCGATCGACCCGGCGCCGAGCGCGACGCCGCCGCCCGCGATGACCTTGCTGCCCGCGCCCAGAGCCACTCCCTGTACCGCATCGGCCAACGCCTGCGTCCCCATCGCGATGCCATCAGCCGACGTCGAGCGCGCCTGCTGCCCCAGGGCGATGCCGCCAGGCGCGCTCTGATCCACCACGGCCCGATCGCCTATCCCCAGGCCGCGATCGCCGTTGACCACCGTCTGCGGTCCGATGGCTATCGCTTCCACACCCGTGGCCAGCGAATCGGGCGCCGCCGAATTGGCGTGGAAGTACTGCGTGCCCGTGGTCGTCAAGGATCCGATCGCGCCGGTCAACTGCCGCAAGGTCACGGCATCGTGCTGATCGGTACCGTCCGCCACGTTGGTGATCTGGCGATATGCACCGTCGTGGCCCACTGACACCTCGCCCAGCAAGGTGAGATCCGCAGTGTTGAAAGGCACCAGGGCGCCGCCGCTGCCTATGGCAAGATTGCCCGTGGTCGGCGCCAACGCCCGGGCGGACACGGAGCCAGAACCCAGCGCCACGCTCCCCGCCTGACTCGCCACGGCATCGCGGCCCAGCGCCAGCGCGTTGTCGGCCGTGGCCCGCGCGCCATAACCCAGCGCCGTGCTGCCCACGCCCTGCGCATACGCGTCGTCTTCCGTCAGCCCAGACTCGTTGGTCCGCGCATAGCGGATGCCCAGGCCATTGTCGACCTTGCTGATCTTGTTAACGTCTCCGGTCAGGTTCGTAAACTTATCACCCATGGTCGTCAAGGTGTCCCCCAAGTTCGTCATCGTATCGCCCATCCGCAACACGTCCTGATTGGTGTCGTGGAGTTGCGATCCATTCACCGCATCGGTACTGGTGGCCGATACCGCCCCGCGCGCCAGGTTGGTAAGCTTGGTGCCGCCTGTGGTGCCTCCGTCCGTCGATGTCGGGCCGGCCAAGGTGATCAGCGTCTTGGGATCGCCTGCCTTACCGTCGTAGACCACTGCCCGGTCGCCCAGACTGCCCA
>JALDYL010000369.1:0-3597 GCA_032153965.1 Achromobacter sp. | reverse complement strand
TGCCCACGCGGCGCGCGAGCTTCATGCAGGCCGCGAACAGCTTGCGCTTGATCAGGCCCGCGTCCTCCATGCGGATCATCACATGCGTCAACAGGCCCTCCAGCACGCGCGGCGGCGCGAAGTAGTAGGTGGGGCCAATGTCGCGCATGTCGATCGACACGGTATCGGGCGATTCGGGATGGTTCACGGTAAAGCCCGTAACCAGCAGCTGCGTATACGAGAACATGTTCTGGCCGATCCAGGCGGGCGGCAGGTAGGCCAGCACGTCTTCCTGGTCGGTCAGCTTTTCCATTTCGGAAACGGCGCGGGCGCGGTCGATCAACGCATGGTGCGTGAGCACTACGCCCTTCGGCTTGCCGGTGGTGCCCGAGGTGTAGAACATGGCGGCCGGATCTTGCGGCTGCACGGCGGCGACGGCTTGCTCGAAGAAGCCCGGATGCTGGCCGGCGTACTCGCGGCCGAGCTCTTCCAGCTGTTCATACGAGCGCAGCATGGGGTCGGTGTAGTGGCGCAGGCCGCGCGGATCGTCGTACACCACGTGCTTGAGCGCTGGGCATTGCTCGAGGACTTCGAGCATCTTGTCGACCTGTTCCTGGTCTTCGACGATGGCCACGCTGATCTCGGCGTCCTGCAGCACGTAGACCATTTCCTGGGCGACCGCGTCCTGGTAGAGCGGCACGGGGATGGCGCCCAGCGACTGCGCGGCCATCATGGCCATGTACAGGCGCGGGCGGTTCTCGCCGATGACCGCCACATGCATGCCCGGCTTGATGCCCAGCGCGGCCAAGCCATGCGCGACGTGCCGGACATGCTCCGCCACTTCGGACCATGTAAGGGTTTGCCAGATCCCCAGATCTTTTTCGCGTATGGCGGGCCGCGACCCGCGAACGCTGGCATGCGTGAACAGCAGCGCTGGAAAGGTATCCAGCGCAGCCGGCATCCGTGCAGATGCGGGCGATGTATGTGCCACGATGTCTCCTCCGGTTTGGGCGCATCGGGCCGGCAGTCCGCGAGAGCGGCGATGGCGATGAAGCGCTTGACCAGTTGGTTTTAGATTTACGGCAGGAGTTAAGGTATAAGGTTGGGTTGCTACCAACTGTCACCATCGCGACATTCAAGGAACTTTTAGGGTATTCCCGATGCAGCTAGCCGACTCCCTGCAACTCGCCGCCGCCTGGTTTCGCGTGCTCAGCCGCGATCAGCAAGAACGCGTCGAGCGGGACCTTACCGTGCAGCAGGTGGTTGCCGGGTCGATCATAGAGCGCAAAGGTGAACTCGCACAGGCTTGGATAGGGGTGCTGGCGGGGCTGGTCAAGGTGTCGGTAGGCAACGCCGAAGGCAAGGTGGCGTCGCTGACCGGCGTGCCTGCGGGCGGCTGGATCGGCGAGGGCTCGCTGCTCAAGCGCGAGGTCCGCAAGTACGACATCGTTGCGCTGCGGGATTCGGTGGTGGCGCGCCTGCCGGCCGCCACGTTCGACTGGCTGCTGGACAGCAGCATCCCGTTCAACCGCTATCTGCTCCACCAATTGAACGAACGCGTGGCGCAGTTCATCGGCAAGGCGGAGTACGACCGCCTGCTGGATCCGGATGCGCGCGTGGCCCGCTGCCTGGCCGAACTCTTCAACCCTTTGCTGTACCCCGGCATGGGCATGCGCCTGGCGATTACGCAGGAAGAGGTAGGCTATCTGGCCCGGGTGTCGCGGCAGCGCGCCAATCAGGCGCTGCGCAAGCTGGAAGATGCCGGGCTGCTCAATGTGGAATACGGGGCGGTGCGGGTGCTGGACCTGGACGGCCTGAAACACTACGGGTCGGACCGCGGCACAGCCGAGGGCGAGCCGGCCTAAGGCGCCGGCCGGCCAATCAAAAAAAGCCCTTGACGATAAATAGTGCGCTATTTAATATTGCGCAATGAAATCTCGATCCAAAGCCAAGGCCGCATTCAATCCGCTGTTGCTGGACAGCCAGCTGTGCTTTGCCCTGTACTCGACTTCGCTGGCGATGAACAAGGTGTATCGCAAGCTGCTGCGCGGGCTGGACCTGACCTATCCGCAGTACCTGGTGATGCTGGTGCTGTGGGAGGGCGACGAGATTACGGTAACGGATATCGGCGACCGCCTGTTCCTGGATTCCGCGACGCTGACGCCGCTGCTCAAGCGGCTGGAGGCAGCGGGCCTGGTGACGCGCAAGCGCGCCGTGGAAGACGAGCGCCAGGTGATCGTCGGCCTGACTCGCCAGGGCCGCGAACTGCGCGCGCAGGCCGAGGCCGTGCCGCATTCGATCGCGGGCGCCGCGCAGTGTTCGCTGGAAGAGGCGCAAGGTATGATGAAAACGCTGCATGCGCTGCGGGAGAAGCTGAGCGCAAGTCTCTGAAGTGGCGGGCGATGCCCGCTATTGTTAGATTCAATAAATAGTGCGCTATTTAATACTGCACTATTTAAATAGTAAGGGTCGTAGCGGGATGTTCCCGCCGGGCCTGGCAGTCCAACCACCACTTTCCACTCAAGGAAACGCATCATGTCTATCGAAAAAGTGCTGTACCGCGCCCATGCGCACGTCACCGGCGGCCGTGAAGGCACGGGCGCCACGGACGACGGCAACCTGAACGTCAAGCTGACCACGCCGAAGGAACTGGGTGGCGCGGGCGCGGCCGGCACCAACCCGGAACAGCTGTTCGCCGTGGGCTATTCGGCCTGCTTCATGGGCGCCATGAAATTCGTCGCCGGCCGCGACAAGATCGCCATGCCGTCGAACGCGACGATCGACGGCGCTGTTGGCATCGGTCCTATTCCTACGGGGTTCGGGATCGAAGTCGAATTGAAGATTTCGTTGCCGGGGATGGAGCGGGCCGAGGCCGAGAAGCTGGTCGCTGCGGCGCATATCGTTTGCCCTTATTCGAATGCTACGCGTGGCAATATTGATGTGACGTTGACGATTGTTTGATCGTTGATGGGTTGTTGATGTTCTATTGGCGGGCGGTCTTGTTCGTAGGCCGCCCGTCGTCGCGTGCGGCGTGGCGGCTCGCGCCCACGATTGCGGTCCGGAGCGTTCGCTCTGGACTTCCCCGTTGTCATCCTCGTCCAGGCCTTCGGCCTTCCCTTCGGATTCCCTCGGGCGCATCGAGGTTGCGAGCCGCCACGCCGCACGCGACGACGGGCTACGTGCGTCTTGGGTCGCTGCGCTGTTAGATCTGTGGTCGGTGGCGAATCGTGTGCTGCCTGTCATTTATGGCCGCGCGGGCGGCCATAAATGACATACGTGATTTATGAAATTTCGATAGTGCTCGCTGGCGCGAGTGCAGGCAGCTGCTTTCTGATGGCATCACCGTCCTGGGGGTGAGGCGGTGATGGGCGGCGCGCGTTGGGCAGTAACTTGCGCATGAAGAGTGTCTCGCGCGCGCCGCCCATCCGGCATCGGAGTTGAAATGTAGATGCTGGGTTGGGCTGAATAGACGTTATGCCGCAACCACTGCGCGCAGCGCCATCACGCGACGCAAGACACCGCGTAAGCCCCAAGAGGCCGCCCGCGCGGCCGGCCTGGGGCGGGCCCCGCAAGACACGCCACCACACCCCGATGCGGAAAAAAACGCCAAGCACACAG
>JALDYL010000103.1:0-16885 GCA_032153965.1 Achromobacter sp. | reverse complement strand
GGTCCAGGCGCCGCCCGCGGCCGCGCAGGAGGCCGCGCTGGCTGAACCCGCCGCTGCCGCACCTGTCGCGCCGGCGCCCGAGCCTGTGCCCGCCGCCGCGGAACCCGAGTCCGCCGCCGTGGCGCAAGCCCCTCAAGACGCCCAGGCCGGCAGCGTGCCGCCCTGGGAAGAACTACCGGCCAATGCGCCGGAGGTGTCCGCATCCGACGCCGGCAAGACTGCGGGCTCGGCGGCGCTGGCGGTCACGCCGGCCACCGCCGCGGCTATCGCGCCCGCGCCCCAGGCCGACGGTGGCGAAGGCCCGCCCTCCTGGGTCGACGAAGAAATCCCGTTCGAAGCCGAAGGCGGTTTCGCGCCGGATAACGGTTTCACGTCGGACCCCGACGACGATGATTTTGAAACCCTGGCCAGCGCGCCCTCGGCGGCACCGCCCGCCGCCGCGCCCGCCAGGCGTGAAGGTCCGGCGCCCGTGCGCAAGCGGCAGTCGTCGCGCGCCCGGCTGACGGACATGACTTCGGAAACCTGGCCCGAGCTGGCCGCGCGCCTGCCGGTCACCGGCCTGGCGGCGGAACTCGCGCGCCAGAGCGCATGGGCCGGCGTGCAGGGCGATGCCGTCATCCTGCGCGTGGCCGTCAAGACACTGGCCGAAAGCGAAAGCCGCGTCCGTCTGCAGACGGTGCTGTGCGAACATTTCGGCCAGGGCATCCGGCTGGACGTCGAGGTCGGCGTGACGGGCGAGGCGACGGCGCATGCCGTGGCCCAGGCCGAACGCGCCGCCCGCCAGCAGGCCGCGGAAGACGCGGTCGCCGTCGACCCCTTTGTACAGGCGCTCGTCGCCGATTTCGGCGGCCAGGTCGTGCCCGGCTCGATCCGCCACGTCGATTCCCCCGCCGCCGCTGCCTGAAGCGGCGGTCATCTCTCATTCCCCTCGTTCAAGGAAGCATCGATCATGATGAAAGGACAACTGGCCGGCCTGATGCGCCAGGCGCAGCAAATGCAGGAAAACATGAAGAAGGCGCAGGATGCGCTGGCCGATATCCAGGTCGAAGGCGCCTCCGGCGGCGGTCTGGTCAAGGTCACCATGACCTGCCGCCACGACGTCAAGCGCGTGGCCATCGACCCGTCGCTGCTGGGCGACGACAAGGACATGCTGGAAGACCTGGTCGCCGCCGCGTTCAACGACGCGCTGCGCAAGGCCGAAGCCACCTCGCAGGAAAAGATGGCCTCCGTCACGGCCGGCATGCCGCTGCCCCCGGGCATGAAGTTGCCGTTCTGAACGCAGCCCCAAGGCCGCAATGGACCCGCTACTGCCTGAACCCGAGCCGCTCGTCTCGCTGATCGAGGCGCTGCGGCGCCTGCCCGGCGTGGGCGTGCGTTCCGCCCGGCGCATGGCCTATCACCTGCTGCAGCATGACCCGCAAGGCGCGGACATGCTGGGGCGGGCGCTGGCAGGCGCGGTGCATGACCTGAAGCATTGCGCCCGCTGCAACAGCTTCTCGGAAGAAGAGGTCTGCGGCACCTGCGTCAATCCCAAGCGCGATCCCTCGCTGCTGTGCATCGTCGAGACGCCGGCCGACCAGAACATGATCGAGTCCAGCCACGGCTACCGTGGCCTGTACTACGTGCTGATGGGCCGCGTCGCGCCGCTCGAAGGGATCGGTCCGCGCGAGCTGGATTTCGATCGGGTGATCAAGCGCGCGACCGACGGCGTGGTGCAGGAAGTCATCCTGGCCACCAATTTCACCGCCGAAGGCGAAACCACCGCCCACTTCCTGGGCGAAGCGCTGGGCGAACGGGGCTTGCGGGTCACGCGGCTGGCGCGCGGCGTGCCTGCCGGCAGTGAATTGGAATACGTGGACGCCGGGACCATCGCCTGGGCCCTGATGGAGCGCAAGACCACCTGATTCCGCAGTACCAGAACGCCTTGCCGGCAATGCATCGGCACAGGCAAAACAGTGAGGTAGACAAACCATGTCAGCGCTGACCGGACTGAAAGTCCTGGAACTCGGCACGCTCATTGCCGGCCCGTTCGCCGCGCGCATCTTCGGCGAATTCGGCGCCGACGTCATCAAGGTGGAAACGCCCCACGGGCCTGACGGCACGGGCGGCGGCGATCCCATCCGCAGCTGGCGCCATCTGCACGAGGGCAATTCCCTCTGGTGGACGGTGCAGGCCCGCAACAAGCAATCCATTGCCCTCAATCTGAAAGACCCGCGCGCGCGGGAAATCGCCCGCAAGCTCGCGCTGGACGCCGACGTGGTGGTCGAGAACTACCGGCCGGGCGTGCTCGAGAAGTGGGGGCTGGGCTACGAACAGCTGCGCGCGCTCAACCCCGCGCTCATCATGGTGCGCCTGTCCGGCTATGGGCAGACCGGTCCCATGAAGGATCAGCCCGGCTTTGGCGCCATCGGCGAATCCATGGGCGGGCTGCGCTATGTGTCGGGCCATCCGGACCGGCCGCCCCTGCGCGTCGGCATCTCCATCGGTGATTCCATCGCCGCCCTGCATGGCGTGATCGGCGCGATGATGGCGCTGCGCCACCGCGACGCCACCGGCGGGCGCTGGAACGGCAAGCAGGGCGCGGATTGCCAGGCGGGGCAGGGCCAGATGGTGGACGTGGCGCTGTACGAGGCCGTGTTCAACATGATGGAAAGCCTGGTGCCCGAATACGACGTGGCCGGCGTGGTGCGCGAGCGCACCGGCGGCGCGTTGCCGGGCATCGTGCCTTCGAATACCTACACCACCCGCGATGGCCAGAACATCGTCATCGCCGGCAACGGCGACGCGATCTTCCACCGGTTGATGCGCGCCATCGGTCGCGACGACCTGGCCACGGATCCAGGGCTGGTGCGCAACGACGGCCGCGCCAAGCGCGTCGATGAGATCGATGGCGCCATCCAGCAGTGGTGCGGCGCGCGCGGCATCGAAGAGGCGCTGGGCGTCCTCAAGGGCGCCGATGTGCCCGTGGGCAAGATCTACAGCGTGGCCGACATGTTCAGCGATCCGCAGTTCCTGGCGCGCCGCATGATAGAGCAGCATCGCTTTCCCGATGGCACGCCGGTCAAGCTGCCGGCCGTGGTGCCCAAGCTGTCCGAGACGCCCGGCGAGACGCGCTGGGTGGGCCCGGTATTAGGGGAACATACCGAGGAAGTCCTGAAATCGCTGGGGTATGATTCAGCGGCTATAGAAGAGCTGGCAAAGACCGGCGCTATCGGTCTACCCGACAACTAGGAGACAAGCACATGTCAGTCACTCGCCGTGATCTGCTCAAGATGGCCGGCGCCGCCGGCGTCATGGGCATGGCGCCCGCCATCGTGCGTGCGCAGAAGCTGGAGAAGACCAAGGTCCAGATCGCAGTCGGCGGCAAGCCGCTGATCTACTATCTCCCCCTGTCCATCGCGGAAGCCCGCGGCTACTTCAAGGACGAAGGGCTGGACGTCAGCATCGCCGACTTCGCGGGTGGCTCCAAGGCCTTGCAGGCCGTGGTGGGCGGCAGCGCCGACATCGTGTCGGGCGCCTTCGAACACACCTTGTCCATGCAGTCCAAGGGCCAGGCCTATCGCGCCTTCGTGCTGCAGGGCCGCGCGCCGATGATAGGCGTGGGCGTGTCCAAGAAGAACCTGCCCAACTACAAGGGTCCCGCCGACCTGAAGGGCAAGAAGATCGGCGTGACCGCGCCGGGCTCGTCCACCAACATGGTGGTCAGCTTCTTCCTGGCCAAGCACGGCCTGAAGGCCTCGGACGTGTCCATCATCGGCGTGGGCGCGGGCGCCGGCGCGGTGACCGCGCTGCGCAGCGGCCAGATCGACGCCATCTCCAACACCGACCCCGTGGTGTCGATGCTGGAAATGCCTGGCGACATCCAGATCATCGTCGACACGCGCACGCTCAAGGACACCCAGGACATCTTCGGCGGCAACATGCCGGCGGGCTGCCTGTATGCGCCTCAAGCCTTCATCGACGCCAACCCCAACACCACCCAGGCCCTGGCCAACGCCCTGGTGCGCGCCGACAAGTGGATCCAGAAGGCGGGCGCTGACGAGATTGCCAAGGTCGTGCCGGAAACCTATCTGCTGGGCGATCCGGCCGTGTACAAGGCCGCCATCGCCAAGAGCCTGGAAGGCCTGTCGCCCAACGGCATGATCCCCGAGGACGGCGCGGCCACCGCGCTCAAGGCGCTGGCCGCCTACCAGGCGGATTTCGACGGCGCCAAGATCGACCCGTCCAAGGTCTGGACCAACGACTACGCGCGCCGCGCCAACGAGAAGTACCCCAATGGCTGAAGCCGCGCTGTCGCTGGAAAACATCAGCTGCACCTTTGTCTCCCGCGACGACCGGTCGCAGCGCTACACCGCTGTCAGCGACACCACCCTGGCCATCGAGCCGGGCGAGTTCGTGTCGGTGGTGGGCCCGACCGGCTGCGGCAAGTCCACCCTGCTCAACGTCGGCGCCGGCTTGCTGGCGCCGTCGTCGGGCCAGGTGAAGGTGTTTGGGCAGCCCTTGTCCGGCATCAATGAGCGCGCCGGCTACATGTTCCAGGGCGAGGCTCTGCTGCCCTGGCGCAGCGCGCTGGACAACGTGGTGGCCGGGCTGGACTTCGCCGGCGTGCCGCGCCAGCAGGCGTTGGAGCGCGGCCGCGAATGGATGCGCCGCGTCGGCCTGGGCGGCTTCGAAGGCCGCTATCCGCACCAGATGTCGGGCGGCATGCGCAAGCGCGCGATGCTGGCGCAGACGCTGATCCGCGATCCCGACATCATCCTGATGGACGAGCCGTTCTCGGCGCTGGATATCCAGACCCGCCAGCTCATGGAGAACGAGGTCCTGGACCTCTGGATGGCCAAGCGCAAGGCGGTGCTTTTCATCACGCACGACCTGGACGAAGCCATCGCCATGAGCGACCGCGTGGTGGTGCTGTCGGCAGGGCCAGGCACGCATCCCATCGGCGAATTCTCCATCGACCTGCCGCGTCCGCGCGACGTGGCCGAGGTGCGCACGCATCCGCGTTTCGTGGAGCTGCATGCCGCCATCTGGGGCGTGCTGCGCGAAGAAGTCCTAAAGGGCTACGCCCAACAGAAGCGAGCCTAGGCCATGCCCAAACTGATCAAACCCGGTACGGCCAGCCTGCGCTTCTGGCAGTTGCTGCTGCTCGTCGTCATTCTGCTGGTATGGCATTTCGCCTCGCGCGATCCCAAGGTGGCTTTCTTCTTCGGCGAACCGCTGAAAGTGTGGGGCCGCATCTGGGCCTGGTTCGTGACCAATGCGGACATCTACACCCATCTGGGCGTGACGCTGACCGAAACCGTGCTGGCCTTTTTCATCGGCACCATCGCCGGCCTTGCTTTCGGCTTGTGGCTGGGGTTGTCGCCGGGCGCAAGCGCGATCCTCGATCCTTACATCAAGGCCGCCAACTCGATGCCGCGCGTGATCCTGGCGCCCATCTTCGGCATGTGGTTCGGCCTGGGCATCTGGTCCAAGGTGGCGCTGGCCGTGACGCTGGTGTTCTTCATCGTGTTCTTCAACGTCTACCAGGGCGTGCGCGAAGTCAGCCCCACCTTGCTGGACAACGCCAGGATGCTGGGCGCGCGCCGGCGTCAGCTGCTGCGGCACGTGTACCTGCCTTCCGCCACCAGCTGGGTGTTCTCCAGCCTGCATACCTCGGTGGGCCTGGCCTTCGTGGGCGCGGTGGTGGGCGAATACCTGGGCTCGGCCAGCGGCGTGGGCTATCTGATCCTGCAGGCCGAAGGCACTTTCGACGTGAACACCGTGTTCGCGGGCATCATCGTGCTCACGGCTTTTGCGCTGGTGCTGGACGCCGTCGTCGGCATGGGCGAAAAGCGGCTGATGAAATGGCAGCCCAGGTCCGGCGAAACCGAAAAGATCTGAAGGAGTCCACATGGCCCGTCTACCCTACGCCGACCTGACCCATCCCGAAGCCAAGCCCTTGGTCGACCGCATCGTCGCCGAGCGCGGCAGCGTCCTGCACCTGTACCAGATGCTGCTGCACAGTCCCGCCGTGGCGGGCGGCTGGCTCAATTACCTGACGTCGATCCGCCAGCTCAGCACCTTGCCGGGCGACCTGCGCGAACTGGTGATCATGCGCGTGGCGGCCATCAACGGCGCGCCCTACGAGGCCGACCAGCATGCGCCCATCGCGCTGAAGGAAGGCGTGTCGCAGGCGCAGCTGGACGCGCTGAATGCTTGGGAAAGCTCGGACCTGTTCGACGAACGCGAAAGGGCGGTGCTGGCCTATACCGACGCCATGACGCGCCACGTGCAGGTGCCGGAACCCGTGTTCCAGGCTGCCCGCGCGGCCATGGGCTCGGAAAAACTCATCGTGGAGCTGACCGCGACGGTGGCGGCCTACAACATGGTGTCGCGCTTCCTGGAAGCGCTGCAGGTGCACTCGCACGATCACCGTTGACGCACATGCGCGGCCGCCGGCCGCGCATGTGTCTGCCGACATGGTGGCGGAACGTCCGCCTCAGGCGCGCTGCGCCTCGATCAACGCATCCAGCTTGACCGCGTCCGCCACGAACAGGCGGATGCCTTCCGACAACTTTTCGCTGGCCATCGCATCTTCGTTGAGCAGGGTGCGGAACGAGACCTCGTCCGCGCCGATGCGGGCGAGGTCGGTGGGCACGTCGCTTGAGCGCAGCTGCGCGGGCGCGTCGCCCTCGGTGCTTGCCAGCTTGGTCAGCAGGTCCGGGCTGATGGTCAGCAGGTCGCAGCCCGACAGCGCCAGAATCTGACCCACGTTGCGGAAGCTCGCGCCCATGATCTCGGTGGGCAGGTCGAAATGCTTGTAGTACTGATAGATGCGGGTGACGGACAGCACGCCAGGATCGCGCGCGCCGGCGTTGTCGACTTCGACCCAGTTGGCGCCGGCGGACTTCTTGTGCCAGTCGTAGATGCGGCCGACAAAGGGCGAAATAAGCTGCACGTGGGCATCGGCGCAGGCCACGGCCTGCGGCAGCGAGAACAGCAGGGTCAGGTTGCAGCGCACACCTTCCGATTGCAACGCGCGGGCGGCCTGGATGCCTTCCCAGGTCGAGGCGATCTTGATCAGCACGCGCTCGCGCGGCACGCCGGCGGCTTCGTACAGGGCGATCAGGCTGCGGGCGCGCTCGATGGTGGCGCGGGTGTCGAACGACAGGCGGGCATCGACCTCGGTCGAGACGCGGCCGGGCACGATGTCCAGGATGGCGCGGCCGAAGGCGACCAGCAGGCGGTCCATGAGTTCGGCGGTGGGCGCGCCGCGGTGTTCGCGCGCGGTCTTTTCCAGCAGGGGGCGATAGGCGTCCTGCTGGACGGCCTTGAGAATAAGGGACGGGTTCGTCGTGGCGTCGGTGGGACGCAGCGCCTTCATGGCTTCGAAATCCCCCGTGTCGGCGACGACGGTGGTGTGGTTGCGCAGGGCGTCAAGTTGGCTGGACATGGACGGTACGGCTCGCAGCTGGCTAGGGTTGAAGGTGTCCTAGCGTATCACTGAGGCCGTCAGGCCGCTGTCGGCCGGACGAGGGAGGGGGACGGCGGGACGCGGAAAAACAGGCCAAAACACCGTTTCCGGCCTTATTTGGCGCGGTTCGCCGGGAAAATCGGCCGCTCAAGGTATAATCCGAAGGTTTGATTATCGATTCTAAAACCGGGGTTTACTGTGCTGCCGCAACTCTTTCCCGAGGGGATCAACCGCTTCCCTCCTGCAATTCTGGCTCTGGCGGACGGTACCATTTTTCGAGGCGTGTCGATCGGTGCGCCTGGGCATACCGTTGCCGAAGTGGTGTTCAACACCGCGATGACCGGGTACCAGGAAATTCTCACCGATCCCAGCTATAGCGGTCAGATCGTTACGCTGACCTATCCGCACATTGGCAACACCGGCGTCAACGCCGAAGACGTGGAAGCCAATCGCGTCTTTGCCGCCGGCCTGGTGGTCCGCGACTGTCCCGCCCGCGTGTCGAACTTCCGTTCCACGCAATCGTTGCCTGAGTACCTCTCCGAGCAAGGCGTCGTCGCCATTTCCGGCATCGACACCCGCAAGCTCACCCGCATCCTTCGCGAAAAGGGCGCCCAGGGCGCCTGCATCTTCGTCGGCGCCGACGCCGAGCGCGCCGTCGAACTGGCCCGCGGCTTTGCCGGCATGGCCGGCCAGGACCTGGCCAAGGTGGTGTCGATCAAGGACAGCGCCGAATGGAGCGAAGGCACCTGGGAATTGGGCAAGGGCTTCTCCAAGCCCGACCAGTCCAAGTTCCACGTCGTGGCCTACGACTTCGGCATCAAGACCAACATCCTGCGCCTGCTGGCTGATCGCGGCTGCCGCCTGACGGTGGTGCCGGCCCAGACCAGCGCCGAGGAAGTCTTCAAGCTCAATCCCGACGGCGTGTTCCTGTCCAACGGCCCCGGCGACCCCGAGCCCTGCGACTACGCCATCGAGGCCACGCGCGCCTTCCTGGACAAGAAGCTGCCGGTGTTCGGCATCTGCCTGGGCCACCAGATCATGGGCCTGGCGGTGGGCGGCAAGACGCTCAAGATGAAGACCGGCCACCACGGCGCCAACCACCCCGTGCAGGACCTCCAGTCCAAGCGCGTGTTCATCACCAGCCAGAACCATGGCTTCGCGGTCGACGCGGCCAGCCTGCCGGCCACCGCGCGCGTGACGCACGTCTCGCTGTTCGACGGCACGCTGCAGGGCTTCGAGCTCACCGACCGCCCGGCCTTCTGCTTCCAGGGTCACCCCGAAGCCAGCCCGGGTCCGCACGACATCCTTGAACTGTTCGACAAGTTCATCGCCCTGATGTCCGGCCAAAAGTAAAGATTGCATCATGCCCAAGCGTACAGACCTAAAAAGCATACTCATCATCGGCGCCGGCCCCATCATCATCGGGCAGGCCTGCGAATTCGACTATTCCGGCGCACAGGCGTGCAAGGCGCTCAAGGCCGAGGGTTACCGCACCATCCTGGTGAACAGCAACCCCGCCACGATCATGACGGACCCGGAAACGGCCGACGTCACCTACATCGAGCCCATCACCTGGCAAGCGGTTGAAAAGATCATCGAGCGTGAAAAGCCCGATGCGCTGCTGCCCACCATGGGCGGCCAGACCGCGCTGAACTGCGCGCTGGACCTGGCCCACCACGGCGTGCTGAAAAAGCACAACGTGGAACTGATCGGCGCCAACGAGCACGCCATCGAAAAGGCCGAAGACCGCCAGAAGTTCAAGCAGGCCATGACCGACATCGGCCTGGAATCGGCCAAGTCGGGCGTGGCCCACAGCATGGACGAAGCCTGGGAAGTGCAGCGCCGCATCGCGGCCGAAGTCGGCACCTCCGGTTTCCCGGCCGTGATCCGCCCCAGCTTCACCATGGGCGGTTCGGGCGGCGGCATCGCCTACAACGCCGAAGAATTCGAAACCATCTGCCGCCGCGGCCTGGAAGCCTCGCCCACCAGCGAACTGCTGATCGAAGAGTCGCTGCTGGGCTGGAAGGAATTCGAGATGGAAGTGGTCCGCGACAAGGCGGACAACTGCATCATCGTCTGCTCCATCGAAAACCTGGACCCGATGGGCGTGCACACGGGCGACTCCATCACCGTGGCGCCGGCCCAGACGCTGACCGACAAGGAATACCAGATCATGCGTAACGCATCGATCGCGGTATTGCGCGAGATCGGCGTGGATACGGGCGGCTCGAACGTGCAGTTCGCCGTCAATCCCAAGAACGGCCGCATGATCGTCATCGAGATGAACCCGCGCGTGTCGCGTTCGTCGGCGCTGGCCTCCAAGGCCACCGGCTTCCCCATCGCCAAGGTCGCCGCGCGCCTGGCCGTGGGCTACACGCTGGACGAGCTCAAGAACGAAATCACCGGCGGCGCCACGCCCGCCTCGTTCGAACCGTCGATCGACTACGTCGTCACCAAGGTGCCGCGTTTTGCCTTCGAAAAATTCCCCACCGCCGACGCGCGCCTGACCACCCAGATGAAGTCCGTGGGTGAAGTCATGGCCATCGGCCGCACCTTCCAGGAATCGTTCCAGAAGGCGCTGCGTGGCCTGGAAGTCGGCGTCGACGGCCTGAACCAGAAAACCACCGACCGCGAAAAGCTGCAAGTCGAACTGGGCGAGCCCGGTCCGGAACGCATCTGGTACGTGGGCGACGCCTTCGCGCAAGGCTTCACGCTGGACGAAGTGCACAACATCACGCACATCGACCCGTGGTTCCTGTCGCAGATCAAGGAAATCGTCGACATCGAACTGGCGTTGGAACAAAAGACGCTGGCCGACCTGGACTACGCCACGCTGTGGGAACTGAAGCGCCGTGGTTTTTCCGACCGCCGCCTGGCGTTCCTGCTGGATTCCGCTGAATCCGAAGTGCGCAAGCTGCGTCACCAGTTGAACGTGCGCCCGGTCTACAAGCGCGTCGACACCTGCGCCGCCGAATTCGCCACCCGCACCGCGTACATGTACTCCACGTACGAGGAAGAGTGCGAATCCGCCCCCACCGATCGCAAGAAGATCATCGTGCTGGGCGGTGGCCCGAACCGTATCGGCCAGGGCATCGAGTTCGACTACTGCTGCGTGCATGCCGCGCTGGCGCTGCGCGACGACGGGTACGAGACCATCATGGTCAACTGCAACCCGGAAACCGTATCGACCGACTACGACACCTCGGACCGCCTGTACTTCGAGCCGTTGACGCTCGAAGACGTGCTCGAGATCGTGCACAAGGAAAACCCGGTCGGCATGATCGTCCAGTACGGCGGCCAGACCCCGCTGAAGCTGGCGCGCGCCCTGGAAGCCAACGGCGTGCCCATCATCGGCACCAGCCCGGAATCCATCGACGTGGCCGAAGACCGCGAGCGCTTCCAGAAGCTGCTCAACAAGCTCGGCCTGCGCCAGCCGCCCAACCGCACCGCGCGCACCGAAGGCGAGGCCCTGGCCCACGCCGCCGAAATCGGCTATCCCTTGGTCGTGCGCCCCAGCTATGTGCTGGGCGGCCGCGCCATGGAAATCGTGCACGAGCAGCAAGACCTCGAGCGCTACATGCGCGAGGCCGTGAAGGTCAGCAATGACTCGCCCGTGCTGCTGGACCGCTTCCTGAACAACGCCACCGAAGTCGACGTGGACTGCCTGGCCGATGGCGAAACCGTCTTCATCGGCGGCGTCATGGAACACATCGAGCAGGCCGGCGTGCACTCGGGCGACTCGGCTTGCAGCCTGCCGCCTTACTCGCTGTCGGCGGAAGTCATCGCCGAGATCAAGCGCCAGACCACGATGATGGCCAAGGCCTTGAACGTCAGCGGCCTGATGAACGTGCAGTTCGCCATCCAGGGCGGCGACGTCTACGTGCTGGAAGTGAACCCGCGCGCCTCGCGTACGGTGCCCTACGTGTCCAAGGCCACCGGCCTGCAACTGGCCAAGATCGCCGCGCGCGCCATGGCCGGCCAGACGCTGGCGGCGCAAGGCATCACCAAGGAAGTCGTGCCGCCTTACTTCTCGGTCAAGGAAGCCGTGTTCCCGTTCGTGAAGTTCCCGGGCGTGGACACCATCCTGGGTCCGGAAATGAAGTCGACCGGCGAAGTGATGGGCGTGGGCATGAGCTTCGGCGAAGCCTTCGTCAAGTCGCAACTGGCCGCCAGTGTGCGCCTGCCGGAATCCGGCACGGTGTTCATCAGCGTCAAGAACCAGGACAAGCCCCTGGCGGTGGAAGTGGCGCGCGGCCTGCACGCGCTCGGCTTCAAGCTGGTCGCCACGCGCGGCACGGCGGCAGAGATCGAAACCGCCGGCATCCCCGTGCAGCTGGTGAACAAGGTCAACGAAGGCCGTCCGCACATCGTCGACATGGTGAAGAACGGCGAGATCGCGCTGGTCATCAACACCGTCGAAGAGCGCCGCAACGCCATTGCTGACTCGCGCACCATCCGCACCCAGGCGCTGGCCGCCCGCGTGACCTTCTTCACGACCATCGCCGGCGCCCGCGCCGCGGTCGAAGGCATGCAGTATCTGCGCCAAGGCCTGGGCCTGCAGGTTTATCCGCTGCAGGAGCTGCACGCTTCCTTGCAAGGCTAAGCCGGCAAGCGACACAATAGGGCACGCGAGAGCGTGCCCTATTTTTTTGCAACGCGATTCCGCAACGCCACTACAGGCAACAGGCACACATGGAAAGAGTCTTCATCACCGGCGCCAGCAGTGGGCTGGGACGCGCCCTGGCGCAGCAGTACGCCGCCAACGGCGCCACCCTGGGCCTGCTGGGCCGGCGCGAGGATGCCTTGCGGGAATTGGCCGACAGCCTGCCGGGCGAACACCGCTGCTACGCGGTGGACGTGCGCGACCGCCAGGCCCTGCATGCCGCTGCCCAGGATTTCATCGCCTTCTGCCAGGGGCGGGTGGACGTGGTCATCGCCAGCGCCGGCATCAGTGCCGGCACCTTGACCGAGCATGGCGAGGACTACGACGTCTTCAAAGCCATTGTCGATACCAATCTGCTGGCTACCGTGGCGACCTTCGAACCCTTCATCGCGTCCATGCGGGCGGCAGGATCGGGCCGCCTGGTGGGCATCGCCAGCGTGGCGGGAGTACGGGGGCTGCCGGGCGCGGGCGCCTATAGCGCGTCCAAGTCGGCGGTGGTGACCTATTGCGAAAGCCTGCGGCTGGAGCTGGCCGCCGAAGGCGTGGACGTGGTGACGATAGCGCCCGGCTACATCAAGACGGCAATGACGGCGCACAACCCGTATTCCATGCCTTTCCTGATGGAAGCAGACGCCTTCGCCTGCCGCGCGCACCGCGCGATCGGGCGGGGAACATCCTATGTGGTGATTCCGTGGCAGATGGGCATCGTGGCCAAGCTGATGCGCCTGTTGCCCAACGCGGTCTACGACAGGCTGGCGCGCAATGCGCCGCGCAAGCCGCGCCGCGCGCGCTGAACCCTCAGGGCACGACGTCGTTGCCGACTTCGTCGCTCACGTGGCCCACGTCGCCCCAGTCCAGCACCTGCCACTTGCGGCCCTGCACGCCGACGCGGTTGATGCTGACGTTCAGCAGCGAGGCGTCGCGCGGCCCGTTCAGCGGCACGCCCGAGGCGTGGCGCCAGATGATGTCCAGCACGCCGCCGTGCGTGAACATCAGGATGCGCTCGTCGTCGTGGCGGCTGGCGATGTCGTCCACGGTGGAAATGACGCGGGACTGGAACTGGCCCAGCGTTTCGCCGCCGTCCAGCGCGCGCAGCGGGTCGCGGCTTTTCCAGGCAGCGGCGGCTTCGGGGGCCAGCACGTCGATGCGTTCGTGGTCCAGGCCTTCCAGTATGCCGAAGCCGCGCTCGCGGATGCCGGGCTCCACGCGCACGCGCAGGCCCAGTTGTTCGGACACGGGCAGGGCGGTGGCGTGGGCGCGTTGCAGGTCGCTGCTGTAGATGGCGTGGATGGGCGTGTGGCGGGCTTCCTCGCGCAGGCGTGCGGCCAGCAGGCTGGCCTGGTTGACGCCGAATTCGTTCAGGGGGATGTCTTGCCAGCCTTGCAGGCGGCGCTGGCGGTTCCAGTCGGTTTCGCCATGGCGGATGAACCAGATTTCAGTCATTACGGTCTTGATGCGGGTTTAGAGCTGGCCGGGCGCGATGGGCGCGCGCGGTTTCCAGATGGTTTGAATGATCGAGCTTAACGCGACCAGCGCGGGCTCGCTAGCGCGCTCATAGGGCAGGATGAACCCCAGCATGGCGTCCACGCGCGCCTGGCCCCAGACGATGAAGTCGTTCGAGGCGGCGCCCGCCAGCGCGGCTTCCTCGCGCAGCAAGGCGCAGCCGGCGCCGGCGCGCACCAGCGCATCCAGGTTGGCCTGGTCGTCGTTCTGCATCACGATGCGCGGCGACAGGCCATGGCGTTCGAACATGTCGCGCAGCAGCAGGTGGGTGTGGCTGCCGGATGGGCCATCCAGCCAGGGCAGTTGCGCCACCTCGCGCCAGCCCCCGCGCTTGAGCACGGCGGCATGTTCGCGCGGCATGGCGATGCGGTAGCGCACGCTGCGCAAGGGTTGCCAGAGCACGCCGCGCGGCGGATTGGCGGCGATGATCAGCGCCGCCGGCAGGCGGCCGGTGCTGACCTGCTCGGCCAGGGTGGCGGCGGGCAGGGTCTGGGTCTTGAGTTCGACCAGCGGCAGGCGCTGGGTAACGGCCGAGGCCAGTTCGCCCAGGCGCAGGAAATCCGGTTTTTCGCTGGGCACGCCCAGTTCGACCGCGCCGTGCAGGCTGCCCTGCAGTTGCTGGGCTTCGGATTTGAACTGCGCGCCCAGCACCAGCAGCGATTCCGCGGTGGGCAGCAGCACCTCGCCCGCCTTGGTCAGGGCCAGGCGGCCGCCGCTGCGGTCGAACAGCGCCACGCCCAGGCTTTGTTCCAGCGCCTTGATCTGAGCGGTCACGGCGGGCTGGGTCAAGGACAGCGCTTCGGCCGCCTTCGTCAGGTTGCCCAGCCGGGCGACCGTGACGAAGGCGCGGATCTGATAGATTTCCATGGCCCCGAGTTTAGGCCGCCAAGAGCCGCACTTGGGTAGGTTCCAGGCCGATGGAAACGGGAGCGCCGACGGGGAAGGGCGACAGCCCGGCCAGATGCGATTGGTCCGCCGTCAGCCGCTGTTCGCCGATCTGCACCTGATAGCGGGTGAATTCGCCCAGGAACTCGCTGCTTTCCACGATGCCCGGCAGCCAGACGTAGCGCGCGTCGCCCAGCCCGTCCGCCATTTCGATCTGCACGGTGTGCGGGCGGAAGCTGGCCGCCAGCCTCGAGGCGGCCGGCGCTTCGCCGGTGAGCGGCAGGTGCAGGTCGCCCACGCCTTCCACCGCCAGCACCACGCTGCCGCTGGTGCGCTCGCGCACATCGCCTTCCAGCACGTTCATCGTGCCTACGAAGTTGGCGACGAAGCGGTTGACCGGATAGTCGAACAGGGTGCTGGGCGCGCCGATCTGCTGGACCACGCCATGGTCCAGCACCGCCATGCGGTCGGCGGTCGTCATGGCCTCTTCCTGGTCGTGGGTGACGAAGATGGTGGTGATGCCAAGCCGGCGCTGCAGGCTGAGCAGGTCCTGGCGCATCTGCACGCGCAGCTTCTTGTCCAGGTTGGACAGCGGCTCGTCCAGCAGCAGCACCTGGGGCTCGATCACGATGGTGCGGGCCAGGGCCACGCGCTGCTGCTGCCCGCCGGAAAGCTGGTTGGGGCGGCGCTTGCCGTACTGGGACAGGCCGACCAGGTCCAGCGCGGCTTCCACCTTGGCGTGGATCTCGGCGCGCGGCAGCTTGCGTTCGACCAGGCCGAAGGCCACGTTGTCCCAGACCGTCATGTGCGGCCACAGCGCATAGTTCTGGAACACCATGCCGATGTTGCGGTTCCAGGGCGGCGTGCCGCTGATGTCCTTGCCGTCCACCAGCAACTGTCCGGCGCTGTGCCGGTTGAAGCCGGCGATCAGCCGCAGCAGGGTGGACTTGCCCGAGCCCGACGGCCCGAGCAGCGCGAAGAACTCGCCGGGCTCGATGCTGATGTTGACGTCCTTGAGCACCTCCGTCTTGCCGTAGGACAGCCGGATGTTGCGGCATTCGACGCTGACTTTCTTCATGCGGATTCCCCTTCATTGCGAGCCGGCCGCTGGCGCGCCTGGGCGCGTTCCACCAGCAGGTGCGAGACATACGTGCCGATGGCCACCGCGGCCACCGCCAGGACGCCGAGCGCGGCGCCGGGACCCCGGCCCGCCGCGCTCTGCATGTACAGATAGATGCCATAGCTCATGGGCGCCTGGCTGTCCTTGGTCACCAGCATGATGGTGGCCGACAGCTCCACGGCGGCGGTGACGAAGCTGGTCACGAAGCCGGCCAGCATGCCGCCCGCCATCAGCGGCACCACCACCCGGCGTATCGTGCTCATGCGCGTCGCGCCCAGCGATTGCGCGGCCTCTTCCAGCGAGATGTTGATCTGCTGCAGCGAGGCCACGCAGGAACGCAGGGCATAGGGCAGCCGCCGCACCGAGTACGCGATCATGATGATGATCCACGACGAGGTCAGCAGCGTGCCGGTGCCGGGCAGCTCGATGCCGCGGAAGGTGCGCAGAAAGCCGATGGCCAGCACGATGCCCGGAATCGCCAGCGCCGCGGACGCCAGGAAGTCCAGCCATTGGCGCGCCGGCAAGCGGGTGCGCAGCATCAGGTAGGCGATCGCGGTGCCCAGGATCACGTCCACGCCCGCGGCCAGGCCGCAGTAGAGCAGGGTGTTGGCGATCATGCCTTGCGACTCGGAGAACACCGCGGAGTAGTGCGCCAGCGTGTAGCCGTCGGGCAGCGGCGCGAAGCTCCAGACGCTGGCCAGCGACAGCAGCAGCACGCCCATGTGCGGCGACAGCACCAGCAGCAGCACCAGGATGATCCAGCCATAGGCCAGCACGCTTTCCATCGGGCGCAGCTTGCGCTTCTGGATGGAGTTGCCGCCCTTCTGCAGGGTGGAGTAATCGCGGCCCTTGAGCACGCGCGCCGACAGCCATAGCGCCAGGATCGAGAACCCGACCATGATGACGCTGATCACATAGCCCAGCGGATCCTCCAGGCCCACCTGCGTGATGCGCAGATAGGCCTGCGGCGCCAGCATGTTGGTGGTGCCCAGCACTAGCGGCGTGCCCAGGTCGTCAAAGACCTTGACGAACACCAGCGACGTGCCGGCCACATAGCCGGGCAGGGCCAGCGGGAAGATCACGCGGCGGAACAGGCGAAAGCCCCGCGAGCCCAGGTTGAAGGCCGCTTCCTCCATGGCGCCGTCGATGTTGCGCAGCGCCACCACCAGGTTCATCAGGATGAAGGGGAAGTAGTGCAGCGATTCCACGAAGATGACGCCGTTCAAGCCTTCCATGAACGGGATGGTGAAGCCGAACC
>JALDYL010000102.1:0-16972 GCA_032153965.1 Achromobacter sp. | reverse complement strand
AACATCTGCATCTGACCCAGTCGGCGCTCAGCCGCAGCATCCGCCTGCTGGAAGACGACCTGGGGGCGCGGCTGCTGGATCGCATGGGCAAGCGCACCGAATTGACTCCGCTGGGGCTGACGGTCGCCGGCCGCGCGCGGCGCATCCTGTTTGAATCCGGCGAGCTGCGCCGCAGCGCGGAACTGCTGACCCAGGGCGACCAGGGCAGCATCAGCATCGGGCTGGGGTCGGGGCCGGGCGTCATGCTCATGACGCCGCTGCTGGCGCACGTGGCGCAGCACTATCCGCAATTGAAGCTGGACGTGATGCGCGGGTCGCCGGAGGCCCATCTGGCGCTGCTGCGCCAGCGGCGCCTGGATGCGCTGGTGGTCGATACGCGCGGCATCGTGCCGGCGGCCGATCTGCGCATCGAGCCCATTTCAGAGATGCGTGCGGGCTTCATCTGCCGCCGCGGCCATCCGCTGGCCCAGACGGGGCGGCCGGCGCGCTTCGCGGAGGTTGCGGCCTATCCCCTGGCATCCACGTTTCTCGCGGCTGATACCGTGCGCATCGTGGTCGACCATTTCGGCATCGAGGCCGACCCGCAGACCTCGATGCGCCTGCGCTGCGATGAAATCGGCAGCGTGCTGGAAGCGGTGCGTGTGTCGGACGCGGTGTTCCTGGGCATCGTGGGCGCGGCGCGGGTCGGCATCGCCGCGGGCGAACTGACGGAACTGGCTACCGACCCGCCGCTGCGCAGTCACGCGCTGTTCGCGATGGTGACGCTGACGGGCCGCACCGAGGCGCCCGCCATGGCGCTGGTGCGTGAATTCGTGGCCCAGCGCCTGCGCGATTGAACGCGCCGATTGAACGTACTTTAGCGGTGCTTGCGGTAGGGCTCGTCCTCGGGCACGAAGGTAGCTTCGGCCAGCGCGTCGCGGGTCCATTCCTGCATGGCGGGCAGCGCCAGCACCGCGTCCATGTAGCTGCGCACCGGACCCGCCGCCGCGATGCCATAGGTGTTGAAGCGCGAGACCACCGGCGCGAAGAAGGCGTCGGCGATCGAGAAGTCGCCGAACAGGAACGGTCCGCCCTGGCCGAATTCCGCGCGGGTGTCATGCCAGATGGCCTGCAGGCGCGAGATGTCCTGTTGCGCCGCCTCGGGGAAGGCGATGCCGGGCAGACGCGCTTCGACGTTCATGGGGAGCGCCTGGCGCATCGCGCCAAAACCGCTGTGCATCTGCGCGGTGAGCGAGCGCGCGCGGGCGCGAGCCTTGGGATCCTGCGGCCACAGGCGCGCCTCGGGATGGCGCTCGGCCAGGTATTCGCAGATCGCCAGCGTGTCCCAAACCGCGAATTCGCCGTCCAGCAGCACCGGCACCAGGCCCGCCGGCGACACCGCGTTCACGCGGCGCGAGAATTCCTCGGTGAAGAAGCCGAGTTTTTGTTCCGTGAACGGAATGCCCGCGACGCGCAAGGCGACCCAGGGGCGCAGGGACCAGGAAGAGTAATTCTTGTTGCCGATGATCAAGGTATACATGCCGCGATCCTTTCTAGCCGTTGATGTGATGGTTCACGCGCCTGGGGTCCGGCGCAGCAGCTTGCCCAGATACTGTCCCGTGTGGCTGGCGGGCGTGGCGGCCACGTCTTCCGGCGTGCCCTGCGCCACCACGCGGCCGCCGCCGTCGCCGCCTTCGGGACCCATGTCGACCACCCAGTCCGCGGTCTTGATGACGTCCAGGTTGTGTTCGATGATCAGCACCGTATTGCCGCTGTCGACCAGCTGGTTCAACACTTGCAGCAGCAGCTCGATGTCGCGGAAGTGCAGGCCGGTGGTGGGTTCGTCCAGGATGTAGAGCGTGCGGCCGGTGCTGCGCCGCGACAGTTCTTGCGACAGTTTCACGCGCTGCGCTTCGCCGCCCGACAGGGTGGTCGCGCTCTGGCCCAGCCGGATATAGGACAGGCCCACGTCGATCAGCGTATGCAGCTTGCGGGCGATGGCCGGCACGGACTCGAAGTACTCCAGAGCCTGCTCCACCGTCAGGTCCAGCACTTCGCTGATGTTGCGGCCGCGATAGCGGATTTCCAGCGTTTCGCGGTTGTAGCGCTTGCCGTGGCAGACGTCGCAAGGCACGTACATGTCGGGCAGGAAGTGCATTTCCACCTTGACCACGCCGTCGCCCTGGCAGGCTTCGCAGCGCCCGCCCTTGACGTTGAAGCTGAAGCGTCCCGGGTCGTAGCCGCGGGTGCGCGCTTCCGGCACGCCCGCGAAGAGTTCGCGGATCGGCGTGAACAGGCCCGTGTAGGTCGCGGGGTTGCTGCGCGGCGTGCGGCCGATGGGGCTCTGGTCCACGCTGATGATCTTGTCGAAGTTCTCCAGCCCCTGCATCGACACGTAGGGGGCGGGCTCGCTTTGCGCATGATGCAGCTGGCGCGACACGGCGACCGCCAACGTGTCATTGACCAGCGTGGACTTGCCCGATCCGGACACGCCGGTCACGCACACCAGACGGCCCGACGGGATGCGCAGGTCCACGGTCTTCAGGTTGTTGCCGCTGGCACCGGTCAGGGTCAGCCAGGACAGCTCTTCGTTGACGGGACGCCGCTGCGGGATGGCGATGGCGCGCGCGCCGCTCAGGTACTGGCCGGTCAGCGAATGGGGGTCGCGCTGCACGGTCTCCGGGTCGCCCTGCGCCACCACCTGGCCGCCGTGCTCGCCCGCGCCCGGCCCCATGTCCACGACCCAGTCGGCCATGCGGATCATGTCTTCGTCGTGCTCGACTACGATGACGCTGTTGCCGAGGTCGCGCAGGTGCTGCAAGGTGCCTATGAGGCGGTCGTTGTCGCGCTGGTGCAGGCCGATGGAGGGCTCGTCCAGCACGTACATCACGCCGGTCAGGCCCGAGCCGATCTGGCTGGCCAGGCGGATGCGCTGCGCTTCGCCGCCCGAGATGGTGTCGGCGCTGCGGTCCAGCGACAGGTAGTTCAGGCCGACGTTGTTCAGGAAGCTCAGGCGCGCCTCGATCTCGCGCACGATGCGCTGCGCGATTTCCTGCTTGGCGCCCGTCAGGCTCAGCTCGCGGAACCAGGTCAGGCAGGTCGACAGCGGCATGGCCTCGACCTCGTAGATGGCCTGGCCGTGGCGTTCGCCACCGCGCGGGTCATGGCCGATCAGCACGTTGCGGGCCTCGGGCCGCAGGCGCGAGCCGCCGCAGTCCGGGCAGGTCTTGATGTTGCGGTACTTGCCGAGTTCCTCGCGCACGGTGGCCGAATCGGTTTCGCGCCAGCGGCGTTCCAGGTTCGGGATGACGCCTTCGAACGTGTGGCGCTTGACCGTGCTGCGGCCCTTCTCGTTCAGATAGAGAAACGAGATCTCTTCTTCGCCGGAGCCGTACAGCACCTTGTCGCGCAACGCCTCGGGCAGCTCCTCGAAGGGCGCCTCGATGTCGAACTCGTAGTGCGCCGCCAGGCTGGTCAAGAGCGAATGGGTGAAGGCGTTGCGGCGGTCCCAGCCGCGGATGGCGCCGGCCGCCAAGCTCAGCTCCGGGAAAGCGACCACGCGCTTGGGGTCGAAGAAGCCGACCTGGCCGATGCCGTCGCAACTGGGGCAGGCGCCCATGGGGTTGTTGAAGCTGAACAGGCGCGGCTCCAGCTCGGGCAGGCTGTGGCTGCACACCGGGCAGGCGTAGCGGCTGGAGAAGACCTGCTCGCGGCCGCTGTCCATGTCCAGCGCCAGGGCGCGGCCTTCGGCCAGCTGCAGCGCGGTCTCGAAGCTTTCGGCCAGGCGCTGCTTGCTCTCGGGCTTGATGCGCAGCCGGTCGATGACGACGTCGATGTCGTGCTTCTCGGTCTTCTTCAGCGGCGCCATGCCGTCGATTTCGGTCATCTGGCCGTCCACGCGCAGGCGCACGTAGCCCTGCGCCTGCAGGCTGGCGCACTCGTCCTCGTAGCTGCCCTTCTTGCCGCGCGCGATCGGCGCCAGCACGGCCAGGCGGGTTTCGGGCGTCCAGGACAGCACGGCGTCCACCATCTGGCTGACGCTTTGCGCCTGCAACGGCAGGCCGTGGTCGGGGCAGTAGGGCGTGCCGACCCGCGCATACAGCAGGCGCAGGTAGTCGTGGATTTCGGTGATGGTGCCGACGGTGGAGCGGGGATTGTGGCCCGCCGCCTTCTGTTCGATGGAAATCGCCGGGGACAGGCCCTCGATCAGGTCCACGTCCGGCTTGTCCATCAGCTGCAGGAACTGCCGGGCGTAGGCGGACAGGCTTTCCACGTAGCGGCGTTGGCCCTCCGCGTACAGCGTGTCGAAGGCCAGCGAGGATTTGCCCGAGCCGGACAAGCCCGTGACGACCACCAGCTTGTGGCGCGGCAGGTCGAGCGAGACGTTCTTGAGATTATGGGTGCGCGCACCCCGAATGCGTATTGTCACGTCCATCGGGCTCTTTTAAGCGGTTTCAAAGGCCAACTTGGTACTATAGCGCGCCGAATCCCCTAGCGTACGGGGCAGTACATCCGCCTGGATAGCCCCGGGGGCGGCGCCGCACCGCCAGATCAGAGCGTGAGCGTGTGACATCCACGCGCACGAACGAGCCCTAGTCATCGTTGAATTTTTCGCATGCAGGCAGATAAAAAACTGAAATTGACCCCGTCCGAGCGCCGCGCCAGCGTGGCGCTGGCCGGCCTGTTCGCCGCGCGGATGCTGGGGCTGTTCCTGTTGCTGCCCGTTTTTGCCGTGGCCGCCGCCGGCATGCCGGGGGGCGACGACCCCGCCCGCGTTGGCCTGGCGCTGGGCATGTACGGCCTGACCCAGGCCTTCATGCAGATTCCTTTCGGCCTGGCGTCCGACCGCTGGGGCCGCCGCCCCGTCGTGTTGTTCGGGCTGCTGCTGTTCGTGGCGGGCAGCATCGTCTGTGCGCAGGCGTCCGACGTGTACTGGATCACCATCGGCCGCGCCATCCAGGGCGCTGGCGCGATTTCCGCGGCGGTCACCGCCTGGCTGGCGGACTCCACCCGCGACGAGGTCCGCACCCGCGCCATGGCCATGGTGGGCGGGTCGATCGGCCTGTCCTTTGCCGTTTCGCTGGTCCTGTCGCCGGTGCTGGTGGGCTGGTGGGGCCTGTCCGGCCTGTTCTGGACCATCGCCTGCCTGGGCGTGATCTGCCTGGCCGTGGCCGGCTGGGTCGTGCCCGTGGTGCCGCTGACCCAGGCTCGCACCATGCAGGCGGCCAAGCCGCGCGAAGTCCTGACCCACAGCGACCTGCTGCGCCTGAACTTCGGCGTTTTCGTGCTGCACCTGATCCAGGTGGCGCTGTTCGTGGTGGTGCCGGCCCTGCTGGCCAAGGTGGGCGGCCTGGACGCGCGCGAGCTCTGGAAGGTCTATCTGCCGGTCATCCTGGTTTCCTTCGTGCTGATGGTGCCGGTGGTGTTCGTCGCGGAAAAGCGCCGCGCCCATCGCGGCGCCCTGCGCGCGGCCGTGGCCGGGCTGGTGCTGGTGTGCGCCTTGCTGCCCGCGGCCAGCCATGGCTTCTACACCCTGGCCGCCGCCCTGACGGGCTTCTTCGTGGCCTTCAACGTGCTGGAAGCCTTGCAGCCGTCGCTGGTGTCGCGGGTCGCGCCGCAGGCCTACAAGGGCCTGGCGCTGGGCTTCTACAACACCGCCCAGGCCGCCGGCCTGTTCGCGGGCGGGGCGCTGGGCGGCTGGCTGGCCGCCCACTCGGGGTCCAGCGCCGTTTTCATCGCCGCCGCTGTCCTGTCGGCGATCTGGCTGGCGGTGACCTGGGCGCTGCGGCCGCTGCCCGAGCCGGAGCGCCAGGCGTCGGCGCGGGCCGGCTGAAAAGTCGGGATCCCACCCCGAAAAGCGCCCAACAGACACGAAAATTCCATGGCCGGGGTGATGGCTTTGTCACATTCCGGTTTGGCGCGACAGGCGCTTTTCGTCGATAATACGTACCAAACTAGGGCTTCACTCAGGGTTCAACCCGGCGTCGCCGGTCATCGTTGCGGTGACCGGCGTGTTTCATGAAGCCGGTCTTCAACATCGCTTTTATGTTGTTGCCGGCGCGTCCGCGGCAACGCACACGCAGGCTGTCAACAACAGAGGGACAACGGCATGGCATCGGTTAACAAAGTCATACTCGTGGGCAATCTGGGACGCGACCCGGAAGTCCGCTACAGCCCCGAAGGGGCGGCAATCTGCAATATGTCCATTGCCACCACCTCCACCTGGAAAGACAAGGCTTCGGGCGAACGCCGCGAAGAAACGGAATGGCACCGCGTCGTCATGTACAACCGCCTGGCTGAAATCGCCGGCGAATACCTGAAGAAGGGCCGTTCGGTCTACATCGAAGGCCGCCTGAAGACGCGCAAGTGGCAAGACAAGGACACCGGCGCTGACCGCTACAGCACCGAAGTCGTCGCCGACCAGATGCAGATGCTGGGCGGCCGCGAAGACGGCGGCGGCGGTGGCGCAAGCTTTGGCGGCGGTGGCGGCTACGACGACGCGCCGGCGCGCCCGCCGCAGCAGCGCGCTCCGGCCCAACGCCCGGCCCCGCAGCAGCGCCCGGCTCCCGCGGCGGCTCCGGCCAGCAGCGGCGCCAACCTGGCGGACATGGACGACGATATTCCGTTCTAAGCCGCAGCCTGGCATCAGGCTTCAACAAGAACCCGGTAAATTCCTGATTTACCGGGTTTTTTGTTGCCCTAACGGCAGCGCGGGCAGTGGCGGTCCAGAGGCCGATTGGCGGGCTGGGCGCCATTCAGGCGCAGGACGAAATGAAGTCTGTGACGTTGGTTGAATTATTTTGTTTCACAAATCCCCCTTGTGCTATCTACCTAGTAGTAGATAAGATTCATCCATCGACGCAGCAAACCAAACACCCGCCGACGTCGAAACCAGAAATACAGTAGGACCGCTTTTTTATTTCCCTCGTCATCTACCTATAAGTAGATAGTTTTTCGAACCGCTACGCAATCGTTATCTGGAGATCAACCATGAAGACCCTCGTATCCGCCCTGATCCTGTCCGCTTCCTTCATCGGCGCCGCCCAAGCCGGCGAACTGGACTATCCGCCCGCCCTGAACACCGAAAGCACGGTGACCCGCGCCCAAGTGCAGCAAGAGCTGGCCCAGGCCCGCGCCAATGGCGAACTGGTATCCGGCGAAGAAGGCTACGCCGCCACGATCTTTGCCGCCTCCGGCGACAAGAGCCGCGCCCAGGTCCAGAAGGAACTGGCCGCCGCCCGCGCCCAAGGCCTGACCGACAGCGCCGAACTGGCTTACCCGCCCGTGCAAGGCTGAGTTTTTTTCTCTCGATATCTATCTATAAGTAGATAGCTCTATCGAAACCCTGATGCAGCACCTGATCCTTACTGGAGATCAACCATGAAGACCCTCGTATCCGCCCTGATCCTGTCCGCTTCCTTCATTGGCGCCGCCCAAGCCGGCGAACTGGACTATCCGCCTCCCCTGAACACCGAAAGCACGGTGACCCGCGCCCAGGTGCAGCAAGAGTTGGCCCAGGCGCGCGCCAATGGCGAGCTGGTGTCGGGCGAAGAAGGCTACGCCGCGACGATGTTCGCCTCGGCCGGCGACAAGAGCCGCAAGCAAGTGCAGCAGGAACTGGCCGCTGCCCGTGCGCATGGCCTGACTGACAGCGGCGAGCTGGACTACCCGCCCGTGCAAGGCTGAGCTTCATGCCGGTACATGCGGATCCCGGGGGGCGGGATGATTCCCGGCCGGGGTCCGCAAGGGTTTTGGAGCAGTGGCAACGCTGCCGGAACCGATGACGAATCAACCTATTAGTAGGTAATATTCAGCCATGGACACTCCTACTTCCAACACCACTCGCGAACAGCTTCTGGCCCATGCCGAGAAGCTGATCCGCACGCGCGGATGCAACGGCTTCAGCTACCGCGACCTGGCTGAGCACGTGGGCGTGAAGACGTCCAGCATCCACTATTACTTTCCGGGCAAGGACGACTTGCTCTACGAGGCCGTCGAAGCCTATAGCGCGCGCGCGCTGGCGGCCATGCGCGGCATCGACATGTCGCTGCCGGCGCAAGCGCAGCTCGACCAATATCTGTCGATGATGGAATCGCGCGCTTGCGGGTCGGGCGAACTCTGTCTGGCCGGCATGCTGGCGGCCGAGGTCAACTCGCTGCCCGAACGCGTGCGCGGCGCATTGCAAGGGTTCTTCCGCGCGCACGAGGCCTGGTTGGCCCGCGTGCTGGCCGAAGGCGCGGCGCAGGGCACGATGAAGTTCGCCGGCACGCCCGAGGCGGCCGGCCGCGCGGTGTTTGCGACGGTGCAGGGCTGCATATTGGTTGCACGCCTGTTCCAACAGCCTGCGGCGCTGTGCGAGGCCATCGGCGCCCTGTACGTGGAGTGCGACGGCAAGCACGGCGGCGCGGCCTGAGCGTTCCCGCTCCAAGCAGCCCATCAGCCACGGCCGCCATGCGCAAGCAGGCGGCCGTTGTCTTTTGCGCGGGGCGGGTCAGGCCGCGAGCAGCGCCCGCGCCATGTCGACGCTGGTGCGCGCCTGGATACCCAGATCGCGCATGCGTTGTTGGAATGTCGCCTGCGCATCTTCGAAGCCCGCGACCGGGCTCATGCAGTCGGTCAGCAACACCAGGCGCGACAGGTCGCGGCCGGGCAGGTGTTCGGCCAGGTGTTCGACGGTGGCCTTGACGCAATGGCTGCCGGCCTGGCCGGCGATGAGGATGAGTTCGGCGCGGTCCAGCGAATCCAGCAGGCTGCGGTTGAGCTGGCTGCGCGGATCGTCGGCGTCGGGGACTTCGGCCATCAGCGCGCTGTAGTGCTCGGTCCAGGGGTTCATGCCCTTGGGTACCTTGCGCACGATGAACTGGCGTTCGTCTTCCCAACGGCTGTAGGCGGCGCGCACGTCGGCATGGACGTTGTGGCCCCAGGTGCCGATCTCGCAATGCAGCGGCCACACCATCAGCGTGTAGCGGCCGCGCGTTTCCAGTTCGTCCAGGTAGGACAGGGTGCGCGGCAGGTCGTCGACGTGGCGCGGCCGGTATGCGCCCGCGCGCAGCTGCGCCGCCGTGATTTGCGTGTACGGCGCCACGGGCTGGCCGTCGCCGGTGGCCCAGAACGTTGGGTGGGCGATGTCCAGGCGGTGGTGCGAATCCAGCGTCACCGTGATCGATGTGAGGCTGGGGGCGGTCGTGTCGATGAAGCGCGCCAGCCGCTGCATGTCGGCGTGCGCGCCGGCCACAGGCAGGGCGGGCGCATGCGCCGCGCCTGTCACGGGATCCGTGGGCAGGTAGGACGCAGGCAGATCGCAGAAGTCATTCTGCGGATCGATGATCAGGAGATGATTGGAGCGCGGCATGACGACGTTCGGGGCAGGCGAACTCGAAATATAGAACGGGATGGCCATGTCATTCTAGAAAAGTACCAGATGCTCGGCGCGGTCCGGCAACTGCCTGAGCAGCGCGCGCCACTGCAGCCAGGCGCTGGCCCCCGCTGAAACTGCGATCACTGCAATAACGATCCACATGTCAGGCTCCTGGATAATTTCGCACGATCGTGCGAAATTAAAGTGAAGAATTGCCGGCACAGGCCGGCGCTAGGAAATACAACTACTCGAGGTACTTGAAACTGCGGTAGGTGGAAATCAATCGTTCATAAGCCGCCCGCACGCGTTCAGGGGCCTTCGGATCCCGCAGGAAGCGGGCGTCGTGCATCAAGCCGATCATCAGGCTGTAGACCTCGAATACGAGCTGTTCGGGATCCGTGTCCGGCCTGACGTGGCCGGCCTCCAGCGCCTGGTTGACCGTGCGCAGCATGGCGGCGCGCCAGCGCCGCAGATTACCTTCCAGCACCGAGCGCATCGGCGATTCCACGTCGTCGTACTCGAAGGCGCCGGCCACATAAATGCAGCCGGTCAGCGTTTCGACGTTGCTGGCGCGTTCGATCCAAAGCGAGACCAGGGCGTTCAGGCGCGGCAGGCCACGGGGAAAAGCCATGGCCGGGGTGAACACGGCCCCGACGAAGCGGCGGTCGTATTCGTCCAGCACCGCTTGCTGCAAGGCTTCCAGCGAGCCCACGCGCGAGAACACGCCGCTTTTGCTGATGCCCAGCCGCTTGGCGACCTGGCCGAGCGACAGGCTTTCCATGCCTTGCGCCGCGGCCATGTCCAGGGCCGCGTCCACAATGGCCGCGAAGGTCAGCTCGCTTTTCTCGGTTTTGGCAGTCATGCCGCAAATTTAGCACGACCGTGCGAATATCTGGATATTATTTTCCGGGGTCACGCCCCGAAAAAAAACCGGACAGCCAGGCTGTCCGGTCTTGGTGCGGCAAGAAACGCCGGGATCAGGCCTGGGCGGCCTTGAACTCCAGACGGTACTTGTGGAGCAGCGGCTCGGTGTAGCCGTTGGGCTGGGTCAGGCCTTCGAACACCAGCGCGCAGGCGGCCTTGAATGCCAGCGAGGTATCGAAGTGGCCCGCCATCGGGCGATAGAGCGCATCGCCCGCGTTTTGGCCGTCGACCACCTTGGCCATGCGCTTGAAGGTTTCCATGACTTGTTCGCGGTTGGTCACGCCGTGGCGCAGCCAGTTGGCGATGTGCTGGCTGGAGATGCGCAGCGTGGCGCGGTCTTCCATCAGGCCCACGTTGTGGATGTCGGGCACCTTGGAGCAGCCCACGCCCTGGTCGATCCAGCGCACCACGTAGCCCAGGATGCCCTGCACGTTGTTGTCGAGTTCCTGCTGGATGTCCTGCGCGGACCACTTGGACGGGTCGCCGATCGGCACGGTCAGCAGGCCGCCCAGCAGATCGTCGCGCACGCTGTCGAGCTTGGTGCGTTCCAGTTCCTGTTGCACCGCCTGCACGTCGACCTGATGGTAGTGCAGCGCATGCAGCGTGGCGGCGGTGGGCGAGGGCACCCAGGCGGTGTTGGCGCCGGCCTTGGGATGGGCGATCTTCTGTTCCAGCATCGCGGCCATCAGGTCCGGCATGGCCCACATGCCCTTGCCGATCTGGGCGCGGCCGCGCAGGCCGGCATCCAGACCGACCAGCACGTTGTTGCGTTCGTAGGCGGCGATCCAGGCGGTGGATTTCATGTCGCCCTTGCGCAGCATCGGGCCGGCTTCCATGCTGGAATGCATTTCATCGCCGGTACGGTCCAGGAAGCCGGTGTTGATGAAGGCCACGCGCGCGGCGGCGGCTTCGATGCAAGCCTTCAAGTTGATGCTGGTGCGGCGCTCTTCGTCCATGATGCCCATTTTCAGGGTGTTGCGCGGCAGCTTGAGCAGGTCTTCGACGCGGTCGAACAGTTCGCTGGCGAAGGCGGCTTCGACGGGGCCGTGCATCTTGGGCTTCACGATGTAGACGGAGCCGGTGCGCGAATTCAGTTTGTACTTGCGGTCCTGCAGCGCGGCCAGGCTGGTGACCACGGCATCCAGGATGCCTTCGGGGATTTCGCGACCCTCGCGGTCCAGGATGGCCGGGTTGGTCATCAGGTGGCCGACGTTGCGCACGAACATGAGCGACCGGCCGTGCAGGGTCAGCGGCGAGCCGTCGGGACGCGTGTAGTCGCGGTCGGCGTTGAGCTTGCGGGTGAAGGTCTTGCCGCCCTTGGTGACCTCTTCGGTCAGGTCGCCCTTCATCAGGCCGAGCCAGTTGCGGTAGACGTGGACCTTGTCGTCGGCGTCCACGGCGGCGATGGAGTCCTCGCAGTCCATGATGGTGGTGAGCGCGGCTTCCACCAGCACGTCCTTGACGCCGGCGGCGTCGGTGGCGCCGATGCTGTGGCTGCGGTCGATCTGGATTTCGAAGTGCAGGCCGTTGTTCTTGAGCAGGACAGCCTTGGGCGCGGCGGCCTCGCCCTGGTAGCCGATGAGCTGCGCGGGGTTCTTCAGGCCGGTCGAGCCGTTGGCCAGCGCCACCCGCAATTGGCCATTTTCAACGGTATAGCCGCGGGCGTCGGCATGCGAGCCCTGGGCCAGCGGGGCGGCGGTATCCAGGAAGGCGCGGGCGCGGGCGATGACGGCGGCGCCGCGTTCCGGGTTGTAGCCGCGGCCGGTGTCGCCGGGCGTGGCGGGGATGGCGTCGGTGCCGTAGAGCGCGTCGTACAGGCTGCCCCAGCGCGCGTTGGCGGCGTTCAGCGCGTAGCGCGAATTGGACATGGGCACGACCAGTTGCGGGCCGGCCTGCTGCGAGATTTCGGTGTCGACGTTGTCAGTGGTGGCGCGCACGCTGGCGGGCTGCGGCAGCAGATAGCCGATGCCTTCCAGGAATTTGCGGTAGGCGGCCGGATCGGCAATGGGGCCGGGGTGGGCGCGGTGCCAGGCGTCGAGTTCTGCCTGCAGGCGGTCGCGTTCGGCCAGCAGGGCGCGGTTCTTGGGAGCCAGGTCGTCCACCAGGGCCGCGAAGCCTTGCCAGAAGCCGTCGGCATCCAGGCCGGTGCCGGGCAGGGCTTCCTGTTCGATGAATTGGTTGAGATTGGCCGCCACTTGCAGGCCGTGGTGCTGGATGCGTTGAGTCATGCGGTTCTCTAACGGTAAGGGACTGGCCGACGCCGCGCGCCGGGCGTATATCTGGTCCCGACATCATCGTTCGCGCCTGCCGCAATGTCCATATCAAAACCCACTGGTCATACCAGTTTGTGCACTGCCGTATGGGCAAAGCTGTATTTTTTATGGTTTTATATCAGCTACTTACAGGGGTGTGGTGCAAGAGCTCCAATCGGAGCTGCGCTTGGTCATACCACTGGTGCGGAGAGTGCATGTACGCGGAAACTGAAGAAAAGCCCCGCCAGGTGGCGGACGAGGTCGCCGAGCGGATCGAGCGCCTGATCCTGGACGGGGTGCTGAAGGCCGGCCAGGCGCTGCCTTCCGAGCGGCGCCTGACCGAGAAGCTGGGCGTGTCGCGCACCGCCTTGCGCGAAGGGCTGAAGCTTTTGCGCGCGCGCGAGATCATCCATACCGCGCAGGGCAAGGGTTCGTATGTGGCGCACATCTCCAAGGTGGACGCGGGCCCCTTGATGCACCTGTTCAATTCGCAGCCGCGCACGCTCTACGATCTGCTGGAAGTGCGCTCGTTGCTGGAAGCCGAGTCCGCCCGGCTGGCGGCCATACGCGGCACCGAGGCGGATTTCATCATGATCCGCCGCCGTTATGACGAAATGGTGGCGGCGCAGGGCACGGCCACCGACACGGCGACGCACGCGCATCTGGACCACGCCTTCCACCTGGCCATCTGCGAGGCTTCGCACAATCCGGTGCTGGTGCACACGCTGCAATCGCTGACGGATCTGCTGCTGGGTTCGGTTTTCGCCTGTGTCAACAACCTGTACCACCGGCAGCCCGAGAAGCGCCAGATCGACCGGCAGCACACGCGCCTGTTCAACGCCGTGACGGCGCGCCAGCCCGAACAGGCGCGCAAGGCGGCCGCGGACCACGTCGACAGCGTGCGCCAGAGCCTGGCCGACATCGAACAGGAAGAGCAGCGCCTGGTGCGCGCGACGCTACGGCTGGAAGGCTGGAGCTAGCGTCCCGTGCCATTGCGGGGCGGGACGCCGGAGGGCGCGCGCCCTGGTTCAGCGGTCGGCCATGGCGCCGCTGCCCGCCAGCGCCAGCGGTTTGCCTGCGTAGACCCGGCCGAAGCGGTTGTTGACGAACGCATCCAGATCGATGGCTTCCTGCCCGACGAACCCGCGTTGCGGCAAGGCGCCTTGCGCCACGAGGTCCAGCGCGGCGCAGATGCCCGCGGCCGTGGACAGCTGGATGGCGCTGAGACGATGGCCGTCGACGTCCGCGCCGAAGATGCGGATGGGGTAGGACTCTTCTTCCAGGCGCCCATGCCGGCGGCCCGAGGCCGAGGCCTGGATCACGATCACGTCCTGTTCGGTCGTGGGAATGGCGGCTTCGAAGATTTCCTTGAGCAGGTCGCGGCGGTCGCGCAGGCGCAGGTCATTGAGCAGCAGCTTCATGATGCTGCAGTGGCCCGGGTAGCGCACCGATTTGTAGTCCACGTTGCGGGCGCGGCCGCGCAAGGTGGCGGGCAGGGTGCCCAGTCCGCCCGAGGTGTTGAAAGCCTCGTATTCCACGCCATCCAGCGCGAAGGTTTCGTAGCCTTCCAGCGCGGGTACGCTGGTCAGTTGGCCGTCGACGATGGCCTCGCAGGGGTTGCAGTATTCGTTGATCAGCCCCTCGGTGCTCCAGGTCAGGTTGTAGCGCAGGCTGTTGGAGGGATAGCGCGGCAGGGCGCCCACGCGCATGCGCAGATCCAGCAAGGTATCGAAGCGGCGCGCCAGCGCGTTGCCGACCACGCCGATGAAACCCGGGGCCAGGCCGCATTGCGGCATCAGCACGCTGCGGGCGTTTTCCGCCAGCGCCTGGATGGCGTGCGTGCTGGCCACGTCTTCGGTCAGGTCGAAATAGTGCACGCCAGCCTTGGCGCACAGGCCGGCCACCGCGGCGGCGCGGTGAAAGGGCAGCGCGTTGATCACCGCGTAGCGTCCTTCGATGCATTGCGCCACGCTGTCGTCATCGGAAATCTGGCGGGTTTCGCAGCCCAGTTCGGCCACGATGCGCAGGCGCTCGGGATCCTGGTCGGCAACCAGCACCGAATAGCCGCCGCTGCGTTCCAGCATCAGGGCAATGGCGAAACCGATTTTTCCGGCGCCCAGGAGTAGGACGGGCCGGGGAGAGGCGGTGGGCATGGTGCGGCTCCTGCATGGATGGGGGAGTGGGTGAGCTCATCCTATGCGCCGACGCTGTCGATGTGTAGATACTAAATAGTCGAATCGGCCGTTGGTAACGTTAATTCGACTTAATTTATTGTCGAATCGTCAAAAACAAAGCCCTCCGGTTTGGGGCCGGAGGGCTTCGGGGCGCTGACTGGCCGGGGAGGCCAGGGGGGGATCAGCTGCCCAGGGGCGGGTAGTCCAGGTTGCCGAAGGTGACCAGGCCTTCCGACTTGGCCTGGGCCAGTTCGGTGCGGACTTGGGCGCGGGTCAGCGCGGTCGCTTGTTCAGCGGCGGCGACGGGCGGATAGTCCAGGTTGCCGAAGGTCACTTCGCCGGCGTTCTTGGCTTGTTGCAGTTCAGCTTGCACTTGCTGCGAGGTCAGGGTCGACTTCGGGGCGATGGCGGCGGGGTAGCCTTCTTCGCCGAAGGTGTATTGGCCCGAGATCTTGGCCTGTTGCAGTTCGGCCTGGACTTGAGCGCGGGTGGGGCCCTGATCAGCCTCGGCGGCTTGAGCGCCGGCAGCCAGAACGGACATGGACAGCATCAAAGCGGTAGCAAGGGTTTTCATAGCAGACCTCCGGTGTCTTGAGCTTGGGAGCCGAACCGCCGGCCTGATTGCCTGGGGTTCGCTTGCTGTGTCCCGATGAGATGCATTCTGGCCGCAAATCATCTCCGGATAAACCCTGATTCTCTGAAAACATCTTTCCAAAAAGAAGACTAATAGGTTTCCATTTCACCAAATGGCACCATAGGTGGTGGAATTTCCATTTGATGACACCATAGGGGGTAGTCCACCCGGGTGGGCGGAGGTCTGGAGGTGGGGGAATGGGGGCGCAGTCCCGAGGAAGCCCCGGGACTGGCATGAAGAAGGGAATCAGCGGTTCAGTTCGACCAGCGCGGCGTTGTATTCCGCCTGGGCTTCGTCCAGCTTGCGCTGGGCCTTGTCGATCTTGTCCTGCTTGCCCTTGGCGCGGGCCTGCTTGAGTTCGCTTTCGCGCTCGGCGACCTTGTTCTGCTTGTCGCGCACATCGGCTTCGCGCTGCGATTGCAGGCGGCTGTCGGTGCAGTTCGCCCGGGCTTCGGCCAAGGCTTTGCGCAGCCCGGCTTCGCGGCGGGTATTGTTCTGCGCCTTGGCGGCGGCAATGTCGTTCTCGATTTCGCAGAACTTGGCTGCGCAGCCGCGTTGGGCCGAGCAATCGCTGGCGGCCTGTGCCGGAATGGCCACGAATGCGGCGGCCGCGGCGGCCGACAAGGCCAGGGATTTGAGCAGTGAGGGCATGCGTGGTCTCCGTAATGCGTTGCGGAGGCTCCATCATGGCCCCTGTCGGCGCCGCGGGCAATGCGCGGCGTCAACGGGGCGTCAGTGCGGCCGTTGGTGCGACGCCGATGCGGCTTTCAGCGGATCAGCGTGCCCGCCAGCGCGGCGGCGACCAGCAGGGCGCCCAACCAGAGGTTGGCGCGGAACAGCATGAAGTTGCGGTCCGGGCGCTGGATGTCGAAGACCTTCAACTGCCACGCCAGGTGCGCCGCCACGGCCACCATGCCGACCTGGTAAGCCCACGACAACCCGATGGCGTAGCCGCCCCAGGCCCACAGCACGACGGTGGCCAGATAGAACCCGCCGATCCAGAGCTTGCCCTGGTCGCCAAAGCGCATGGCGGTGGAATGCAGGCCCAGGCTGCGGTCGTCGCGCACGTCCACGTAGGCGTAGATGCTGTCGTAGCCGACCTGCCACAGCACCGCGCCCATCCACATGGCAATGGCGGCCAGCGGCACGTGGTTCTGCGTGTCCGACCAGGCCATCAGCATGCCCCAGTTGAAGCAGATGCCCAGCACCACTTGCGGCCAGTAGGTGACGCGTTTGCACAGCGGATAGACGAAGACGAAGGGCAGCACGGCCAGCGCCAGCCAGCGGCTCATTTCGTTCAGGAAGAACAGCAGCGATCCGCAGACCAGCAACTGCCCGAGCAGGAACCAGACCGCGTTCTTCATCGTCAGCTGGCCGCTGGTGAGGGGCCGGAAACGCGTGCGCTCGACGTGCTTGTCGAAGTTGCGGTCGCACATGTCGTTGACGGTGCAGCCAATGCCGCGCATCAGCAGCGCGCCCAGCGAGAACACGATCAGCCGCCCCAGATCAGGCAGGCCGCCCGCGGCCTGGATCAACGCGGCGATGGCCGGCAGCAGGGTCAGCCAGGTGCCGATGGGCCGGTCCAGCCGGCACAGGCGGGCATAGGGCCGCCAGGACTTGGGCAGCCAGCGTTCGACCCAGTCGGTGAAGA
>JALDYL010000368.1:0-3644 GCA_032153965.1 Achromobacter sp. | reverse complement strand
CCGGCGGGAATTCCGAGAAATAGTATTCGCCGTTGTCCACGATCAGGCCGTCCGGCCGCGGCGCGGGCTTGGCTTCGGGCACGCCCTTCAATGCCGGCTGCATGTAGTCCAGCCAGGTCGTCAGCGCCAGGCCGCTGCCGAATTCGTTGGTGCCCAGCGACTTCGGCTGATCGAAGCCCATCCAGACCGTGGTGGCCAGATTGGGCGTGAAACCCGAGAACCAGACGTCCACGGCCTCGTTGGTGGTGCCGGTCTTGCCGCCGATGTCGTTGCGCTTGAGCGTCTGGTGCGCGCGCGCGGCGGTGCCGCTGACGGTGACGGCGCGCAGGATGTCGTCCATGACCCAGGCGGTGCGGGGATCGATGGCGCGCGCCTGTTCGTCGCCGGCGACGACCGGCTGGGCCTGCATCAGCACGTTGCCCGAACGGTCGGTGACGCGCTCCACCAGATACGGGTTGACGCGGTAGCCGCCGTTGGCGAACACGCTGTAGCCGTTGGCCACCTGCAGCGGCGTGGCGCCGCCCGCGCCCAGCGCCAGCGGCAGCACCGCCGGCCAGCGCGACTTGTCGAAGCCGAAGCGGGTCAGGTAGTCCTGGCCGTACTGCGGCGAGATGGCCTGCAGGATGCGGATCGACACCATGTTCTTGGAACGCATGAGGCCCTGGCGCAGGGTCAGCATGGGCTCGTACTTGTTGCCGTCGTTCTTGGGCTGCCAGGCCTTGGAGCCGGTCTGCTCGGCGGTCAGCATGAAGGGCTGGTCGGAGATCTGCGTGGCCGGGGTCAGGCCGCGTTCCAGCGCCGCGGCGTAGACGAAGGGCTTGATGTTGGAGCCGGGCTGGCGCCAGGCCTGCGTCACGCGGTTGAAGCCGCCGCGGTTGTAGTCGAAGCCGCCGATCATGGCGCGGATGGCGCCGTCCTGGGGCACCATCGACACCAGCGCCGCCTGCAGGGTCGGCATGTTGATGATTTCCCAGCCGTCGCCGTTCTTGTGGATGTAGACCACGGAGCCGCGGCGCAGGCGCTGGCTGTCGCTGGCCTTGGGGTTGAGCGCGCGCGCCACCACCGCCAGCGCCTTCTTGTCGCTGATGGTGATGATGTCGCGCGCGCTGCGCGCAAGCGTCACTTCCGTGGGGCTGGCGGCCAGCACCACGGCGGTCAGCAGGTCTTCGCTGTCCGGCGTTTTTTCCTGCACGCCATCCAGGATTTCATCCAGCGCGGCCGGGTCCTTCTCGACGCCTTCGGGCAGGTCGATCTGGTCTTCCGGGCCGGGATAGACGGCGCGGCGGGTGTAGTCCATCACGCCGTCGCGCACGGCGCGGTAGGCGGCTTCCTGGTCCTTGGAATCGATGGTGGTGTAGACGTCGATGCCCTTGGTATAGGTCTGATCCTGGAACACGCCGTACATCAGCTGGCGCGCCAGCTCGGCCGGGTAGTCGCCGTGGATGGCGAAGCCGCGCGCGCTGGCGCCGTCCGCGCCGCGGATGGTCAGGCGCTGCTTGAGCGCTTCGTCGGCCTGTTCGGGCGTGAGATAGCCCAGCGTCTTCATGCGGCCCAGCACATAGTGCTGGCGGATCTCGGCGCGCGGGAAATTGGTGATGGGGTTGAAGCGCGACGGCGCCTTGGGGATGCCGGCCAGCATGGCGGCTTCGGCCGGCGTGACCTCGGACAGGGGCTTGCCCAGATAGGTGCGCGAGGCGGCCGCGAAACCATAGGCGCGGTGGCCCAGGTAGATCTGGTTCATGTAGAGCTCGAGGATCTGGTCCTTGGTGAGCTCCGACTCGATCTTGAAGGTCAGCAGCAGTTCATAGAACTTGCGCGAATAGGTCTTTTCCGACGACAGGTAGAAGTTGCGCGCAACCTGCATCGTGATGGTGCTGCCGCCCTGGCTCTTGGAGCCCTTGAGCACGTTGGTCAGCACCGCGCGGGCCACGCCCATCCAGTCGACGCCGCCGTGGCTGTAGAAGCGGTCGTCCTCGGCCGCCAGCACCGCCTGGCGCATCACGGGCGGGATCTCGTCAAAGCGCAGCACGTTGCGGTGTTCTTCGCCGTATTCGCCGATCAGCACCTTGTCCGCCGTGTAGATGCGCAGCGGCACCCGCGGGCGGTAGTCCGTCATGGCGTGCAGGTCGGGCAGGCTGGGCCAGGCCAGGGCCAGTGCCAGGCCGAGCGCGATGCCACCGCACACGGCGGCGCCGCCGGCGGCTACGCCAGCCTTGACCAGGATTCGTTTCCAGGGGAGGCCCGGTTTGCCGCCCGGGGTGGCGGAGGATTGCTGGGGGGTGCTCATTGCAGGCGATTCTAGGGCAGAACGCTATAGACCGCCCACGGAGCAATAAGGTTTCGGTAACCAAACTTGCCGGAGGGGCGGAGGCAGCGCTAACGCCGGGGAAATACAGGGACGGGTTCTAGCATACGCCGGGCGCGGCTTTGTTGCGGCGCGGCGGCGCGGGGACGCCCTGAAATGTATTGCGGGCCGTGACAAACGGCAAGTCCGGTTGCACGCGTCAGCTGTTCTTCAGTCAGCTGTTCTTCAGGTAACCCTGGGGCGGCGCGCCCAGCGCGCGGTGGAACATGGCCGAGAAGGCGCTGGCGCTGCGGTAGCCCAGGTCGGCGGCAATGCGCGCGACCGGCACGCCCTGCGACAGCCGGCACACCGCCTCGGCCAGCCGGACCTGCTGCACCCACTGCCGGTAGTTCAGGCCCAGTTCGGCCTGGAACAGGCGGATCAGCGTGCGCGCGCTGGCGCCGACTTCGTCGCCCCAGTCTTCGATGCCGCGCTGCAGTCCGGGATCGTCCAGGATGGCCGCGCAAATGGTCTGCAGGCGGCGGTCGCGCGGCCAGGGGATCTGCAGCGGCGCGACGCGGGCGGCGGCCAGCTCGGAGAGCAGCAGGGCGGCGACCTGCCCGGCGCGGCCGTCCAGCGGATAGTCGATGGGTTCGGCGGTCAGCGCCAGGATCAGCTCGCGCAGCAGGCCGCTGACCTCGACCACCTGGCATTGCGGCCAGTAGCCGCGGGCGGTCTCGGCTTCCAGGTAGAGCGAGCGCATGGACACCGCGCCCACCATGTCCACGCCATGCGGCACGCCGGCAGGCACCCACAGCGCGCGCAGCGGCGGCAGGGCCCAGAAGCCGCTGGGCGTGGTGACGCGCATGACGCCTTCGACCGCGTAGACCAGTTGCGCGCGCGGGTGCGAGTGGGTGCCCGTGCGGGTGCCCGGCAGGAATTCCTTGGCCATGGCCGTCACGGCGCGCGGCCGGTGCTGGTAGTCCTGCGGATTGATGCTGCGGGCGGGGTCGGGCAAAAGGAGTCGGGATGGCATGCGTGTCACTTCCGGCATAAGGATGAGTGTGGCGGCTCAAGAGCGACTTGCGTGGTTTTTCACCGTATTTTGTCACTTAAGCGACGAAAATTGGCAGATGGGTTCCGGCCCGGATTCCTACACTGGCTACAGGTCCCGGCGCGCCGCCGGGCATGCTCCTACTTTATCCGCGTCCGCCACCCATGAATCCACCGCAGAATCCCGCCGCCGGCATCGCCGCCGCCAATACGGCTCCGCCGCCCGCCGCCTCATCGGATCCGTCCACCGCCTTCAAGGTGCTGGGCGCGATCAGCGTGGCGCATCTGATGAACGACATGATCCAGT
>JALDYL010000101.1:0-17047 GCA_032153965.1 Achromobacter sp. | reverse complement strand
CGGCGGACTACTACGACGGCGACGCCAACTTCGAAAAGAGCGACCGCAAGAGCTACTCGCTGGGTTACGTGCTGGAGCACCGCTTCAACGACAACATCAAGGCCTCGCAAAGCCTGCGCTGGACGCGCTCTGAAGCGCAGTACCGCAGCATCTACGGCGCGATGACCAACAACTACGGCTACACCGACAAGACCTACCGCTACCAGCAGCGCGCGTCGATCGCGACCGACGTGGACGTGGGCGCGCTGGTGCTGGACAACAACGTGCAGGCGCGCTTCAACACTGGGCCCTTCGCCCACACCACGCTGCTGGGCTTCGACTACCAGCACGTCAAGACCGACACGCTGTCCGGGTTCGGCACCGCGCCGTCGCTGGACGTGTTGAACCCGGACAATCACCAGAACATCCCGACGCCGGCATTCTCGACGGATGCGACCAACAAGCAGTACCAGACCGGCCTGTACTTCCAGGACCAGATCAAGATCGATCGCTTGTCGGTGTTGCTGGGCGGCCGTTATGACTGGTCGCGCACGGTGGGCGAGACCACCACGATCGCCACCGGACGGGTCGCGCCATCCTCGCTGAACGCGGAGAAGTTCACGGGCCGCCTGGGCGTGATCTACAACTTCGACAACGGCGTGGCGCCTTACTTCAGCTATTCGGAATCGTTCGAGCCGCAGTCGGGAACGGGCTGGCAGAACGTGCCCTTCAAGCCGATCGAAGGCAACCAGTACGAGGTCGGCATCAAATACCAGCCGCCGGGCAGCGCCACGCTGCTGTCGGTCGCGGCGTTCGACATTCGCCGCGAGAACATGACGACCACCGATCCGGATCCGACCCACATATGCGGGACGGCCGGCGGACGCTGCTCCATCCAGGCCGGCGAGCTGCGCACCCAGGGCATCGAGTTCGAAGCCAAGACCGAACCCCTGCGCGGGCTGACGCTGGTGGCGGCGTACTCCTTGATGGACAACGAGTACTCCAAGGGCTATCCCAACGCCGCGGGCCTGAACCTGAAGGGCAAGACGCCCGTGGGCGTGCCTTCGCAACAGGCGTCGGCCTGGGCCCGCTACCAGTTGCAGGAAGGTCCGCTGGCGGGCATGGGCGTGGGCGGTGGCGTGCGCTACATCGGTTCCTCGTATGGCAACGAAACCAACACCCTGAAGGTGCCGTCGGTCACGCTGTTCGACCTGATGCTGGACTACGACCTGGGCCGCGCCTCGCCGTCGCTCAAGGGCATGCAGGTGGCGCTGAATGTGCAGAACCTGTTCGACAAGGAATACATCGCGTCGTGCTCGGGCGATTCCTGGTGCTGGTACGGCTATCAGCGTTCCATCAAGGCCAGCCTGCGCTATCGCTGGTAAGACTGGCCGCTATTTCGAAGTGAGAATGGTTATAATTTAAAACCCTCCGAATCGGGCCCTGGCCGCGGGGCTGGCCCGATCCGGTCCTCTAAAGGAAATCAACAATGACATTCGCAAGAACCTTGGCCGCCGTCGCCCTCATGGGCGCGGCGGGCGCCGCGCAGGCGCATTTCGTTTGGCTGGAACGCAGCGCCGAGGGACCGGCCAAGGCGTATTTCGGGGAATGGGCGGACGACGTGCGCGAAAAGCGCGACGGTCTGCTCGGCAAGATCATGGTGGCGCCCGTCGTGACGGGCGCCGACGGCAAGGCGCTGAAGGCCTCGGGCGAGGGCGCGGACTTCCTCGAATTCGCGGCGGCGGGCAAGGGCGACGTGCGCCTGCGCCAGGCCTACCAGTTCAAGGACACCCTGGTGCAGTACGGCGCCAAGGCTGGCCGTGCGGACACCGAGGGCAAGCTGGACCTGGAACTCGTGCCGGTCGCGGCCGGGACCAACGCGTTCGTGCTGCAGTTCAAGGGCAAGCCGCTGGCCAAGACCGAAGTCACCGTGTTCGGCCCGCCCAAATGGGAAAAGCGCTTCCATAGCGATGAAAACGGCCGTATTGAAATCACCACGCCGTGGCCCGGCCAGTACGTGCTCGAAGCCGCCCACGTCGAGGACAAGGCGGGCGAGGCCGACGGCAAGGCCTACGCCAAGATCCGCTACGTTTCCACCACTACCTTCAACGTGTCCCAGTGAAAGCTCCCGCTGCCGGCGCAGGCATGATGCGCTACCGTCTGGCCGTCTTTTCCAGGGCGGCGGCCGCCATCCTGGGCGGCTACGTCCTGGCGTCGGCGGCCGCCGCCTGCCTGGCGATCTGGCTGCCCATGCGGCGGCCGGACGCCGTGGTCACGGCGCAGATGCTGTCCTTCGTGTTCTACGCCTGCGGCGTGATCTGGGTGTTCGCCACGCGCAATGCCTGGCGCGCCTGGGCCGGCGTGCTGTTGCCCGCCGCCTTGCTGGGCGCGCTGTTCCTGGCCGGCCGGGCAACGGGGGCGGCATGAAGGCGAAAGTGGAAAAGGCGCCGGGCGAAGAAGGCCTGCGCCAATCCATGTCCTGGCTGCACACCTGGTCGGGACTGATCTTCGGCTGGGTGCTGTTCGCGATGTTCCTGACCGGCACGCTGGCCTTCTTCCGGCCCGAGATCACGGCCTGGATGCAGCCCGAGATCCAGGCGCGGCCCGCGCCCGCGGCGCAGTCCGTAGCGGCCGCGCAGCGCTATCTGAGCGAAAACGCGCCGGACGCCACGCGCTGGTTCATCACGCCGCCGTCGGACCGTGAGCCCTCGATTCAATTGCTTTACCAGGTGCCCAAGCCCAAGCCGGGCGAACGCGGCTTTGTGCGCGTGAAGCTGGACCCGGCCACCGGCCAGGCCATGACCGCGCGCGAGACGCGCGGCGGCGATTTCTTCTACCGCTTCCATTTCGAACTGGAAACCGCATTTCCCTGGGGACGCTGGCTCGCCAGCATCGCCGGCATGTTCATGCTGGTGGCCATCATCAGCGGCATCATCACGCACAAGAAGATCTTCACCGATTTCTTCACCTTCCGGCCGCGCAAGGGCGGGCAGCGCGCCTGGATGGACGGCCACAACGCCCTGTCGGTGCTGGGGCTGCCGTTCCATCTGATGATCACGTTCAGCGGGCTGGTGCTGTTCATGGCCATGCTGATGCCGGCCGGCATTCTGGCCGTCTATGAGAGCCCGCGCCAGTATTCCGACGACGTCTTCAAGTCGTTCAAGATCACCCCCGCGCGCAACGAGCCCGCGCCGCTGCTGCCGCTTGCGCCGTTGGTGGAGCAGGCGCAGCAGCACTGGCAGGGAGGCCGGGTGGGGCGCGTCACCGTCAACCATCCGGGCGATGCCGGCGCGACCGTGACCCTGGTGCGCGACGCCGCCGATGGCGTGTCGTTCGGCAAGCTGGCGCCCTACATGCGCTTTGACGGTGTCACGGGCGCGCTGCAGGAAAGCGAGGACGAACTCGGCGCCACGGCGCGTACCGCCGGCGTCATCGTCGGCCTGCACCTGGGCCTGTTCGCCGAACCGTTGCTGCGCTGGCTTTATTTCCTGGTCAGCATGGCGGGCACGGCCATGGTCGGCACCGGCATGGTCCTGTGGATCGCCAAGCGGCGTCAGAAGGCGCGTCCGGGCGCGCGTGAAGCGTTCTCGCTGCGGCTGGTGGACGCGCTCAATGCCGGCACGATCGCGGGTCTGTTCATCTCGGTCGCGGCCTTTTTCTGGGCCAACCGCCTGTTGCCCGCCGATCTGCCGGGCAGGCAGTTCTGGGAATCGCGCGCCTTCTTCGCCGCCTGGGGGCTGTCGCTGGTCTACGCCTTCCTGTTCCAGCACCGTAAATGGCGCGACCTGCTGGCCGCCGCAGCCGTCGCCCTGGCGTTGGTGCCCGTGGTCAACGCCCTGACGACCTCGCGCCATCTGGGGGCGTCGCTGCCCGCGGGCGACTGGGTCATGGCCGGTTTCGACCTGACCTGCCTGGCTGGGGCGCTGCTGCTGGCCTGGATGGCCCGCAAGGCCGCCCGCGCCGGCAAGGCGGCCGCCAAGGCGCCGATCAAGGGGGCAGTCAAAGGGGCGGCCAAAGGGGCTGCAAAGACGAGCACAGCCGCCAAGCCCGCCGTGCAGCCGCAGGCTACGCCTATCCCGCCCGCCTACGAACCTAGAGGGAATACGCCATGACGCTAGCCGCCTTCTGCCTGGCCTACGCGGGTTTTTCCGCTCTGTGCCTGGGCATGGACCGTCACTACGAAGACCTGTTCGACCGCGCCTTGCCTCGGCGCCACCGGCTGCCCTTGCGCCTGTTCGGCTGGGTGGCGCTGGTCCTGTCCCTGTGCGCTTCGGCGGCGGTCTGGGGTTGGAGCTACGGCACCGTCGAATGGATCGGCATCCTGAGCATTGCCGGACTGCTGCTGATCTGGTTCCTGACGTTCCGCCCGCGCGCCGCGCTGACCGCCGGCGGCCTGTGCGCGCTGGCGGCGCCGGTGCTGGCCGTGCTGTAGCCGCCCGCCCGGCACGTTACACTGGGCGTTTCCCCTAGCAAACGCCTCTTCGCCTCATGAATACCCGCGTCCTTACCGGCATCACCACCTCTGGAACTCCCCACCTCGGCAATTACGCGGGCGCGATCCGTCCCGCCGTCCAGGCCAGCGCGCAGCCCGGCGTGGACGCATTCTTCTTCATGGCGGACTACCACGCCCTCATCAAGTGCGACGACCCCGCCCGCGTGGCGCGCTCGCGCCTTGAAATCGCCGCCACCTGGCTGGCCGTGGGTCTGGACCACGAGCGCGTGACCTTCTACCGCCAGTCGGACATCCCCGAGATCCCCGAGCTGACCTGGCTGTTGAACTGCGTCACGGCCAAGGGCCTGATGAACCGGGCGCATGCCTACAAGGCGTCGGTGGACCAGAACACGGAAAAGGGCCTGGAGCCGGACGATGGCGTGACCATGGGCCTGTTCTCGTACCCGGTGCTGATGGCCGCGGACATCGTCATGTTCAACGCCAACAAGGTGCCCGTGGGCCGCGACCAGATCCAGCATCTGGAAATGGCGCGCGACATCGCCCAGCGCTTCAACCACCTTTACGGCCGCGACTACTTCACGCTGCCGGAAGTCGTGATCGAAGAGGATGTGGCGACCTTGCCGGGCCTGGACGGCCGCAAGATGTCCAAGAGCTACAACAACACCATTCCGCTGTTCGAGGGCGGCGCCAGCGCGCTGCGCGCGGCGGTGATGCGCATCGTGACCGATTCGCGCGCGCCGGGCGAACCCAAGGACGCCGAGAATTCGCATCTGTACACCATCTACCGCGCCTTCGCCACGCACGAGCAGGCCGCCACGCTGCGCAAGCAGCTCGAAGAGGGCATGGGCTGGGGCGAAGCCAAGCAGGCGCTGTACGACCACCTGGAAAACTTGCTGGCGCCCATGCGCGAGAAGTACTTCGATCTGATGGCCAACCCCGGCCGCATCGAAGACATCCTGCAGGCCGGCGCTGTCAAGGCGCGCAAGCTGGCTACGCCGTTCATGCAGGAACTGCGCCAGGCCGTGGGCCTGCGCAACCTGGAAGCCGGTTCCGGCGCCAAGGCCGCGCAGCCCAAGAAGGACAAGGGCAAGGGCGCGCGCTTCGTCAGCTTCCGCGATGAAGACGGCGGCTTCCGCTTCCGCCTGCTGGCCGCCGACGGCGAGGAACTGCTGCTGTCGCAGCGCTTCGCCGATCCGAAGGAAGCTGGCGCGGCCATGCGCCGTCTGCAGGCGGAACCGGCCGATGCGGCGCTGCAGGCCGACGGGCAGGGCTATGCCGCGATGATCGACGGCGTGGCCGTGGCGACCGCGCCGGCGGGCGCCCAGGACGAATCCGGCGCCTTGCTGGCGCGCGCGCGCGCCGCGCTGTCGTCGCTGTCGCAGGAGTAAACCCAAGGGGCCGGCGCAACGCCGGCCCGGCCGCTCAGGCGGCGCGGGCGTTGGCCACGATGCGCCCGTCGCGCACCTGGAAGCGCTGGGCGCTGCCCTGGCCGGCGATCTCGAGCATGTCGCCTTCCGTGTAGCCCGTGACGTTCGGGCAGTCCAGCCATTCCGGATTGATGAACGGGAAGTACTTCAGCGTGCCGCTGCCCTGGCTGGCGAAATCGAAAGTGGTGTTGGCGACCACTTCCGGATCCCATTGGCTGGCGTCGAAGGTCAGCGCGCAACCCGCGCCGATGCGGTAAGTGATGCTGGCTCCCATGCTGGCGAATCCCAGCGCGCCGACGTGCAACTGCGCGCCGTTGCTCAGTTCGATGACGCGGCTGCCCAGCCGCTCCAGCGTGATGTGCTTGAAGCTCACTTCGGCGCCGTCGACAAGCAGGTGCGAATACTGGCCCAGGGTGACTTCGCTGTAGGCGCCGCTGGCGTTGGCTTGCTCGGCGGTGATGGTTGCCGTTTCATTGGCGGCAAGCGTGATGGTATGGGGCATGGCTGGGCGGATCTCCGGTCGTTCGGGGCAGGGCGCTGTCGTTCTTGTGCTGCTCCCCGGCAGGCGTTGCGCGCCATGGCTCGCCTGCTCGCGGGGGGCTTGTGTCGCTTTGCGGCCTGGCGCCGCCGGGTCTTATTATTTAGACACAATTAGATATTTTCTATCATTTTTGATAGTTGTGGCTTGAGCGAACACAAGTAAGCCGCCGCTTTACGGGTAAGCCCTAGGAAAAAAAAACCGGCGCACCAGGCGCCGGTCTTTCGTGGAGCGAAGGTTGCTCAGCGCTTGAGCTTGGCGAACGCGTCCGCCATGGCGCTGTTCATGCCGGCGCCGGCTCCGGAACCGCCGCGGCCGCCGTCGCCTTGCGGGCGGCGGTTGCGGTCGGCGCCCTTGGGCGCGTCGCCGCTGCGGCGGGCGGGAGCCGCGGTGTCGTTCAGGCGCATGGTCAGCGCGACGCGCTTTCGCGCCGCGTCCACTTCCAGCACCTTCACGCTGACCGTCTGGCCCACGCGCACGACGTCGCGCGGATCCTTCACGAACTTCTCGGCCAGGGCCGAGATGTGAACCAGGCCGTCCTGGTGCACGCCGATGTCCACGAACGCGCCGAAGTTGGCCACGTTGGTCACCACGCCTTCCAGCACCATGCCCGGGTACAGGTCGTTCAGGGTCTCGACGCCTTCCTTGAACTGCGCCGTCTTGAATTCGGGGCGCGGATCGCGGCCGGGCTTTTCCAGTTCGGCGAAGATGTCGCGCACCGTCGGCAGGCCGAAGCGCTCGTCGGTGAAGTCCGACGGCGACACGCCCTTGAGGGCTTCGCGCTGGCCGATGATCTGCTTCACCTCGGCCTTGATCTTGGCGACGATGCGCTCGACCACCGGATAGGCTTCGGGGTGGACCGACGAGGCGTCCAGCGGGTTGTCGCCGTTGGGGATGCGCAGGAAGCCCGCAGCTTGCTCAAACGCCTTGTCACCGAAGCGCGGCACCTTGCGCAGGATTTCGCGGGTCGGGAAGGCGCCGTTCTCGTCGCGCCACGCGACGATGTTCTTGGCCAGCAGCGAATTCAGGCCGGACACGCGGGCCAGCAGGGCGGCGGACGCGGTGTTCACGTCCACGCCCACGGCGTTCACGCAATCCTCGACCACGGCGTCCAGCGAACGCGCCAGCTCGCGCTGGTTGACGTCGTGCTGGTACTGGCCCACGCCGATGGCCTTGGGATCGATCTTGACCAGTTCGGCCAGCGGATCCTGCAGGCGGCGGGCGATGGACACGGCGCCGCGCAGCGTCACGTCCAGGTCGGGGAATTCCAGCGCGGCGGTTTCCGACGCGGAATAGACGGACGCACCGGCTTCAGAGACCACCACGCGGGTGACTTTCAGGTCAGGGAAGCGTTCCATCATGTCGCCCACCAGCTTTTCGCTTTCGCGCGAGGCGGTGCCGTTGCCGATGGCGATCAGGTCGACCTTGTGGCGCGCCACCAGGGCGGCCAGCGTGTTGATGGTGCCTTCGCGGTCGCGGCGCGGCTCGAACGGGTAGACGGTGGTGGTGTCCACGACCTTGCCGGTCTGGTCGATCACGGCGACCTTGCAGCCGGTGCGGATGCCGGGGTCCAGGCCCAGCACGGCCTTGGGGCCGGCAGGCGCGGCCAGCAGCAGGTCCTTCAGGTTGGCGGCGAACACGCGGATGGCTTCGGCTTCGCCGCTTTCGCGCAGGCGGCCGACCAGTTCGCTTTCGAATGCCGTCAGCAGCTTCACGCGCCAGGTCCAGCGGCAGACTTCGCCCAGCCAGCGCGCGCGCGGCGTGGCGTCCAGCGCGAACAGGCCGTTGCCCAGCTTGAGGAAGCCGGCGATGCGGGCCACGCAGGGATGCGGCGTCTGCGCTTCCAGTTCGGCTTCCAGGCCCAGGCGCAGTTCCAGCACGCCTTGCTGGCGGCCGCGCAGCAGCGCCAGGATGCGGTGCGAGGGCAGGGTGCGCAGCGGTTCGTTGAAGTCGAACCAGTCGCGGAAATTGGCGCCCTCGGTTTCCTTGCCGTCGACCATCTTGGAATGGATCAGGCCGGTGGACCACAGGTGCTCGCGCATGTCGGCCAGCAGGTCCGCGTTTTCCGCGTAGCGCTCGGCCAGGATGTCGCGCGCGCCGTCGAGCGCGGCCTTGGCGTCGTTGATGGACGCTTCCGGGTTCAGGTATTGCGCGGCCAGCGCGGCGGGGTCGCAGGCGGGATCGGCCAGGATGCCGTCGGCCAGCGGTTCCAGGCCCGCTTCGCGGGCGATCTGGGCGCGGGTGCGGCGCTTGGGCTTGTACGGCGCGTACAAGTCTTCCAGGCGCTGCTTGGTGTCGGCCGTGGCGATTTCCTGCTGCAGCGCCTGCGTGAGCTTGCCCTGCTGCGAGATGGATTCAAGAATGGAGCCGCGGCGTTCTTCGAGTTCGCGCAGATAGCCCAGGCGCACTTCGAGATTGCGCAGCACGGTATCGTCCAGGCCGCCGGTGGCTTCCTTGCGATAGCGGGCGATGAAGGGCACGGTGGCGCCGTCGTCCAGCAGTTCCACCGCCGAGGCGATCTGGGAGGCGCGCGCGCCCAGCTCGGTGGCGAGCTGCGCGACGATGCGGGCGTTGTCGACGCCGGCGGCGACGTACGTGATAGCGGAAGTTTCAGACATCTCGATACGACGACAAAAAGGAAAAACAAGGGGCGGATTGTGCCATAAGCCGCTGTTACAAAACGTGCCAGGGTGGACGGATATGTCCCCCTTGCGCTGCCCGGGTGGCCAATCGGCGGCCCGGCAGCGGGTATCATTTGGTCCTTTCCCACACAAGTGTCTGGCGCCCGAACCGCAACCGGCTCCGGTTCACCGTTGACTCCCTATGCTGGACCTGGATATTTCCGAATTCTTCGACGCCGACGGCCCTTTGGCCACGGCCTTGCCCGGCTATAAGCCGCGACCTTCGCAGATCGAACTCTCGCAGGCCATAGGGCAGGCCATCCAGGACCGCGCCACCTTGGTGGCCGAGGCGGGCACCGGCATCGGCAAGACCTGGGCCTATCTTGTACCCGCCTTCATCCAGGGCGGCAAGGTGCTGATTTCCACCGGCACCCGCACCTTGCAGGACCAGCTTTTCGCCCGCGACCTGCCGCGCGTGCGCGCCGCGCTGGCCGCGCCGGTGACCGCCGCGCTGCTCAAGGGCCGCGGCAACTACGTCTGCCACTACCACCTGGACCGCCTGCAGGGCGACGAGCGCGCCTTGAAGTCGCGCACCGAGATCCAGCAGTTGCGCCAGATCCAGGTATTCGCCGGCATCTCCAAGACCGGCGACCGCAGCGATCTGGCGCAGGTGCCTGAAGACGCCGACATCTGGCAGCGCGTGACCTCCACGCGCGAGAACTGCCTGGGCCAGGAGTGTCCGCGCATCCGCGATTGTTTCGTGGTGAAGGCGCGCCGCCAGGCGCAAGAAGCCGACGTGGTGGTCGTCAACCACGCGCTCTTCATGGCCGATCTGGTGCTGCGCGAAGAAGGCGTGACCGATCTGCTGCCCGAAGCGGACACCGTGATCTTCGACGAAGCGCACCAGTTGCCGGACACCGCCACCCGCTTCCTGGGCAGCAGCGTGTCCACGCACCAACTGCTGGATTTCGGCCGCGCGCTGGAAGCGGCCGGCCTGGCTTATGCGCGCGAAGCCGCCAAATGGAGCGACGTCAGCCGCCATGTGGAAACGGCGGCGCGCGAGCTGCGCCTGGTCTGTGCGCCGCTGGACCGCATGCCCGGCCGCAAGGCCACCTTCGAGGCCATCCCCAATCCCGAGGAATTCGACGAGGCGCTGATGGCGTTGCGCGAGGCCGTGGACGGCGCGGCGAAGGCGCTGGGCGCGGTGGCCGAAAAGCATCCGGACCTGATGGCCGCCGCGCGCAGCGGCGCCGAGATCTCGGTGCGCTTGAAGCGCTGGGCCACCCCGGGACGGGCGGGCGCGGACTATTCCGAGGAAGGCTGGGGCCGCGACGACCAGGCGCCCGAACCCATGGTGCAATCGGCGCTGGGCGACGGACTGTCCACGCCCACCGCCATCCTGGAAGGCGCGGCCGCGGCGGCACAATGGACCGGCCCGGCGGTGCGCTGGGTCGAGCACGGGCAGCACCATGTGCGCCTGCATTCGGCGCCGCTGTCGGTGGCTCAGGCTTTTTCCAAGTACCGCAAGCCGGGCCAGGCCTGGATCATGACCTCGGCCACCTTGTCCGTGAACGGCGAGTTCACCCACTTCACCAGCCAGCTGGGGCTGGAGAAGGCGCGCACGGGCAAATGGGAATCGCCCTTCGACTACCCCGAACAAGCCTTGCTGTTCGTGCCGCGCGGCATGCCCGAGCCGCAATCGCCGCAGTTCCTCGATCGTTTCGTGCAGACGCTGCTGCCCTTGCTGGAAGCCAGCCCGGGCGGCACGCTGGTGCTGTGCACGACGCTGCGCGCCGTGGACAAGGTCGCCAACCTGCTGGCCGACGCCTTCGACGATGCCGGCCACGAATGGCCCTTGCTCAAGCAGGGCGAGGGCACGCGCCGCGACCTGCTGGACCGCTTCTGCAAGCTGGAGCATCCCGTGTTGGTGGGCAGCGCCAGTTTCTGGGAAGGCATAGACCTGCCCGGCGACGTGCTGACGCTGGTGGCGATCGACAAGCTGCCGTTCGCGCCGCCCGACGATCCGGTCATCGAGGCGCGGCTGCGCGCCTGCCGCGCGCATGGCGGCAATCCCTTTGCGGAGTACCAATTGCCCGAAGCCGCGATTTCGCTCAAGCAGGGCGCCGGCCGTCTGATCCGCACGGAATCGGATTGGGGCGTGCTCATGGTGGGCGACGCGCGGCTGGTCGAAAAGCCTTATGGCAAGCGCCTGTGGCGCGGGCTGCCGCCGTTCGCGCGGACCCGCGAACTGGAAGAAGTGCTGGCGTTCTACCGGCGCAAGCAGGAACCGCAAGACTAGCAGCCGGCCGCGCCGCCCGCCGGCGCCGCCGGCATGGTCAGGCCGCGACTCGTTCGGCCCTGCGCGACAGCGCCCACCATCCCGTCATGACCGCGGCCAGGCCCACGATGGGCAGCATGGCGGCATTCAGTGTTTCCCAGCCCATCCGCGCCAGCGCGGGTCCAGCCGCCAGCGTGGCCAGGGCGGTGGTGGCATAGCGCAGCATTTCGGCGGCGCCTTGCACCTGCGCCCGTTCGGCGGGGCGGTAGGACTGGGCCAGCAGCGTGGTGCCGCCGACGAACATGAAGTTCCAGCCCACGCCCAGGCAGAACAGCGCCGCATGGAAGGCCGCCAGCGAAGTCGATTGCATCGCGATCACCGAACAGGCGGCGTTCAGCGCCATGCCCATGCCGAGCACGCGGGGCAATCCCAGCCGGTTGATCAGCGCGCCGGCGAAGAAGGCCGGGGCATACATGCCGATCAGGTGCCACTGCATGATGCTGGCGCCGTCGGCGATGCTGTGCTGGCAGGCGACCGCGGCCAGCGGCGCGGCCGTCATGACGAACATCATCGACACCGAACCCACGACGTTGTTGGCCAGGGCCGCCACGAAAATCGGCTGCCGCATGACCTCGCCCAAAGGACGGGCCGGCAGGCCCGCGGCCTGCGTGTCGGCGGGCTGGCCGCCGTCGCCCTCCTGGTCGCGGTAGGCGATGAGCAGCAGGGCGCTGGCCGCGCCCAGCAGGGCCACCATCAGATAGGCGCCGGAAAAGATTGCGGCGGGGAAAATGTCCTTGGCCCAGGCCGCCAGCGCCGGCCCCGCGATGGCGGCGATGACGCCGCCCGTCAGGACCACGGAAATGGCGCGGCTCTTGGCTTCGGCGGGCACCGCGTCGGCGGCGGCCAGCCGGTAGTACTGCGCGAAGGCCTGGAACACGCCGACCAGCGCCGTGCCCAGGCAGAAGAACCAGAAGTCGCTGGCGAAGACCGCGCCCACGGAAATCAGGCCGCCGGCCGCGCCCGCCAGCGATCCCAGCATGAAGCCCGCGCGGCGGCCGATGCGCTGCATGAGCAACGATGCATACCAGGTGACCGCGGCGCCCGCCACCGTGATCAGCGCAAACGGCAGCGTCGCCAGCGCCGGATGCGGCGCCAGCATCTGGCCGGTCAGCGCCGTCAGCGTCAGGTCGATGGAGATCGCGGCGATGTACAGGCCCTGGCAGATGGCGAGGATGCGGGCATTGCGCAGGCCGGGCGAGGAGGAGGTCATGGCAGTGGGAGTCCGGAGGATTGACAGCCCCCACTCTAGCGGCGGACACTTTGGCAAGAATGACTATTTTCCCTCGTTTCTCGCCATGACTCATCGCGTCTGCATCCTGCCCGTGCCCAACTTCCAGCTACTCGACATGGCCGGGCCGTTGTCAGTCTTCCAGATCGCCGCCGAACTGGTGCCGGGCGCCTACGAGGTGGCGGTGGTGTCGGCCGAGGGCGGCCTGGTCCGCTGTTCGGCCGGCGTGCCCGTGCAGACGCGGCCCTGGCGCGGGCTGCGCGCTGACACCGTGCTGGTGCCTGGCGGGCAGGGCGCGCGCGAACCGCGGGCGGCCCCGGCCATGCTGGCCTATCTGCGCGCCGCGCATGCGCGCGGGCGGCGCGTCGCCAGCGTCTGCACCGGCGCTTTCGTGCTGGCGCAGGCCGGCATCCTGCAGGGGCGCCGAGTCACCACCCATTGGCGCCACGCCGCCGAACTGCAGCAACGGCACCCGGCCCTGGCAGTGGAGGCCGACCGCATCTATGTCGAGGATCGCGCGGTCTGGACCTCGGCGGGCATCACGGCGGGCATAGACCTGGCGCTGGCCATGGTGCAAGCCGACCACGGCGAGGCGGTTGCCCGCGCCACCGCTCGCGAGATGGTGGTCTATCACCGGCGCACGGGCGGGCAGTCGCAGTTCTCGGCGCTGCAGGATCTGGCGCCGGCCAGCGGGCGCATGCGCGAGGTGCTGGCCCATGTGGGCCAACACCTGGACGAAGTCCTGGACATCGAGCGCCTGGCCGGCGTGGCCTGCCTGAGTCCGCGCCAGTTCTGCCGCCAGTTCAAGCTGGAAACCGGCCAGACCCCGGCCAAGGCCGTGGAGCGCGTGCGCGCCGAGGCCGCCCGCGAACTGGTCGAGGAGGGCGAGGCCGGCATGGATGCCATCGCGCGCCGGGTGGGTTTTGGCGACACGGAACGCATGCGCCGAGCCTTCATCCGCATTTACGGGCAGCCGCCGCAAGCCCTGCGGCGCGGCGCGCCGGCATAAAAAAAGCCCCTGCGTCGTGGCAGGGGCTTGCTTCGCTGCGGCGGTTACGTCAGTTGAACGGGTTCCACCAGCTCTTGTCGGCCTTCAGGCCCTTGGTCTTGAATTCGCTGTTGGGGAAGTTCTTGTCGTACACGCGCTGCGAGTCGTTCTTCAGTTCGGTCATGCCGAGCTTGTCGTAGGACTCGACCATCAGATAGAGCGCTTCCTCGGTGGCGGGGGCGCCTTCGAAGTCGGTGATGACGGTTTGCGCGCGGTTGGCCGCGGCCACGTAGGCGCCGCGCTCATAGTAGTAGCGGGCGACGTGCACTTCGTTCATGGCAATGGTGTTGACCAGCCAGGCGACGCGCTTCTCGGCATCCACCGTGTACTTGCTGTCCGGGTAGCGCTTGATCAGCTCGTTGAACGCGTCGTAGGACGCGCGCAGGCCTTTGGGATCGCGCTCGGCGGGATCCTGGCCGGTGATGTTGCTCATGAAGGCGCTGGCCGGCGTGAAGTTGATCAGGCCCTTCAGGTAGAGGGCGTAATCGGTGCCAGGATGGTTGGGATAGAGCTGCTGGAAGCGGTCGATGGCGGCCAGGGCCTGCTCGTTTTCGCCGTCTTTCCAGTTGACGTAGGCCAGTTCAAGCAGGGCTTGCTGGGCATAGACGCCGAAGGGGTAGCGGCTTTCGATCGCGGTCAGGCGTTCGCGCGCTTCCTTCCAGCCGCCCGAGGACATTTCCGCCTTGGCGTCCGCGTAGAGCTGTTCGGCGCTCCAGTTGGTGGTCTTGTCATACTTGCTGTTGGTCGAGCCGCAACCGGCAATGACCATTGCGGCAAACAGCGCGATAACCACGCGCAAGACCGGCCCGCTTCGGGAGGCGGGATTCGAGGGAGCTGCGGAGTGGTGAATCACGAGAATCGTATCCTTGGTGTTAGCATGCAAGGCTGATTATATGATTTGTCTCCATGTCTGATACAGCCTCCGGCGCGGATCTCATTTCCGACGACGAACTCCTGGGTATTTCCGAAGAAAATCCCCGGGGCGAGCCGCAATTTGTAACAGTGCCTTCCGGCACGCGCGCCGACCGGTTGGACAAGGTGCTGGCGGGGCTGATGCCCGAGCATTCGCGCGGCCGGCTGCAGGGCTGGATCGAGGCCGGCAACGTCCACGTCAACGGCAAGCCCGGCAAGGTCCGCCAGACGGTCGGCCCCGACGACGAACTCACCGTCTGGCCCCAGCCTGCACCCGAAACCCTGGCTTTTGCGCCCGAGCCCGTGGAATTCGCGGTCGTGGCCGAAAGTCCCGACTGGATCGTGGTGAACAAGCCCGCGGGCCTGGTGACGCATCCCGGCGCCGGCAACTGGAGCGGCACGCTGCTCAACGGCCTGCTGTATCGCTATCCAGAACTGACGCAGGTGGCGCGCGCCGGCATCGTGCACCGCCTGGACAAGGACACCTCCGGCCTGATGGTCGTGGCGCGCAACGAAACCGCCCAGACGCATCTGGTGCGCCAATTGCAGGCGCGCAGCATGGGCCGCGAGTACGTGGCGCTGGCCCATGGCTGGCTGGCCGCGGGGGGCAAGGTCGACCGGCCCATCGGCCGCGATTCGCGCGTGCCGGTGCGCATGAGCGTGGAGCGTCCGTTGGCGCCCAAGCCTGCCATTACCCATTACATGCCCGCCCGCCGCGGCGAGGCGGATCCCGGAGGCCGCGTCACCGAAGTGGTGTGCCGCCTGGAGACGGGCCGCACCCATCAGATCCGCGTGCACATGGCCAGCCTGGGGCATCCGCTGCTGGCCGATACGATCTACGGCGGCAAGAACATTGCGGGCGCGCAGCGGCAGATGCTGCATGCGCGTGCGCTGCATTTCGAAGATCCGGGCGGCCGCGGCGAAGTCGAGTTCGCCGGGGCCGTGCCTCCCGACATGAGCTTGGTCCAGGAAGCGATTGCATGGAACGCGTAGTGGCAGGCCTGCCCGTGGTGACTGGCCCGGAATGGGCGGGCGTGAACTATTTCTGCACGACCCGGGCAGGAGGCGTCGGCATCGCGCCGCACGACACCTTGAATCTGGGCCGCCGCGCCGGGGATGACCCGGACACGGTCACAGAAAACCGGCGCCGCGTGTGCGCCGCGCTGCCGGCCGAACCCCTGTGGCTGCGCCAGGTCCATGGCAGCGAAGTGGTGGACGCCGATCAGGCGGATCTGCCGGACGAGCCGGCGGTCGATGCCAGCGTCACGGCGCGGCCCGGCCGAGTCCTGGCCGTGATGGTGGCCGATTGCCTGCCGGTGGTCATCGCCGATGCGCAAGGCACGGTGCTGGGCGCGGCGCATGCCGGCTGGCGCGGCCTGTCGGGAGGCGTGCTGGAACACACGCTGGCCGCCATGCGCGCCAAGGCGCCGCAGGCTGGCGGCTGGCGCGCCTGGGTCGGACCGGGCATCGGCCCGCAGGCGTTCGAGGTCGGCCAGGACGTGCTGGACGCCTTCTCCAAGGACGATCCGGCAACCTTGCGCTACTTCACGCCGCGGCCCGGCATCTCCGGAAAATGGCTGGCCGACCTCGCCGGATTGGCGGGTTTCCGCCTGCGCCGCGCCGGGGTACAAGAGGTGTTCTTGAGCGGGATGTGCACGGTGGCCGCGGCGGATCGCTTCTTCTCGTATCGACGCGACGGCGAAACCGGACGCATGGCTTTGCTGGCCTGGCTCGGCTCGGTTTGATCTGGCGCAAGGCCCGCGGCCGGCCTTGCGGCATACCCTGTCAGGCCTCCTTGTATACCCGCATTGACAGCCCCGGACCCGGAATGCAACATCAATCGCGTAGTTTCGATAACAAGGTGTCGAAGTGAATGCCAATCTCTCCGCAGGGCCCATTCCGGTGAGCGTGGCACCGGATGTCCTGGCCGATATTCAGGCCGAATTTTCCCGCGAGTGGCAGCGCCTTTGCGATGACGCCCGCCGTGGCGCGCTTGCGCCGCCGCCAGACCGCCGTTTTTCGGGCAATGCCTGGGCCTCCAACCATTCGCACCTGCTGCTGGCGCATACCTATCTGCTGTCGGCCCGCGCCATGTCGCGCATGGTCGATGCGGCCCAGGTCAGCGAGCCCATGCGCGACCGACTGCGCTTTTCCATCATGCAATGGGTCGACGCGCTGTCGCCGTCGAACTTCCTGGCGCTGAACCCGGATGCCCAGCAATCCATCGTCGAAAGCGCCGGACGCGCGCTCAACGAAGGGCTGGCCAATCTGCTGGGCGACGTCAAGAAAGGCCGCATCACGCAGACCGACGAATCGCAGTTCGAGATCGGCCGCAACGTCGCCGTGACGCCCGGCGAAGTGGTGTTCGAGAACCGGTTGTTCCAGCTCATCCAGTACGCGCCGTCGACCGCCACCGTGCACGAACGGCCGCTGGTCATCGTGCCGCCGAACATCAACAAGTTCTACATCCTGGACCTGCAGCCCGAGAATTCCTTCGTGCGGC
>JALDYL010000367.1:0-3653 GCA_032153965.1 Achromobacter sp. | reverse complement strand
GTATGTGAAGGAAAAGGACCTGATCGAGTATCTGGGGCTGATGGCGAAGGATTGAGGCCCGGGGTTCAAGCGCCCGCTGCCTCCTGGATGACCTGGAAGCAGCGTTCCCGCGTGATGCGCGTGGCCGGGCTGATGCTGCGGCCACGCAAAGTCACAAACGCAAAGTGCGCCTGGATCTCGAAATCAGGCGGCGGCGGCAAGGCAATCAGCCGCCCCGATTCCACGAGCGGATGCGCCGACGCCAGCACCCCGAGAAATACCGCGTCCGACTGTTCGACGATGTCGAACAGAAAGGATATGTCCTCGCATTCCATGTGCAGTTCAAAACCGCCCGACCCGGCGGCGCCCGCCAGCCGCCGCCGGGTTTCGGGGCTTAACCCTGTCGAAACGACGGGATAGCGCAAGACATCCGTCAACGCCACGGCCCGCATGCCCGCCAGCGCATGGCCCGGCCGGCAGACAAAACCTGACGCCAGCGCGGGCATCGGCGCGACATCCAGGTCTTCTTCGTTGTCGAGTGTGCGGATGTGCACGATCAGCGCATCCAGCACCCGTTCGCGCAAGCTGACCAGCAGCGAATCGCTTGGCCCGCGCGACAGCTTGACGCGCAGTTTCGGGTACTGAGCCAACAGATGCTGCATCAACGGCACGCTCAACAAGGCGCTGGGCGCCGCCCCCAATCCCAGTCGGATGGCGCCGGTTTCGCCTTGCGCCAGCATTTCGGCTTCGCGGCGGATTTCCTCTACCTCGGCCAGTACGCGCCGCGCTCGCTGCCCGACCAAGCGGCCCAGCGGCGTGGGTTCGTTGCGCTTGCCGATGCGGTCCACGAGCGGACCGAGCTCCCCTTCCAGCAGTTGGATGCTGCGGCTGAATGCGGGCTGCGACAGGTGCAGCGCCTCGGCCGCCCGCGTGAACGAACCCGTCTCCAGAAGCGCCACCAGATGAGCAAGCTGAGCAAGGTTCATGTTCGCGGCCCCCTGGACCCTGAGCAAATGGATGGCATGCTGGCGATGCCTCAAATCATGCAAAAAACGCATTGTAATCAGCCAATCAATCGATTGGACAGATGAAACGCCGACTTCTAGCATTCCATCCAGCACTTGGATCCATCACAAAGGGAATGCCATGAAAAAGAATCTGATGATCGCCACGGCCGTGTTGTTGACCGGATTGGGCCTCGGCGCCCACGCGCAGGCGCTGGAGTATCCCGCCAGGCCCGTATCGCTGCTGGTGCCCTATCCGGCGGGCGCTGCCAGCGACATCACTGCCCGCGCCGTGCAGGGGCCGATGTCGCAGGCGCTGGGCATGCAGGTGGTGGTGGAAAACCTGGGCGGCGCCAACGGCGCGCTGGGCGCCAACCGCGTGCTGAATGCCAAGGCCGACGGCTACACCGTGTTCCAGGGGTCGCCCAACGAATTGATCCTGGCGGGGCTGACCAACAAATCCGTCACCTACAAACCGGACGACTTCCAGTTCGTGGCGCCCGTGGCCACCTCGCCCTACGTGGTGGTGACGCGCGCGGGCCTGGGCGCGGCCAATGTCGACGAGCTGGTCGCCTTGGCACGCCGCAGCAGCGTGCCCTTGACCTACGGGTCGGGCGGCGCGGGTTCGATGATCCACCTGATCACCGCCGCGCTGGCCGCCCGCACCGGCGTCGCGCTGACGCACATCCCGTATCGCGGCGGCGCGCCGTTGATTACCGACATGGCCGGCGGCCAGATCGATTTCGCCATCATGCCGTACCAGGCGAACTACGAAGACCTGCGCCGGGAGGGCCGGCTGAACATCATCGGCACCTTGAACCGGGAACGACTGCCTGCGTTGCCCGACGTGCCCAGCGTGCAGGAAAGCGCCACGCTGAAGGACTTCAACTACACCATCTGGACTGCCTATCTGGTGAAGAAAGGCACGCCGGCCGCCGTGGTCCAGAAGCTGCACACCGCCGTCGAGGCCGCGTTGCGCGATCCCGCCACCCGCAAGACGCTGGAGGCGCAAGGCAAGATCCTGTTCGCTCCTCAGACGCTGGCCGACAGCGACGCCTTCTACGCCGAACAGACGGCCGGCCTGGCAGACCTGGTGCGACGCAGCGGCTTTCATGGCGACTGACTGGCCCACTTGCCCCTCGCCCGCGCTGCCTTCCCTTTCTTCCGGACCATCCCATGACCCATACCCTTGAACCCGTGCTGGACCATCTGGCGTCCCGCCAGCCGCAAATCGAAGCATGGCTAAAAACCTTCCTGCGCATTCCCAGTGTCAGCGCCGATCCCGCTTACGCCAGCGCCATGGGCGACGCCCGTCGCTTCCTGTGCGAACGGCTGCGGGCCGAAGGCTTGCAGCAGGTGCAACTGCTGGATGGGGGCGGCGAACCCGCCGTGTATGGCGAATGGATGGGCGCGCCAGGCCGACCGACGCTGCTGATCTATGGCCATTACGACGTCCAGCCCGCCGACCCCGTCGAACTGTGGCGCACCCCGCCCTTCGAGCCTACGCAAGTCGGCGACCGCCTCTATGCGCGCGGCGCGTCCGACGTCAAGGGATCGACCACCGTCGCGCTTGAAGTCGTGTTTGCCTACCTGGCCACGCTGCGCGCCTGCCCGGTCAACATCAAGGTGTTCATCGAAGGCGAAGAGGAAACGGGCAGCCCGACCTTGCGCCCGCTGATCGAACGCTACCGCGACCTGCTGTCCGCGGACGCCGTGCTGTCGGCCGATGGTGGCCGCGCCAGCGCCACCACACCCACGATCAACACCGGGGCGCGCGGCCATGCCGCTTTGGAGATCAAGCTGCGCACCGCGTCCAAAGACCTGCACTCTGGGCGATATGGCGGCGGCGTCAGGAATGCCCTGCACGAGATGGCGGCCCTGCTGGCAACCCTGCACGGCGAAGACGGCAGTGTCGCCGTGGCCGGTTTCCATACCGGCGCCGAGGCGCCGACACCGCGTCAGCGCCAGGACACCGCCGCCTTCCCCTACGACGAAGCCGCCTTCTTCACGGAGGTGGGCGGCGTGTCGCACGGTGAGCCGGGCTACACGCCCCGCGAACGGATCACCCTGCGCCCGGCGCTGGACGTGAACGGCATGTGGGGCGGCTACAGCGGCGCGGGCACGAAGACCATCATCCCCTGCGAAGCCCAGGCCAAGCTGACGGTGCGCATCGTGGAAGGCCAGGATCCCGCGCAGGTCATCCAGGCCGTGCTCGCGCATCTGCAAGCCCACTGTCCGCCCGGCTGCGGACTGGACGTCGTGGCAATGAACGCGGGGTCGCCCGCCGCCACGCTGGCGGCCGAACACCCCCTGGTCATGGCGGCGCAAGCCGTGTTGCAAACGCCCGCCGGCCCGACACCGATACATGTGCGGCTTGGCGCCAGCGTTCCCATCACGTCCGTCTTCAAAGAGACGCTTGGCATCGATACCTTGATGTTCGGCTTCAACCTGCCCGACGAAGATGTGCACGCGCCCAATGAGTTCTTCCGGCTGTCATCGATTCGCCAAGGGGTTGCGGCCTGGACACGGATACTGGACGAATTGGGTCGCTTCGAGCCGGCCGCGTTCCACGCGCGCTGACCGCCCGAGAGCGCTGCCCGGACTTGCATGGCATTTTTGTATGCAAAAAATGTCTGCCTTTCCTGTCCGGCTTTTTGATAGACTGGCTGC
>JALDYL010000100.1:0-17113 GCA_032153965.1 Achromobacter sp. | reverse complement strand
GCCGGCATCGGCGTGTTCCTGGGCCTGTCGGCCACCACGGTCAACCTGCTCAAGCACGAAGGGATGCAGGCCGCCTGGGCCGCGCCCGTGCGCTTCACGCTGCTGAGCCTGGCGGTGCTGTGGACGCTGCGCCTGTATGCGCGCCTGCTCAAGCCGCGCGTGGCAAGCGGCTGGCGCAAGGGGCTGGCCTGGCTGGCGCTGGCGGCCGGCCTGGCGCCGTTCTGCCTGGCCTGGGTGTTGTTCTTCGCGGTCTGGTAGCGGGGGCGCGAGGCTTGCGATAAAGTGGGAAACGCGCCGGCCCAAGCCGGCGCAACGTTTTCAACTATCGCTACCGCCATGGCTTCCTACGCATTCCGCCTGCTCAACGTCTTCGCTTCCTCCACCTTCAGCGGCAACCAGCTTTGCGTGTTCGAAGACGCGCGCGGCATGGACGACGCCACCATGCTGAACCTGGCGGCGCAATTCAATCTCTCCGAAACGACCTTCATCCTGCCGTCCGACAAGGCGGCGGCGCGAGTGCGCATCTTTACGCCGGGTTTCGAGATGAAGTTCGCGGGCCATCCCACCATCGGCACGTCGCAAGTGGTGCGGGACCTGCGGCAAACCGGCGATGCATTGACGCTGGAATTCGCCGCCGGCGTGGTGCCGGTGACGGCGCAAGGCGATGCCTGGACCTTTACCGCGCCTTGTCCGGGCGGAGTGCGCACCGCCGCACCGGCGCTGGAACGAGCCGAAATCGCCAGCCTGCTGGGCCTTGATGCGAACGATCTGGTGGGCGATCCGATATGGATGGACACTGGCGCGGACCAGTTGCTGGTGCCGCTGGCCAGCGTGCAAGCCGTGCGCCGCATTGCCCCCGACGCGTCCCGGCTGGACCGCTGGCAGGCCAATAGCCTCGGCCGCAAGATCATGTATGCCTTCGCTTTCGATGACGGCCGTCAGCAGGATGGCCGGCAGGTCGTGGTGGCGCGCTACTTTTACGCCAAGGCGGGTGGAGGCGTGAACGAGGACGCCGGCACGGGTTCCGCCTGCGCCAATCTGGGCGGGTGGCTGCAACACCAGAAGCATCCTTTGCCCGCCAGCATCCTGGTGGAGCAGGGCGACCAGATGGGCCGGCCCTGCCGTCTGTTGCTGGATGTTCTGGCCGACGGCCGGATCCAGGTGGGCGGCCGCGCGCTGGAGATAGGCCGGGGCGTGGTCGATATCTGAGTTCGGGGGCTGCCGTCCGGCATGCAGCCCAATACAAAGCGGCGCCTGTGTCCAACACAGGTGCCGCTTTGTATTTCAGGAAAGGGCTTACTTCTTGTTCTTGGCCGGGTCGACCTTGATGTTGTTCATCACCTGTTTGACGCCTTCGACGCCGCGCGCCACGGTGGCGGCATGATCGGCTTCGGCTGCGGTGCCGACGGTACCCGTCAGCTTGGTAACGCCCGCGTTGGTCTCCACGGCGATGTCCAGCGCGCTCAGCTGCTTGTCGGCCACGATGGCGGCCTTGACCTTGGTGGTCACGGTGGCGTCGGACGCGTATTCACCCACGGACTGTTTCGGCTTGCCGTCGTCGGCGGCAAAAGCCATGGAAGTGAAGACGGCGCCCGTGCCCAGTGCAGCGGCGGCGATCAGCTTGCGGAATTCCATAGTCATGCTCCTTGTTAGTGGTTCAGCGCGTCGGAACGCGGGGATAGAGGGTGTCTGGGTGCGAGTTCTATTTCTTGCGGAATGCGCCGCCGAGGATGGACAGCAGCGCCAGTACCAGAAAGACGAAGAACAGGATCTTGGCGATACCGGCCGCTCCGGCGGCGATGCCGCCGAAGCCCAGGACAGCCGCGATGATGGCGATGACGAAGAAAACTACGGCGTAGTGCAGCATGTCAGCTTCTCCTGGTGGTTGGACGGATCAGGGATTCTTGTCGAAGAAGTCCCGGACTTCCTTTTCCGCCTGTTCGCGGGTCTTGCCGTAGCGCTCCTGGATCAGGCCCGCCAAGCGTTCGGCGTTGCCCTCGGTGCGGGTCAGCTCGTCGTCGGTGAGCTCGCCCCAGGCGGCCTTCGCCTTGCCTGTCAGTTGCTTCCATTTGCCAGCGATGATGTCGTTGTTCATGGTGACCTCTCCTGTTGCTAGCGCCATCCGGTTTGCGGCCTGTAAACCGGGCTGTCGCGGTTGAGTGGGACACTGATCAGCTAGAGCCTGTCGATATGAAAGATGTCGAGCAGGCCATGCATTCACCGTACGAGCCTGCGGCAAGGCCGTCAAACCTGGCTGTGGGCAAATGTAACGGCCAGCGGCCCGCAAAAAGGCCCGGTTTCCTGCGAGGCGGGGTTGCAGGCGCACTAGGTGTGGCAGTTACATTTCGGCAATGTCTTGTCCTCTTTTGAGTGAGGCTGGTAACCGGATCTGCGGGGTCATGCAGGGGCGGGCGCGGCTGGCTTGCGGGCGGGCGCGACGGTATAGTCATGGCGGAACCGGCAACCACGTTCGGCCGCAGAAAAAGGAAGAGGAACCCGCATGACGCAACGACTTTGCAGCGCTATCTTGCTGACGCTGGCCGCGATGACGGCGATGGGATGCACGCACGTGACGGACCGCTATCAGGCTGCCGCGCCCGTGGCGTCGTCCAGCAGCTGACCGGCGCGCGCTGACGCAAACGCAAACGGGGCGCCGATGGCGCCCCGTCTTTACTTCAGGAACCGGGTACGGCTCAGGCTTGCGCGATGCGGCTCGCGATGTGGTCCAGCGCTTCTTCGACCTGGTCGACCAGGATCAGGCAAAGGTCGCCGGCGCCCAGGCGCGCCAGCGCCGTGTCGATGGCGAGAAACTCGCCGTGGATCTCTTCGACATGCTTGCTGCGCGTGGCGTTGACCAGGCCCTGCTGCAGCAGGGCCAGCACTTCGCCGTCGGCGCGGCCGCGCTGGCACTGGTCCTGGTAGAGCAGCACGTCGTCGAAGGCGTCGCCGAGGATCTCGGTCTGCATCCGGATGTCTTCGTCGCGCCGGTCGCCCGCGCCGCTGATGACGACGGAGCGCCGCTTGGCGGGCATGGCGTCCACCGCGCGCACCAGGGCCAGGATGGCGTCGGGATTGTGGCCGTAGTCGGCGATCACCGTGGCGCCGCGGTAGTCGAACACGTTGAAGCGTCCGGGCGCGGTCTGGGCGTCGTTGACGAAAGTGGCCAGGCCGCGGCGGATGATGTCCGTGTCCAGGCCCAGCGCCCAGGCGGCGGCGATCGACGCCATGGCGTTTTCCACCTGGAAGGTGATGGTGCCGTTGCGCGTGAGCGGAATCGAAGCCAGCGGATAGCGGGTCTCTTCGGCGCCTTGCGCGGTGACGATGGAGTCGCCGTCGCGGTACACGCAGCGCAAGCCTTGCGCGCGGTGCGTGGCCAGCACGGGATGGTTGCGGTCTTCGGCGAAGTAGGTGATCGAGCCCGGGCAGCTCGAGGCCATGTCGGCCACGATGGGGTCGGCCGCGTTCAGCACCGCGGTGCCCGTGGGGTGCACGTGCTGCACGATCACGCGCTTGACCACGGCCAGGTCTTCGACCGTGCTGATGTAGCCCAGGCCCAGGTGGTCGCCCATGCCGATGTTGGTGACGATGGCCACGTTGCAGCGGTCGAAGGCCAGGCCCTCGCGCAGGATGCCGCCGCGCGCGGTTTCGAACACGGCCGCGTCGACGTCTGGGTGCATCAGCACGCTGCGGGCGCTGCGCGGGCCGCTGCAGTCGCCCGTGTCGATGCGCAGGTTGTCGACGTAGACGCCGTCGGAATTCGTCATGCCGACGCGGTTGCCGGCCACGCCCAGGATATGGGCGGTCAGGCGCACGGTGGTGGTCTTGCCGTTGGTGCCGGCCACGGCCACCACCGGGATGCGGCCGTCGTTGCCATCCGCGTACATATTGGCGATGATGGCTTCGCCCACGGCGCGGCCCTTGCCGAACGAGGGATTCAGATGCATGCGCAGGCCAGGCGCGGCGTTCACTTCCACCACGCCGCCGTTCTGCTCTTCAAGCGGGTAGAGCACGCTTTCCGCGACCACGTCCACGCCACAGATGTCCAGCCCGATCATGCGGGCCGCCGACACCGCGCGCGCGGCCATCTCGGGGTGCACCTCGTCGGTCACGTCGGTGGCCGAGCCGCCGGTGCTGAGGTTGGCGTTGTTGCGCAGGAAGATCAGGGTGCCGGACGGCGGCACGGAGTCGGCGTCGAACCCCTGCTTCTTGAGGGTCGCCAGGGCGATGTCGTCAAAGCGGATCTTGGTCAGCGAGGTCGCGTGGCCATCGCCGCGCAGCGGGTCCGCGTTGACCTGGTCCACCAGTTGGCGGATGGTCTGCACGCCGTCGCCCGTGACCTGCGGCGGATCGCGGCGCGAGGCCGCGACCAGCGCGCCGCCCACCACCAGCAGGCGGAAGTCGTGGCCGGGGATGTAGCGTTCGACGATGACTTCGGAGCTGATTTCCTCGGCCACTTCAAAGGCCTGGATCACGCGTTCGCGCGTTTCGATGTTGACGGCGACGCCGCGCCCCTGGCTGCCGTCGCGCGGCTTGACCACGACCGGGCCGCCCAGTTCCTGGGCCGCGGCCCAGGCTTCCTCGGCGGTGGTGACCGAGCGGCCCATGGGCACCGGCACGCCGGCCGAGTCCAGCAGCATCTTGGTCAGGTCCTTATCCTGGGCGATGGACTCGGAGATGGCGCTGGTCAGGTCGGTTTCGGCGGCCTGGATGCGGCGCTGCTTGCTGCCCCAGCCGAACTGCACCATGCTGCCTTGGGTCAGGCGGCGGTAGGGGATGTTGCGGGCGGTGGCGGCGTTGACGATGGAGCCGGTGCTGGGCCCCAGGCGCACGTCCTCGTCCAGCTCGCGCAGGCGTTTCAGGGCGTCGGCCAGATCGAAGGGCGTGTCGTCCAGCGCGGCGCGCACCAGCACTTGCGCCAGCTCCATCGCCAGCAGGCCGACTTCTTCTTCGCTGTACTCGACCACCACCTGGAACACGCCGGGTTCGATGGTGGAGGCGGCGCGGCCGAACGTGACGGGGCAGCCGGCGTGCGCCTGCATCGTCAGTGCGACGATCTGCAGCACATGGGCGATGGAGACCGAGCCTTGGTGGCCTTCGGGACGCAGCAGCCCGGTCTGGGGCAGCCGCGCGCGCAGGCGCGCCTCGAAGTCAGGCAGGTGGTCGATGGAGCATTCGGCGTCGGCGCAGGAAACAATGGCCTCGATCGCGGTGTTCTTGCTCCACAGATTGGGGCCGCGCAGTGCTCGGATACGGGAAACTTCCATGGCAGGTATTCCTGTCTAGCTCACGCGCGCCCGCGCTTGGGCGAGGGCGCGCGCAGATATTGTCAGTATTGCTGAATCCAGCGGCGGACCAGGTCGATGGTGGGACCGGAGAAGGCTTCGTCGGACTGCAGCAGGACGAAGTCGCCGGCGGCAATGCCGTCGAGCTGGCTCTGGATGGCCTTGCCGTGGTCGGGCTCGTCCTGGATGTCCTTGACGCGGGCGCCTTGCGCCAGGCCCTGGCGCAGCAGCGCGCGCGCCTCGCCCTGGGGGCGCTGGCTGCGCACGGTCAGGTCGTCGTAGAGCACCACTCGGTCGAAGGCGTCGCCCAGCAGCTTGCCCTGTTCGATCAGGTCCGCGTCGCGGCGGTCCGCGCCGGCCGAATAGACGGCGGCGCGCGTGGTCGACGGGAACTGGTCGATGGCGGCGATCAGGGGGCGCAGCGCCGAGGCGTTGTGCACGTCGTCGACCACCACGGTGCTGCCGTTGCGCTCGAACAGCGTGAACTGCCAGGGCGCGTCGGCCTGGTCGATGTCGAAGGTTTCGATGCCGGCCCGGATCAGCTCCACCGGGATGTCCAAGGCCCAGGCCGCGCCCACGGCGGCCAGCACGTTTTCGACCTGGAAGGCCACGCGCCCGCCATGGGTCAGCGGGATCGAAGCCACCGTGGCCAGGCGTTCCTCGCGGCTGCCTTGCGCCAGCACGATGCCGCCGTCGCGCACGAACACGGCGCGGCCGTCCTGCTGCAGGTGAGCGGCGATGGCGGGCAGGGCGGGGTCGATGCCGAAGAAGATCACGGCGCCGTCGGATAGCTCGGCCATTTCCACCACGCGCGGATCGCGCGCGTTCAGCACGGTGGAGCCGCCGGGCAGGACCACGTCGACCTGGGTGCGGAACACGTTGAACATGCGTTCCGTTTCGTTGATGTCGAAGTCGCCGAGGTGATCGGCGTCGTCGATGTTGGTGACCACGCCCACCTGGCAGCGGTCATAGGCCAGGCCCTGGCCCAGGATCACGCCGCTGTCGTTCTCGATGACGGCGGCGTCCAGGTTGCGGTTCATCAGCAGGCGCGTGCCCGAGGCGAAATCGGCGCGGTCGCCCTTTTGCACCTGGCGGCGGTCCAGATAGAGGCCTTCGCTGCAGGCCAGGCCGGTGCGCTTGCCGGACAGGCTCAGCAGGCGGGCCACCAGGCGCGCCACCACGGTCTTGCCGTTGGTGCCGGTCACGCCCACGATGGGGATGCGGCCGGCGTCGCCTTCAGGGAACAGATGGTCGACGATGGCGCGGCCCACCGGGCGCGGGGTGCCGTCGGCCGGCTTCAGGTGCATCAGCAGGCCGGGGCCGGCATTGACTTCGACGATGGCGCCGCGCTGTTCTTCCAGCGGACGGGAGATGTCTTCGGCCACCAGGTCCACGCCGGCGATGTCCAGGCCCACGATGCGCGCGGCCAGGGTCACGGTGGCGGCGATGCTGGGGTGCACGCGGTCGGTGACGTCGAAGGCGACGTTGCCGCTGCGCTGCACCAGCACGCGCTGGCCCTCGGGCGGAACGCTGTCTTCCGACAGGCCCTGACGGGCGATTTCCAGGCGCGCGGCGGAATCCAGGCGCACCGGATTCAGGGGATGGTTCTCGGTGCGGCCGCGGCGCGGGTCGGTATTGATCTGGCTATCGATGAGTTCGGTGATGGTGGACTTGCCGTCGCCCGTCACCCAGGCCGGTTCGCCGGCGGCGGCGGCCACCATGCGGTCGCCCACGACCAGCAGGCGGTGCTCGTTGCCCAGCACGAAGCGCTCGACGATCACGCCGCTGCCTTCGTCCACGGCCACGCGGTAGGCCGACACCACTTCCTCGCGCGTCGTCAGGTTGGTGAACACGCCGCGGCCATGGTTGCCGTCATAGGGCTTCACGACCACCGGCAGGCCGATGTCCTCGGCGGCTTCCCAGGCGTCGTCCTCGCTGCGCACCAGACGGCCTTCGGGCACGGGCACGCCGCAGGTCGACAGCAGTTCCTTGGTCAGGTCCTTGTCGCGCGAAATGCCTTCGGCGATGGCGCTGGTGCGGTCGGTCTCGGCCGTCCAGATGCGGCGCTGGGCCGAGCCGTAGCCGAACTGCACGAGGTTGCCCTCGAACAGGCGGATATAGGGAATGTCGCGGTCGTCGGCGGCATCGACGATGCAGGCGGTGCTGGGGCCGAGACAGTGCTTGTCGATCAGGCTACGCAGCTTGGCGATGGCGGCGGGCACATCGAAGGGACGGTCTTCGATGGCGGCCATGACCAGGTCGCGGGCTTCGTTCAGGGCGGTGCGGGTGACCTGTTCCTGCCAGGCGCGCACCACGACCTTGTAGACGCCGCGGGTGGAGGTTTCCCGGGCCTTGCCGAAACCGCCGCGCAAGCCGGCCAGGTTCTGCAATTCCAGGGTGACATGTTCAAGTATGTGGCCGGGCCAGGTGCCTTCCTTCAGGCGCGACAGGAAGCCGCCCCGCACGCCCGGGCTGCAGCGGTGCTCGATCAGGGTCGGCAGCCATTCCGTCAGGCGCTCGTAAAAGCCGGGAATGGTGTTGGAGGGGTAGTCCTCCAGTTCGCCGATATCCACCCACGCCTCGAGTACCGGGCGATACGTCCAAATGTTCGGGCCGCGCAAAGCCACGACATCGAGAAATTCAATGTCTTTCTTTTTCATGTTTTAATTTACGTGAGAAGCAGGTTGGCACGCGCGGACGCCCCTAGGTAAGACCGCGAATCTATTAAGAATTTTCGGGGTTGCGCTTCAAGAATAATGCCAACGAGTGGGGGATCCCAGATATTCCTAATTAGAAAAATCGGCTGCTACTATACGACGCCTTCAAGGCGTCGATTCGTTGTGTTGTAAGGAAGGGACACGTTTGCCGCCGTGGGTGGTAAACCGGTTGCCGCCTAGTAGGGCAGAGTCCTGGCCCGGTATGCGTTCCAATGAAAAAACCAAACCTGCTTTCCGGCCTTGCCGAAGCCTTTCCTGCCCGCTGGCGGGATGAAATCCGCGCCGAACTGGCGGATGGCGAAACCTTGTTGGCCTGGGTTGAAATAGACCTGGATCAGCGCCTGAAGTTCCGCCCGGGGCTGGTCGCCGCGACCGACCGCCGGCTGCTGGCCCGCCATCCGGACGAGCCGCGCTGGGAATCCTGGGCATACGGCCCCCAATTAAAACTGAGCCTGACCGACCACGCCGGCGCCGCGCTGCTGGAGTTGCACGACGACGGCTCCCGGCTGGGCGCCTGGCGTTTCACGCTGGCGCGCAATCCGGCCGCGCTGCGCCTGCTGGCGCAGTTCGAGACCCAGCAGGCCATCCGTTTGTCCGGCCATCAGGGCGAGGAACTGACGGAGCGCACCTGCACCGTCTGTAATAACGTCATTCCGGCGGGCGAGGAAGAATGCCCGACCTGCAACCAGGAACAGGCGGCGCCATCCACCACTTGGGCGCTGCTGCGCCTGTGGCGTTTCGCCCGCCCTTACCGCGGGCCGCTGCTGGCGGGTTTCGTGCTGACCCTGCTGGGCACGGCCGCCACCCTGGTGCCGCCGTACCTGACCATGCCGCTGATGGACGACGTGCTGATTCCGTTCCAGAACGGCGCGCCCATCGACTACGACAAGGTCCGCCTCTATCTCGGCGGGCTGCTGGCCTCGGCTTTCCTGGCCTGGGGCCTGGGTTGGGCCCGCACCTACATCCTGGCCTGGGTCAGCGAGCGTATCGGCGCGGACCTGCGCACCACCACCTACGAACATCTGCAGCAGTTGTCGCTGGAGTATTTCGGCGGCAAGCGCACGGGCGACCTGATCTCCCGCATCGGCAGCGAGACCGATCGCATTTGCGTGTTCCTGTCGCTGCATCTGCTGGACTTCGCCACCGACATCCTGATGATCGTCATGACGGCGGTGATCCTGGTGACGATCAACCCCTGGCTGGCGCTGGTCACGCTGGTGCCGCTGCCGTTCATCATCTGGATGATCCACGCGGTGCGCGACCGCCTGCGCCATGGCTTCGAAAAAGTCGACCGCATCTGGTCGGAAATCACCAACGTCCTGGCCGACACCATACCGGGCATCCGCGTGGTCAAGGCTTTCGCGCAGGAAAAGCGCGAGGTCGCGCGCTTTCGCGAAGCCAATAACCGCAACCTGGAAGTCAACGACCGCGTGAACACCACCTGGTCGCTGTTCTCGCCCACTGTCACGCTGCTGACCGAGGTGGGCCTGCTGGTGGTGTGGATCTTCGGCATCTGGCAGGTCTCGCAAAAGCAGATCACGGTCGGCGTGCTGGCCGCGTTCCTGGCCTACATCGGGCGCTTCTACATGCGCCTGGATTCGATGAGCCGCATCGTCTCGGTCACGCAAAAGGCCGCGGCCGGCGCCAAGCGCATCTTCGACATCCTGGACCATGTGTCCAGCGTGCCGGAGCCGCAGAATCCGGCCAAGCTGCCGCATATCAACGGCCGCATCGAATTGCGCGACGTGGGTTTCCGTTACGGCAACCGCCAGGTCATCCGCGGGTTGAACCTGAATATCGCCCCAGGCGAGATGATCGGCCTGGTGGGCCACAGCGGCTCGGGCAAGAGCACGCTGATCAACCTGATCTGCCGCTTCTACGACGTGTCCGAGGGCGCGGTGCTGGTGGACGGCGCCGACATCCGTTCCGTGCGCGTGGCGGACTACCGCCGCAATATCGGGCTGGTGCTGCAGGAGCCTTTCCTGTTCTTCGGCACCATCGCCGAGAACATCGCCTACGGCAAGCCGGACGCCACCCGCGACGAGATCGTGGCCGCGGCGCGCGCCGCGCACGCGCACGAGTTCATCCTGCGGCTGCCGCACGGCTATGACTCGCTGGTCGGCGAACGCGGCCAGGCCTTGTCCGGCGGCGAACGCCAGCGCATCTCGATCGCGCGGGCGCTACTGATCGATCCGCGCATCCTGATCCTGGACGAGGCCACCTCGTCGGTGGACACCACCACCGAAAAGGAAATCCAGAAGGCGCTGGACAACCTGGTGCGCGGCCGCACCACGATCGCCATCGCCCACCGCCTGAGCACCTTGCGCAAGGCGGACCGCCTGGTGGTGCTGGACCGCGGCCAGATCGTGGAGCAGGGCCCGCACGAAGAGCTGATGGCGCGCGAGGGCGCCTACTATCGCCTGTATCAGGCGCAGGCGCGCCAGGCCGAGGCCGACGCGCAGGCGTCGGGCAGCGAAGACATGGCCGCCGTGGCCTGACGCGGAACCGGAATCATCGTCATGACCTTGCCGTCTTTTCAGTTGCGCCGCAATGCCTTCGGGCGCCTGGAGTTCCAGTCCGCCGATGGCCAGAACCATGAGGGCGTGCTGCCCGTGCGCGCCTTTCCCATCAGCGAGCCGGGCCGCGGCCTGTCGCTCGTGACGGCGGACGGGCGCGAGCTGGTCTGGATCGAACACCTGTCCGACGTGCCGGCTCCGCAGCGCGAGTTGATCGAGGAAGAGTTGGCGAGCCGGGAATTCATGCCCGAAATCCGCAAGCTGGCCAGCGTCTCCACCTTCGCCACGCCGAGCACCTGGCAGGTCGACACCGACCGCGGCCCCACCTCGTTCACGCTGCGCGGCGAAGAGGACATCCGCCGCCTGAGCCCGCAGACCCTGCTGATCGCCGACAGCCACGGCATCTTTTATCTGGTGCGCGACATCCAGTCGCTGGACAAGCACAGCCGCAAGCTGCTGGACCGCTTCCTCTAGGCCTCAGCTTTCCTGCGGCCGCTTGAACGGCGAGTGCGTTTCCAGTTCTCCCAGATAGTCCGCCACCGCCGCCGTTTCCTCGTCCAGGAAGTTCTGGATCGCGTCCGCGAAGCCGGGGTGCGCGACCCAATGGGCCGACCAGGTGGGCGTGGGCAGCAGCCCGCGCGCCATCTTGTGTTCGCCTTGCGCGCCGCCCTCGAAGCGCGCGATGCCGTGGGCGATGCAGTAGGCGATGGACTGCATGTAGCAGGTCTCGAAGTGCAGCCCCGGCACGTATTCGGTAGCGCCCCAGTAGCGTCCATACAGCGCGTCGCCGCCCGCCAGGTTGAGCGCGGCGGCCATCGGCTGGCCGTCGCGCTCGGCCAGGATCAGCACGAAGGCCTCGGCCTGTTCGCGGTACGCGCGCCGGAAGAATTCGTGGCTCAGGTAGGGCGGATTGCCGTGGCTGAAATAGGTGCGGCAATAGCATTCGTAGAAGAAGTCCAGCTCGGCCGCGCCGATCTCCGCGCCGCGCAGCCAGCGGTACGACAGCCCGGCGGCGGCGACCTTCTTGCGGTCCTGGCGGATCTTCTTGCGCTTGTCGTGGCTCATCGTGGCCAGAAAGGCGTCGAAGTCCGCGTAGCCCGGATTGGTCCAGTGGAACTGCACGCTTTCGCGGATCATGAAGCCGGCCTCGCGCAGCGCGCGCATGTCGGTGTCCGCGGGGAACAGGAGATGCAGCGATGACACCTTGAGCTCTTCGGCGAAGGCGACCAGCCCGCGCACCAGCGTGGCGCGGTCTTCGTCGTTGCGCGCGAGCAGCCGGGGGCCGGTCACCGGGGTGAACGGAATCGCCGACAGCAGCTTGGGGTAGTAGCGCAGCCCGTGGCGCTGGAAGGCGTCGGCCCAGGCGTAGTCGAACACATACTCGCCGCGCGAATGGGACTTCAGATAAAGCGGGGCGGCGGCGGCCAGCGCGCCGTCGCGCCACAGCGCCAGGTAATGCGGCGCCCAGCCGGTCTGGGGCGCGGCGCAGCCGGTTTCGTGCAGCGCGCGCAGGAACGCATGGCGCAGGAAGGGTTGGTCGCCCGCCAGCGCGTCCCATTGGTGGGCGTCGAGGCGGGACAGGTCGGTCTCTATGGTCAGGCGCAGGGAATCCATGGCTGAATGATAAAGTCTCCGTGTATGCGCGAGGCTTGCGGCCACGGCGCTTTCACGGGATTTCGGGCTGGCGCGAGGCCGCTCGGCACAGAGAAACATATGGACAGCAACACGATGCCCGCCGCGGCCGGGCATGGCCGGGATTGCCTGCGCGGGCAGGCGCTGGCGGCCCTGGCCGCCACGGCCTGGCAGGACAAGCTGGCGGCGGTGCGCGCCATGTCGGATGAGGCGCCGCTGGACTGCCAGCAGGCGTACACGCCGACGGCGGAACTACCCGGCCGCCCGGCCCGGCCCGAGCTGGTGGCCCCGGCACAGGTCAAGCAACGCTCCATGGCCACCGAGCAAGGACGCGCGGCGCTGCTGCACGCGCTGGCGCACATCGAATTCAACGCCATCAACCTGGCGCTGGACATCATGTGGCGCTTTGCTGGCATGCCGGAAGCTTTCTACCGCGACTGGCTGCGCGTGGCGCGCGAAGAGGCCTATCACTTCGACCTGCTCAGGCAGCGCCTGGCCGCGATGGGCCACGCCTATGGCGACCTTCCCGCCCACAACGGCCTGTGGGACATGGCGCAACGCACGCAGGAAGATCTGCTGGCGCGCCTGGCGCTGGTGCCGCGCACGCTGGAGGCGCGCGGCCTGGACGCTTCTCCCGCGATCCGCGCCAAGCTGGCCGGGGCAGGGGATGCGGAAAGCGCGGCCATCGTCGACATCATCCTGGCCGACGAGATCGGCCACGTGGCTATCGGCAACCATTGGTACAAGCAGCTGTGCGCGCAGGCGGGCCGCGATCCCGTCGCCTGCTATGCCGAACTGGCGCAGCGTTTTGATGCGCCCCGCCTGCGCGGTCCCTTCAACCTGGAGGCGCGCCGCGCCGCCGGATTCGACGATGCCGAGCTTGCCGCGCTGCAGGCCGGTTGATTGGAAAACATGAGCACCGACAATTTCATCAAAGCGCTGCGGACCCGCTGCCTGCGTCCGCTGACCATCCTCTTGGCGGGAGGCGCGCTCATTTCGCTGGCGCCGGCGGCTTCGGCCGCCGACGCGTTCGCGGCCTGCCTGGCGCAACTGCGCGGCCCGGCGCTCAAGGCCGGCGTGGCGGGCGCCACGTTCGACACTTACACCGCGGGGCTCGCACCCGACATGGCGGTGCTCGATCTGCTGGACGCCCAGCCGGAATTCAAGACGCCCATCTGGGACTACATGGCGGCCCTGGTCGACGACGAGCGCGTGGCCGATGGACAGGCCGGCATGGCGCGCTGGCAGGCCGATCTGGACCGCGCCGCGTCGCGCTACGGCGTGGACGCGGCCACCATCGCGGCGGTCTGGGGCGTGGAGAGCAACTACGGCCGTACCCTGGGCGGGCGGCCCCTGCTGACGTCGTTGTCCACGCTGTCCTGCTTCGGCCGGCGGCAGGCCTATTTCCGGGGCGAATTCTTTGCCACCCTGAAGATCATCCAGGACGAGCACATCACACCCGAGCGCCTGACGGGGTCCTGGGCAGGGGCCTTCGGCCAGACCCAGTTCATGCCCTCGACATACTTGCGGCTGGCGGTGGATTTCGACGGCGACGGCCGCCGCGACCTGGTCGACAGCGTGCCGGATGCGCTGGCGTCCACGGCCAACTTCCTCAAGCGCGCCGGCTGGAACAGTGCGCTGCAATGGGGCTACGAGGTCCGCCTGCCGGCGGGCCTGGACACCGCGGGCGCGGGCAGGAAGAACAAGCGCCCGATGTCGTACTGGGCCGGACGGGGCGTGACGCGCGCCGACGGCCAGCCGCTGCCCGCGGGCGACACGCCGGCCGGCCTGCTGCTGCTGGCGGGGCGCAGCGGCCCCGCCTTCCTGGTCACGCGCAACTTCGACGCCCTGTACTCCTACAACGCCGCGGAAAGCTACGCGCTGGCCATCGCCCACCTATCCGATCGGCTGCGCGGCGGCGGTCCGCTGGCGCAGGCCTGGCCGACCGACGATCCCGGGCTGTCGCGCGCGCAGCGGCGCGAATTGCAGCGCTTGTTGATTGCCCGCGGCTATGAGATCGGCGAACCCGATGGCATGATCGGCGCCCGTACCCGGCAGGCCCTGCAGGCGGTGCAGCGCGAACTGGGTTTGCGGCCGGATGGCCGCGCCGGCCTGAAGTCGCTGCAGGCCTTGCAGGCGGGGAAGGCCGCCAACTGACCTGACGCAATAGATAAGCTTTGTAAAGATGCCGGGTGTCATCCATTCGATGACAGGCAGGGCGGCGGGCATGGGCCTATACTGATTCTCCGATTTTTCAGGAGCACGATGATGAGCCTATTGGATACCTTGGCCTCGATGGCCGGCGGCGGTCAGCAAGGGGGCTCGGCTTCGCTGCTGCCCGCGCTGATCGAGCAACTGAACAAGTACCCGGGCGGCCTGACCGGCCTGATCGCCAGCTTCCAGAAGGGCGGCTTGAGCGAGATCGTGGCGTCGTGGGTGGGCACCGGCCAGAACATGCCGGTCAGCGCCGACCAGCTCGGTTCCGTGCTGGATCCCGGCGTGGTCAATGAACTGGCCGCCAAGACCGGACAGGACACGGATTCCGTGCTGGGTTCGCTGTCTTCGCTGCTGCCGCAGCTGGTGGACAAGGCCACCCCCAACGGCGAGGTCCAGGGCGAGCAGCAATTCAACCCGGCCGACCTGCTGGCGTCCTTGTCGGGCATCTTCGGCAACCGCGGTTAAGTCCTATCGCCAGGCAGCCCATGCAGGCATCACTGCCTGCTTCCACCGGCCGGCGGCGTCTGTTGCAGGGCCTGGGCGCGGCGGCGCTGGCCGCCAGCCTGCCCGCCTGCGCGCCGGCCTGGTCGGTGCAAAGCACCTTCTGGCAACTATGGCCCAGCCATCTGGAATTGAGTCCAGAGGCATGGCGCGAGCGCATCGCCGCCATGCATGCGCTGGGATTCCGCGAGATCATCATTCAATGGGTAGGGGCTGGCGGTGGTCCCCAGGCGTGGCAGTTGCCTGAGGCCACGCTGGCGCTGATCTTCGACGAGGCCGAGCGCCTGGGCATGGGGCTGCAACTGGGCCTGCCCTACGACGAGCGCTGGTGGCGGCAGCTGGGCAACCCGGATGACGCGGCGCTGGCCGCATTCCTGCAGGCCGCGCAAGCACAGGCGCTGGCCTATGCGCGGGCCTCGAACGCAACCGGGCTTGCCGCGTTCCGCGGCTGGTACATCCCTTACGAGATCGAGCAGCACAGCTGGGCCGCGCCCGGCCGCCAGGCGCGCCTGGCGCAATGGCTGCGCGAATTGTCCGATCCGCTCGCGCAACAGACGGCAAGCGCGCCCGCCATTTCCACGTATCACAGCAAACTGCCGGGCACGCTGGCGCTGGCCGATCTGTGGAGCGGACTGCTGGATGCCGCCATGCTGCGGCCCATGCTGCAGGACGGGGTAGGCGTGTCCGGCATGGCGGCCTATGACGCGCTGGAGCCCTTGCACCGCATGTTGCTGGCGCGTCGTGCGCCGTTCGACCTGATCGTCGAACTGTTCGAGGAACTGCCGTCCGGACGCCAGGACGGCACCACCTTCAATGCCCGCTCCGCCGATGCGGCGCGCGTGCGGCGGCAGTTGCGCATCGCGCGGCGCTACCGCGCGCAAAGCGTGGTCGCCTTTGCCGCGGACCCCTGGCTGATCGGGCCTACGCCCGAGGCCGAGCGCCTGCGGCGGCAATGGCCGCTCTAGGCGGCCGATAGGCAGTCTGGAGGGGAGGGGTCAGCGCGGTTGCGCCGCCGCCATGGCCTTGAGCTGCGCGCAGGTCTTTTCCTTGTCGGCCGCGCTCAGCGTGCCCAGTTGCACCTTGGCCTGGCTGTAGGACTTCGAAAAAGCGGCGTCGAAGTCCGCGGCGGACATGCCCTGGGCGACGGTCGCGGTCTTCTGCTGTTGCTTCATCTGTTCGAGCTGTGCTGCCGAGTAGGCGCCGCAGTACTCGGCGGCGGCATGCATCTGGCCGCCCAGCGCAGCCAGGTTGGGCATTTGACCGGGCACGGCTTGCTGCGCGAGGGCGGCGCCGCTGGCCAGGGTCAGGGCGGCGGCCGCCAGGGCGATACGGGCTTGTTTGAACATCGGCAATTCAGTCTCCAACGCGGTGAAGGATGGGATTTGCACGCGCGGCGATCGCGCTGCCTGCGTGGCGCGGAGCACTATGCCCGATTCATTGTTATAGGCTTATGAATCGATGTAATCGTGTGTATCAACGGCTCAGTACGACAGCGTCATGTTCATGAACCAGCCCTTGGCGCGGTCGCTCTCGCCGCCGCCCAAGCTGGCGCGGTACTGGACGCCGAAGTCCAGGTAGGAGCGCGGCGCGTTGTAGTGGTCTTCGCGGAACCAGTAGCGCACGTTGAAGCCCGGCCCAGCGCCCAGCGACCACGAGGTGCCATGGTCGGACAGGACCACCGACTGGCTGCCGTAGCCGGGCAGATCGTCCAGCTTGGCCACGCTCTTCTGCCACAGCCAGTCCGCGCCCACCACCACATAGGGAAACAGCACCAGCTTGTCGCTGATGCCGGTGGCGCGGAAGCTGCGGCCCACGCGCAATTCGCCGGACAGGAAGGCCTGGTCGCGCTTGAGGCGGCCCGATGAGCTGCCCAGATCCTGCTGGCGCTGGCCCTTGGAGTCCACCGAGTAGGCGGTGTAGCGGGCGCTGTTGTCGTCCCAGGCATAGCCGGCCTGGGCATAGCCTTCGATGGTGAGCCAGCTTGGCACGTCCACGCGCAATTCGCGGCCCTGGTAATAGCCGTAGGTGACGTAGGACATCCAGCCGCCGGCATTGCCGTTGAGCTTGTAGCGCGCCACCGCGCTCTGGTCCTGCAGGTTGGGATAGGCGTTGTGGAAGGCCTGCTGCGCGGCGCACTGCACCGCGCTGGATTCGGGGTAGGCGTAGCCTTGGCGGGTGGCGGACCCCAGGAAAAAGCGGCGTTCGATGCCGAAGGTCACGCCGGTATCGGCCAGCAGATAGCGCAGGC
>JALDYL010000366.1:0-3700 GCA_032153965.1 Achromobacter sp. | reverse complement strand
ACGTGCTGTCGCCCTGGATGCGCCGCATCATGGCCTGGAAGTCCGGCCAGCAGCGGCCCTACCTGCCCTGGGTCGGCTTGCCGAACGTGCTGCTGCGCGATTTCGCCGTGCCGGAACTGCTGCAGGACGACGCAACCCCCGAAAAGCTCGCGGAAGCGACCTGGACGTCCCTGACCGACGACGCGGGCCGGACGCGCATCGAGGCGCGCTTTACGGCTCTGCATCAGGAGCTGCTGCGCGACACGCCCGCGCTGGCCGCCCAGGCGATCCTGGAGGTGGCAGGTGGAGCAGCCTGAGCTGTTCGCGGCGCCAGAGCAGCCAGCCATGGTCACGGCGGGCGTCGACGAGGCGGGCCGCGGCCCGCTGGCGGGCGCCGTCTACGCGGCTGCCGTCATCTTGAATCCGGCGCGGCCCATCGCCGGCCTGGCGGATTCCAAGGTGCTCAAGGCGGCCACGCGCGAGGCGCTGGCGCTGGAAATCCAGGAATTCGCGCTGGCCTGGTGCATCGCCAGCGCCAGCGTCGCCGAGATCGACAGCATGAACATCCTGCGCGCCACGATGCTGGCGATGCAGCGTGCGGTGCAGGGCTTGTCCACGATGCCGCAACTGGCGCTGGTGGACGGCAACCAGGCTCCCAAGCTGGGCTGCACGGTGCAGACCGTCATCAAAGGCGATGCCCTGGTGCCCGCGATTTCCGCGGCCTCGATCCTCGCCAAGACGGCGCGCGACGCGGACCTGCTGCGCCTGCATGCCCTGTATCCCCAGTACGCCTTCGACCAGCACAAGGGCTATGGCACCGCGCTGCATCTGGAGATGCTGCGCGAGCACGGCCCCTGCGCCGAACACCGGCGCAGCTTCGCTCCCATCAGGGCCTTTGGCCTGAACTTATGAAGCACATCAGTTCACGCGACAATCCCGCCGTCAAGGCGCTGGCCAAGCTCGCCGTCACGGCGGGCAAGCGCGGCGCGCCGGTGCTGCTGGACGGCGTGCACCTGTGCCAGGCCTGGCTGCAGCATCACGGCGCGCCCGATCAGGCGATCTTCGACGTGGAACGCCTGTCCCAGCCCGATATCGCGGCGTTGGCAGCCGCCGTGCCGGACCGCGACTGCCTGGCCCTGGACGCGCGCCTGATGCAGTCCCTGGCGGCCGTCGAAAGCGGGCAGGGCGTGGCTTTTCAGGTGACGCCGCCGGTCCTGGACCTGCCCGATGCCGTGGATGAGAACTGCGTGCTGTTCGACCGCATCCAGGATCCCGGCAACGTCGGCACGCTGCTGCGCACCTGCGCGGCGGCGGGCGTGAAGCGCGTCTTCCTGGCGACGGGCACCGCCGCTGCCTGGTCTCCCAAGGTGCTGCGCAGCGGCCAGGGCGCCCATTTCGCGCTGGCTATCCACGAGCATGTCGATCTGGCCGCCTTGCTGCCCCGGCTGCAGATACCGCTGGTGGCGACCGCGCTGGACGGGGCGCGCGACCTGTACGAAGGCGTGCTGCCGCAACGCTGCGCCTGGGTGTTCGGCCATGAGGGCCAGGGCGTGGCCGCGGAACTGCTTGCCGCCGCGCGCCTCAAGGTGCGCATACCGCACGACATGGCGGCGGTGGAATCGCTCAATGTAGGCGCCGCAGCCGCGATCTGCCTCTTCGAGCAGCGGCGCCAAGCCTTGCGCGGCACTCCGGGCTGAAGGCCGAGCAACCCGGCGTTTCGCCGTTTTTCCGCCGATTGAAGGCACCGTCCCCTCTTTATACTGCCCCGTTTGCCTGAACGAGGTGGCCTTGAGCCGCTCGGCCGGGCGCGACCGGATCAAGGACGGGACATGAAAAGCTGGATCAAATCGAGTCTTGCCGCGCTGGGCGTGGCGCTGTTGCTAGCCGCTTGCGCCGGCCCCCGGTATGGCGACGTGGCGGACCGCATTCCGGCGCTGGAAGCGGGAGAAGGCCGGATCTACTTCTACCAGCCTGAAACGCTCAACGGCGACAAGGTTGCGCAGCCCGCGATCCTGGTCGACGGCCGCAAGGTCGGACGTTCCAAATCCGGCCGTTTCTTCTTCGTGGACCGCGCGCCAGGCGACGTGGAAGTCATCACCGCCACCGACCGCAAGGAGCGCAAGGACGCGCTCAAGGTTCCGCTGGCTGCCGGGCAGACCCGCTACGTGCGCGTGGATGTCGCGGGCGGCCGGCAGGTCCTGCGGCTGGAGGCTTCCGCCGACGAGGCCGTGCAGGCCATGAAGGACCTGCGATATTGGGGCGCAGGCAGGCGCGAGCGCGAGCCGCTGCGCTACGAATGAAATTACAATACGTAGGTTTTAGATTTATCTAGACACCTGTTTGCGGCGGGCCTTGGAGCTGATGGCCTGCGAGGCAGGCCAATCGGAGAAGACGGAATGAAGCGCAGGTTCAAGATGGTGGCTGCCGCCGTGCTGGGTGCGGCCTTGTTGGCGGGTTGCGGCGGTCCCCGGTACAAGGACGTTGCCAGCACCATCCCCATGATGGTGCCGGAAACGGGGCGCATCTATTTCTACCAGCCGCCGGCGCCGGTGGGCGTGGTGTCGGCCCAGCCGTACCTGCGCGTGAACGGCCTGAAGGTCGGCCGCTCCAAGCCGGGCAGCTTCTTCTATGTGAACCGGCCTGCCGGCCAGTACGTGATCGATACTTTGCGCGACGACGAAAAGCTGTCGTTCACGCTGGCCCCGGGCCAGACCCGCTACGTGCGCTTGAGCATCGAAGGGGTGAGCGGCAATTCGTCCAACATGGGCCGCCAGGACATGCGCCTGGAAGCGTCGGAGGCGACCGCCCAGCAGGAAATGGGGCCGCTGCAGTATTGGGGCGCCGGGTCGCGCGAACGCGTCAAGTTGCGCCCCTGATCCGGGCCATGTCTTGAAACAGGGCGCGCCATGGGCGCGCCCTGGTCGTTTTCAGCCCCGGTCCAGGCCCACTTCCTGCAACACCGTCGTGGCGATCTCCTCGATCGATTTGGTGGTGCTGGACAGCCAGGAAATGCCTTCGCGGCGCATCATGCGTTCGGCCTCGGCCACTTCGTAGCGGCATTGCTCCAGCTGCGCGTAGCGGCTGTTGGGGCGGCGCTCGTTGCGGACTTCGGCCAGGCGCTCGGGCTGGATCGACAGGCCGAACAGCTTGCCGCGATGCGGGGCGATGGTCGAGGGCAGGGTGCCGCGCTCGAAATCGTCCGGCGTCAGGGGGAAATTGGCCGCCTTGATGGCGTATTGCATGGCCAGGTACAGGCTGGTGGGCGTCTTGCCGCAGCGCGATACGCCGACCAGGATCACGTCCGCCTGGTCCAGCTGGTTCACGAACTGGCCATCGTCATGCGCCAGGCTGAAGTTGATGGCGTCGATGCGGTTGCGGTACTTTTCCGAGTTGGCCTGCATGTGCGAGCGGCCGATGGAATGGCTGGACTTCAGGCCCAGCGCCTGCTCGATATGGCTGACGAAGGTGCCGAACAAGTCCAGGAAAATTCCGTTCGCCTGGCGAACGCGCGCCAGGATGTCGGGATTGACCAGAGTGCTGAACACGATCGGGGGGACGCCGGCCTCCAGGGCGCTGCGGTCGATCCGCATGGCCACTTCCGCGGCCTTTTCCAGCGTGTCGACAAAGGGCAGGCGGACAGGCTTGAAATTGACCTCTTCAAACTGTGAAAGCACTGACTGGCTGAAGGTTTCTGCGGTGATGCCGGTACTGTCGGAAACGA
>JALDYL010000365.1:0-3700 GCA_032153965.1 Achromobacter sp. | reverse complement strand
CGTCGGCCAGATCGTCGCCCATGTCGTGCACCAGCATGTCGGTGTAGGGCCAGATCAGCTGGAAGCGGTGCTCGGGCTGCTTGGCATTGCGGCTGGTGACGTACTTGGGCACGTGGCAGGCCACGCAATTGGCTTCGTAGAACAGCTTCTTGCCGGCCAGCACCCGCGCATCGTCGGCGTCGCGCCGCTGCGGCACGGCGAGGTTGGTGGAATAGATGGTGACGAAGTCCATCAGCTTGGCCGGCACTTCTTCGGGGCCGAAGCGCGGCTGCGCGCCGTGCGGCATGTCCAGGCACTGCTTCTGCGCAGGCGTGCAGTCGCCGGAATGCTTGGGAAACAGGGGCGTGGACAGCCCCATGTCGTTGGAGAACGCCGCGGCGCTCTGCTGTTCGACCGTGGGTTGCCCGGCCTTCAGGTTGAAGCGGCCCAGCACGCGCGCTCCGGTGCGCGCGTCGGTGACCCAGTTGGCCTTGCCGACGATGCCGTCGCGCTTGTCCGCGCCCACGTTGGCCAGAATGTCGGCTTCGTGGATGGATTCCAGCAGGCCCAGCCCGATCATGGGCGGCGCCAGGCGCGGCGAGATCTGCGTATCGGCGCGCATCGGGCCGTAGCCCAGGTTCTCGATGCGGTAGGCGGGCTTCATCAGCGTGACGGTTTCACCGCCGTTGAGCGCGACCGGGACCGGCTGGTACTCGATCTCCATGCGGCCTTCGGCGGGCAGACCCGCCACCGCGAAGTTCTGCAGCTGCACGCCGTAGATGGGCTCGGGCAAGGCCGCGATCTCGCCCGCGGCCAGCCGGGGATGTCCGCGATCCGGCCCTTGCGGGATGGCCAGGCGCAGCAGCAGCGCCACCGCGTCGGTGCGCTCCAGCGGATCGAAACCCGGCACCGTGCCGCGTCCGTCCTTGGTATGACAGGCCTGGCAGGAACGCGCATTGAACAGCGGGCCCAGGCCGTCCGACGCTTGCGTGGAGGCCGGCGCCGAGACCCAGTCCTTGCGGAACAGGCCGTTGCCAACCTGGAATTCCTGGCGTCCCTCGAAGCTCATGTTGGCCGACGGCTGTGAAAAGATGTCGGCGTTGATGAGCTTGTTGGTGGTGGTGGCCCCTGCCTGCATGGTCTCGAAGGTCTCGACCTTGGAGAAGTCGCGCGTGGGCGCGGTGATGGCGGTCACGCGCTTCAGGTCTTCGGGCGTGAGATCGTCACGCCCGCTTGGAGCGGCGGCGGCGCCGGCATGGGCCGACGCCGCCAGTACGGCGGCTAAAACGAGTTTCACTTGAATACGGCGTCAGGTTTGTCCAGGCTGTCGGAACCTTCGATGGCGACCTTGCCCAGATCCAGCAGGGCGATCACGCGCTCCAGGCTGCGGGTCTGGTCGACCAGGCGGTCGATGGCGGCCTGCACCACGGCATTGCCTTCCTTGTTGCCGTCCGAAATCATCTGGTCGTAGGTTTCGACCGTTTCGGCGCGCGTCTTCATCGCCTGCATGGCGGCCACGGTGGCGTCCAGCTTGGCGCGCACTTCGGCGTCCAGCTTGGGATCGCGCGCCTTCACCAGTTCCGACAGGCTCGCGCCCTTGACGGTCTTGCCGTCGATGCGGGTGTAGCTGCCCAGGTAGACGTTGCGGATGCCGATCTGGTCGTAGTAGTGCGAGTTGTGCGTGTTGTCAGAGAAGCAATCGTGCTCTTCCTCGGGATCATGCAGCATCAGGCCCAGCTTCATGCGTTCGCCGGCCAGCTCGCCGTAGGACAGGCTGCCCAACCCGGTCAGCATGGAGATCAGACCGGCCTTCGGATCTTCCTCGACCGCCTTGCGCGCGGCGCCGTCCTTCTTCCAGTTGCCGACCATCTCTTCCAGGTCCGTCACCAGCAGATCGGTCACGGCCTTCAGGAACTGAACGCGGCGCTCGCAATGGCCGCCCGTGCACTGCTTGGGATCGAAGTCGGTGTGCGGACGGTTGCCGGCGTGGCGTTCCTGCGGCGTGCCCTTGCGGTCGGCCGGCGCGGCGCCGGTGCCGTTCAGGTCCTGGCCCCACAGCAGGAATTCGATGGCGTGGTAGCCGGTGGCCACGTTGGCTTCGTTGCCGTCGGCTTCGTGCAGCACTTCGGACAGCAGCTGAGGCGTGATCTTGCTGACGTCGACGGTCTTGCCGCCCACCGAGATCTTGGAATTGGCGATGACGTTGACCGCGTAGTAGGCGTTCTCGTCGTTCTCGGTGCCGTAGGAGGCGTCCACGTAGTCGATCAGGCCTTCATCCAGCGGCCAGGCGTTCACGCGGCCTTCCCAGTCGTCGACGATGGGGTTGCCGAAGCGGTACGCCTCGGTCTGCTGATAAGGCACGCGGGCAGCCAGCCAGGCTTCGCGCGCGGCCTTCAGGGTTTCGGCGCTGGGCTTGGCGATCAGGGCGTCGATGGCGCTGCGCAGGGTCTTGGCGGAGGCAAGCGAGTCTTCGTAGCCGGCCAGCGCCAGGTCCGAATACGTGGCGACCACGGCCTTGGGCTCGACCGCGGCCTGGGCCGTCCCCCCGAACACCGCAGCGGCCAACACCGCTCCCAACAGCAACTTGCGCATCGATACTCTCCCGTAACAAGAACGGCACCCGCCCCCACGGCGGCCCGCTCATACTCGAATTTTGAGGATGAGAGTGTAAACAATTTTCGTTTGGTATTCAGAATAAAGTCAGATACCTGACATTTCTTTGAACCGCCAGCCCGGTTTTCCCCGAGGCGCCAAGGGCGCATGCGCGCGCCGCTGCGACTACTATCCCTTACCCCCCTCCCGTCATGCGCCATGGAACTCCGCCAACTCCGCTATTTCGTCCGCGTCGCCGAACTGGGAAGCATCGGACGCGCCGCGCGCGAGCTGGAAGTGGTCGCCTCGGCGCTCAGCCAGCAGATCAGCCGCCTGGAAAGCGAACTGGCCACGCGGCTGCTGGTGCGCACGCCTACCGGCGTGGTGCCCACGCCGGCAGGCACGGCATTCCTGCGGCAGGCGCAGCTGACCTTGCGGCACGCGGAAAACGCGGTGGCGGCGGCGCGCGAAGCGCGGCTTTCCGGCATGGTCAGCGTCGGCTTCGCGCCCACCACGGCATCCGTGCTGGCCAGGCCCTTCTACGCGGCCATGGCCGAGCGCTATCCGAACGTGCGCCTGCATCTGGTCGAGGGCCTGTCCGGCAACCTGGGCGAGCTGCTCATGGGACGCCGGCTCGACCTGGCCGTGCTGTTCCAGAACGACAGCAGCCAAGGCCGCAGCGCCATCCCGGTGCTGGACGAGCGGCTGTTCCTGCTGGCGCGGCGCGGCATGGTCGCGCTGCCCGACGGCGCGCCCATCACCATGGCGCAGCTGGGCAGCCTGCCGCAGGCCGTGACCAGCAAGGCCCACGGCCTGCGCGCCTGGGTCGAGGCCGCCTTCGAACGGGCCGGCGTCGAACCCTGGATCGGCGTCGAGGTCGACGGGCTGACCACCTTGATGGATCTGGTGCAGGCCAACGCGCTGGCCACCATCCAGCCTGGCGCGGCCGTGGCCCGGGTGGAATCGGGGCTGCTGAGCATGCATCCGATCGACGACCCCTTCCTGTTCCGCCGCAACCTGGTCTATTGCATCAATGACGAGGAACTGTCGCCCGCGGCCTTGGCCGCAAGGGTCGTGCTGCTGGACGTGATGCGCGCCCTGGTGCGCAACGGCGGCTGGCCCGGCGCAA
>JALDYL010000099.1:0-17457 GCA_032153965.1 Achromobacter sp. | reverse complement strand
TGGCGCTGGCCATCAGGATGGGATCGCGCGCGCCGGCGATGGCGGTGTTCATCAGCACGGCGTCGCAGCCCAGTTCCATGGCGATGGCGGCGTCCGACGCGGTGCCCACGCCGGCGTCCACCACGATGGGCACGCGCGCCTGCTCGATGATCAGGCGCAGGTTCCAGGGATTCAGGATGCCCATGCCCGAGCCGATCAGCGAGGCCAGGGGCATCACGGCGACCGCGCCCAGGTCTTCCAGCATGCGGCACTGGATGGGATCGTCGGTGCAATACACCATGACCTTGAAGCCTTCGTCCACCAGCGTCTTGGTGGCCTTCAGGGTTTCGGGCATGTTGGGAAACAGGGTCTGCGGGTCGCCCAGCACTTCCAGCTTCACCAGATCATGGCCGTCCAGCAGTTCGCGCGCCAGGCGCAGCGTGCGCACGGCCTCGTCGGCGCTGTAGCAGCCGGCGGTATTGGGCAGCAGCGTGAATTTCGACGGCGGGACGTAGTCCAGCAGGTTCGGTTCGCCAGGGTTCTGGCCGATATTGGTGCGGCGGATGGCGACCGTGACGATTTCGGTGCCGCTGGCATCCAGCGCCGCGCGGGTCTGTTCAAAGTCCTTGTACTTGCCGGTGCCGACGAGCAGGCGCGACGAGTAGGCGCGGCCGGCGATGGTGAGAGTGTCTTGAGTGGTCATGGCGGAGGTTCAAAGGGCGGGTGCGCACGATGCGAGGCCCGCGGGGACTGGCGATTCGTTGCTCGAATGATAAAGCACGACGCCGCGCGGCAGACGTGCTTGGTGAAATGTAGCGTTCCACTATTTGCAGATCGCGGCGCGGACACGGGTCAGCGCAGGCGGTCCAGATCGGCGCAGATCGCCTCGGCGGCGTCGATCAGACGTGGACCCGGGCGGTACAGGGCGTCGGCGTCCACGCCGTACACGTGCCCCAGCCGCGCGGCGGGCAGCCCCAGCGCCTGCCAGGCGGCCAGGTTGCGGGCGGCGTCCTCGGGGCGGGAAATGCCGGCCAGCACCGCCTCGGGCCGCGCCGCCAGCACGCTTTCCAGCGTGACCTGGGGCGCCACCACGGGCGCCTGGCCGAAGACATTGACGCCGCCGCAGACGCGCAGGGCGTCGCTGACGATGCTGCTGTCGTTCAGGGTGTAGATGGGATCCAGCCCCGCCTGCACGAAGACGCGCACGGGACGGCGGCCGGCATGGCGCGCGGCCAGCGCGTCCAGGCGCGCGCGCAGGGCCTGGGCCGCGGGGCGCGCCTGCGCTTCGGTGCCGAACAGCGCGCCCATGCGTTCGACCGCGTCCGGAATGGCGGCCAGGGTCTGCGGGTCGCTGTAGAACACCGGCACGCCCAGCTTGTCCATCACCCGCGCCAGCGGCGCGGTGGCGGCGGGCTGCCAGGCGATCAGCAGGTCGGGGCGCACGGCCGCCACGCGTTCGGGATCGGGCTGGGTGCCGTCGCCGATGACGGGCAGCTGGCGGGCGGCGGGCGGATAGTCGCTGCCGCGGATGGTGGCGATGAGGCGGTCGCCCGCGCCTGCCGCGTAAACGAGTTCGGTGGCGTGCGGGGCCAGCGTGACGGCGCGCCGGGCGGGCGCGGCCAGCGACACCGCGCGCCCTTGGTCGTCGCGGACCTGGATGGCGGCGGCGGCGCCGGGATCTGGCGCGGCCTGGCCGGCTGCGGCCGCCGGCACGGCAAGACTGGTGACCAGACCTGCAGCAAGACCCGCGGCCAGCCGCAAGCCAGGGGCCAGGAGTGGTCCCGGAAGGATGCGGCGGTGGGCGCGTGCGTAGGTCATGCAGGAAGCCGATATAGCCAGCGGGGAACGCCGACTATATCGGAATGCCGCCATCAATAGCGCAGCGTGAGCGACGCGTAGAAGTTGCGGCCCGGGGCGGGATACAGGCTGTAGTTGGCGACCGGACCCAGCATCTCGAACGAGGCATTGCCGCCGCGGATGCCGTAGGTGGCGTACTGGCGGTCGAAGATGTTGTTCACGCCGATGGCGCCTTCGATGTTGCGCGTGAACTTGTAGGCCACCTTCGTGTTGAACAGCACATAGGCGTCCAGTTCCTTGTCGAACTGGTTGGCCTGGTCGTTGTCCATGCGCGACTTGCCCACGTACTGCGCCGACACGTTCCACAGGAACGCATCGGTGGGGCGCCAGGTCACGCCGGCGTTGGCCAGCCACTTGGGCGCCAGCGGCACGGTCTTGCCCGCCAGGTCCACGCCGGCGTAGGTGCCGGAGCGGAATTGCGCTTCCATCCAGGTCAGGTTGGCGTCCAGCGACACGCTGCTGGAGATCGCGGTGTGGCCTTCCAGTTCGATGCCTTGGCGGCGGGTCGGGTCCAGGTTGGTGTTGGCGCCGGTGCCCGGACCCCAGATGCCGTCGGCCAGCGGGTTGTACTGGATCTCGTTGGTCAGGTCATAGCGGAAGTACGACAGGCGGGCGCTGCTGCTGGCCGATTGCCAGGTCACGCCGATTTCCTTGTCGGTGGAGGTCTGCGGCGCCAGCGGGGTCTGCACCGACAGCAGTTCGTCGGCGTTGGGCAGGCGGAAGCTGCGGCCGACCTTGCCGTACACGCCGAAGCCGGCGGGCAGGTCCTGGCGCACGCCCAGCTGCCAGGCGGTCAGGTGGTTGCTGCGGTCCGACGCCGTGCCCGAGCCGGAAATCACGTCCAGGTCGTCGGAGGCGTATTGGCGGCGCACGCCGGCCGTCACGTAGGTGCTGTCGGTGGCGCGCACCTGGCCTTCGGCGAACAGGCCGTACTGGTGCTGGCGCGACTGCCACTTCGAGGGCTGGAAGTCGTAGTAGGCGTTCTGGTTGGCGGTGGTCTTGGCTTCCTGGCCGTCGGCGCCGAAGACGATGCTGTGGCCGCCGTTGATCGGCAGGCGGTAGCGCACGCTGGCGATGTTCTCTTCCAGCTTCTGGTCGCGCTGGATGTCGCCGAAGCCGTCGTACGTCAGGCCGTCCAGCTTCTTTTCGCGGGTCGACAGGTCGGCGTACAGGGTGCCGGCGCCGATCGCCTGCTCGAGCTGCAGGCCGAAGGTGGTGGTGGTGGTCTTGACGTAGTCGACGTCGTTCTTCGAGCCGCGCGGATCGTCCTGGTATTCGTTCAGGCCGGTCTTCGGGTTGATCGTGCGCGGGCCGGGCAGTTCCAGCTTCTGCGTGGTGGTGCGGCCGTACAGGCGGATCGAGCCGTCGTCGTGGCGGAAGGTGATGCCGCCGCCGCCGCCTTCGCGGCGCTCGCCGCTGTGGTCGCGATAGCCGTCGCTGTGCAGCGATTGCATGTAGGCGTCGACGCCGACCTTTTCATTGTTCAACGCCACGGCGGCGTCGTACTGGCGCAGGCCGTAGCTCCCGAAGGTGGCGGTGGCGCGGGCGGTGACCGGCTCCTTGGAGAAATCGGAACGGGTGATGATGTTGATGACGCCGCCGGTGGTGCCGCCGCCGTACTGCACCGAGCCGCTGCCGCGCACGATTTCAATGCGCTCGACCTGGTCCAGCGGCACCACGCCCAGGCTGGGCGCCGACAGGTCGTTGGTGTTCTGTTTCACGCCGTCGATCAGGATCAGCGTGTTGCTGGCGCCGGTGATGCCGAAGCCGCGCAGGTCGACGATGGAGTTGTCGCTGGAGCTGCTGGTATTGATCAGATGGATGCCGGCCTGGGTCGACAGCACGTCCTGCATGGTGCGGGCGCTAGACGCGGCGATGTCTTCGGCGGTGATGACCGAGATCGACACCGGCAGCGTGCGGCCGTCGGTCGGCACGCGCTGGGCGGTGACCGTGACGGCGTCGAGCTGGGGCGTGGTGGAGGCGGCTTGCTGGGCGGCGGCGATGGCCGGGGCGGAGCAGAGCAGGGCGCCGGCGTAGCGCCGGATGGAGCGGGTTTTCATCTACGTAACCTCGATGCGACCCGCGACCCCGCAGGCCATTCACGATGGGGAGGTCGCCCACGCCGCGGCGGGCCGGTAAGGGCCTGGCGGTACTGCATGGACTTCCTGGCGATCGAACTGGCCGGTATCGGGCTGCCATGGGCGCATTGCGCGCATGGGGACCGTTGCGGGGGCAGCACAGGCTGGAGCCAGGGTTTGCCGGCGCCTTGTGGGGCCGCAGTCCTGGGAGGTTCTTCCTGTTTCCCGTTTACCTTTCGCGCGCGGTGCGGCAAGTGTTGCGTTCTTGCCTGCCCTGTGCGCCGAAAGCACCGGTTCGGGGCCGAAACTGTATCACCGGGAGGCGCGGATAGGCCCATTTTGTTACGATCAGGGCTTGTTTTTGCGGCGTTTTTCGCTTTTTCGCCACATAGCGCCGCCATCGCCAACTCCATCCGGACCTGCCCGTGTCGTATCCCCGCCTGCCTTACCCGCCCGAAGCCTATACCCACGGCGGCGAATTCGCCCGCCTGCTGGGCAAGCGCATCCTGATCCTGGATGGCGCCATGGGCACCATGATCCAGCGCTACAAGCTGGGCGAGGCGGACTTCCGCGGCGAGCGCTTCGCCGACCACGGCAAGGACGTCAAGGGCAACAACGAACTGCTGTCGCTGGTGCGGCCGGACGTGATCTCCGAGATCCACCGCCAGTACCTGGAAGCGGGCGCCGACGTCATCGAGACCAACACCTTCGGCGCCACCACCATCGCGCAGGGCGACTACGAGCTGCCGGAACTGGCCTACGAACTGAACCTGGTGTCCGCGCGCCTGGCGCGCGAGGCCTGTGATGCCTACAGCACGCCCGAGCGGCCGCGTTTCGTGGCCGGCGCGCTGGGTCCGCAGCCCAAGACCGCCTCGATCTCGCCGGACGTGAACGATCCGGGCGCGCGCAACGTCACCTTCGAGGAACTGCGCGTCGCCTACGTCGAGCAGCTCAACGGCCTGCTGGACGGCGGCATCGACATCGTCCTGATCGAAACCATCTTCGACACCCTGAACGCCAAGGCGGCGATCTTCGCCACCGAGGAAGTGTTCGAGGCGCGCGGCGTGCGCCTGCCCGTCATGATCTCGGGCACGGTGACCGACGCGTCCGGCCGCATCCTGTCCGGCCAGACCGTGGAAGCCTTCTGGAACTCGGTGCGCCACGCGCGCCCCATCACCATCGGCCTGAACTGCGCGCTGGGCGCGGCGCTGATGCGTCCCTACGTGGCCGAGCTGGCCCGCATCTGCGACACCTACGTCTGCGTCTATCCGAACGCCGGCCTGCCCAACCCCATGGCCGAAACCGGCTTTGACGAGACCCCGGCCGACACCTCCGCGCTGCTGGAGGAATTCGCCCGCGCCGGGCTGGTCAACATGTCGGGCGGCTGTTGCGGCACCACGCCGGACCACATCCGCGAAATCGCGGCCAAGGTCATGTCGCTGACCCCGCGCGCCGTGCCGGACATTCCGGTCAAGACCCGCCTGTCGGGCCTGGAGCCCCTGAACATCGACGAAGACACGCTGTACGTCAACGTGGGCGAACGCACCAACGTGACGGGCAGCAAGATGTTCGCCCGCCTGATCCGCGAAGAGAAATACGACGAGGCGCTGGCCGTGGCCCGCCAGCAGGTCGAGAACGGCGCGCAGATCATCGACATCAACATGGACGAGGCCATGCTGGATTCGGTGGCCTGCATGCGGCGCTTCCTCAACCTGATCGCCTCCGAGCCCGACATCGCGCGCGTGCCGATCATGATCGACAGCTCCAAGTGGGAAGTCATCGAAGAAGGCTTGAAGTGCGTGCAGGGCAAGCCCGTGGTGAACTCGATCTCCATGAAGGAAGGGCTGGAGCCTTTCCGCCACCATGCGCGCCTGTGCCGCCGCTATGGCGCGGCCGTGGTGGTGATGGCGTTCGACGAACTGGGCCAGGCCGACACGCTGGAGCGCCGCAAGGAAATCTGCGGCCGCGCCTACAAGATCCTGGTCGAGGAAGAAGGCTTCCCGCCCGAGGACATCATCTTCGATCCCAACGTCTTTGCGGTCGCCACCGGCATCGACGAGCACAACCACTACGCCGTGGACTTCATCGAAGGCACGCGCTGGATCCGCGAGAACCTGCCCCACGCCCGCATTTCGGGCGGCGTGTCCAACGTCAGCTTCTCGTTCCGCGGCAACGAGCCCATGCGCGAGGCCATCCACACCGTGTTCCTGTATTACGCGGTCAAGGAAGGCATGACGATGGGCATCGTCAACGCCGGCCAGCTGGGCGTGTACGCCGACCTGGATCCCAAGCTGCGCGACCTGGTCGAGGACGTGGTGCTGGATCGCGCCGAGCCCGTGGGCAAGACGGAGGCCGACGACGAGCGTACCCCGACCGAGCGCCTGGTGCAGTTCGCCGACAGCGTGAAAGGCTCGGGCGCCAAGAAGGAAGAAGACCTGGCATGGCGCGATGCCGAAGTGGAAAAGCGTCTGTCGCACGCGCTGGTGCATGGCATCACCGCCTTCATCGTGGAAGACACGGAAGAAGTGCGCCAGAAGATCTTCGATCGCGGCGGCCGCCCCATCGAAGTGATCGAAGGCCCGCTGATGGACGGCATGAACGTGGTGGGCGACCTGTTCGGCGAGGGCAAGATGTTCCTGCCGCAGGTGGTGAAGTCGGCCCGCGTCATGAAGCAGGCCGTGGCCCACCTGATCCCCTTCATCGAGGAAGAAAAGCGCCAGATCGCGGCCGCCGGCGGCGACGTGCGGGCCAAGGGCAAGATCGTCATCGCCACCGTCAAGGGCGACGTGCACGACATCGGCAAGAACATCGTGTCGGTGGTCCTGCAGTGCAATAACTTCGAAGTCGTGAACATGGGCGTGATGGTGCCCTGCGCGCAGATCCTGGAAAAGGCCAAGGAAGAAAACGCCGACATCGTCGGCCTGTCCGGCCTGATCACGCCCAGCCTGGAAGAAATGGCCTACGTGGCCAGCGAAATGCAGCGCGACGAGTACTTCCGCAGCCGCAAGCTGCCGCTGATGATCGGCGGCGCCACCACCAGCCGCGTGCACACCGCCGTGAAGATCGCGCCCAACTACGAAGGACCGGTCATCTACGTGCCGGACGCCAGCCGTTCGGTGGGCGTGGCGACCAACCTGATGTCGGACCAGTCGGCAACGTACCTGGCCGAGCTGGCCGAGGAATACGAAGAGGTGCGCCGCCGCCACGCCAACCGCAAGGCCACGCCCATCCTGCCGCTGGCGGACGCGCGCGCCTCGCGTCCCGCGATCGACTGGGACAACTACACGCCGCCGCGCCCCAAGTTCATCGGCCGCCGCACCTTCAAGAGCTACGACCTGGCTGAAATCGCCAAGTACGTGGACTGGGGCCCGTTCTTCCAGACCTGGAGCCTGTTCGGTCCGTTCCCGGCCATCCTGGACGACAAGGTCGTGGGCGAGCAGGCGCGCAAGGTCTACGCCGACGGCCTGGCCATGATGAAGCGCATCATCGAAGGTCGCTGGCTCACCGCCAACGGCGTGGTGGGTTTCTATCCGGCCAACAGCATCAACGACGAGGACATCGAGGTCTACAAGGACGAGACCCGCAGCGAGGTGCTGTTCACCTACCGCAACCTGCGCCAGCAGGGCGCCAAGCGCGAAGGCGTCAGCAACAAGTCCCTGTCCGACTTCATCGCGCCCAAGTCCAGCGGCAAGCTGGACTACATCGGCATGTTTGCCGTCACGGCGGGCCTGGGCATCGAAAAGAAGGAAGCGGAATTCGAAAAGGCGCTGGACGACTACTCCAGCATCATGCTGAAGTCGCTCGCCGACCGCCTGGCCGAAGGTTTCGCCGAATGCCTGCATGCCCGCGTGCGCCAGGACCTGTGGGGCTATGCGCCCGACGAGGCCCTGTCCAACGAGGACATGATCGCCGAGAAATACGTGGGCATCCGTCCCGCGCCCGGCTACCCGGCCTGCCCGGAACACGTCATCAAGACCGACATGTTCCGCGTGCTGGACGGCGCCGACATCGGCATGATGCTGACCGACAGCTACGCCATGTACCCGGCGTCCAGCGTGTCCGGCTTTTACTTCAGCCACCCGCAATCGCAGTACTTCAACGTGGGCGTGATCGGCGAAGACCAGCTGCAGGACTACGCCGCCCGCAGCGGCCGCAGCATCGAAGACCTGAAGCGCACCCTGGCGCCGAACCTGGGTTGATGCGTGCCGGGGGGATCAGGCGTACTTGCCTGTGAGCCCCCCGTCCACGATCAGCTCGGTCCCCGTGATGTAGGAGGCCTCGTCCGAGGCGAGGAAGGCCACCGCGTTCGCCACTTCCCAGGGCGTGCCCATGCGGCCCATCGGCACCTGTCTGTCGCGCGCGGCGCTGGCGGCGCGGGCATCGGCGTCGAACATGCGCGCCACGTTCCTGGCCACGCGCGGCGTGTCGATCAAACCGGGGACCACCGTGTTCACGCGGATGCGATCGGCGGCGTATTGCTGCGCCGCCATCCGTGCGAAATGGATCACGGCGGCCTTGCTGACGCTGTAGGCCAGATGCGGATATCCGGTGTAGCGGATGCCCGCCACCGACGATACCGTGACGATGGCGCCGCCGCCCTGCGTGCGCATCACCGGCACCAGCAGGCGCGTGGCGATGAGCAGACTGGTCACGTTGACCTGCTGGATGCGGTCCCATTCCTCCAGGGTGATGTCTTCCGGGCCGCCCACCTTGCCGATGCCGGCATTGGCTTGCAGGATGTCGATGCGCCCGTAGCGGCGCAGCGCGGCATTCACGGCCGTCTGCATGGCGACGGGATCGGCGACGTCGGCCTGCACCGGCAGTGCGCTTCCGCCCGCGCGCTCGACCTCATGGGCGGCGTCCTCGGCCGCCGCCAGGTCGAAATCCAGTGTGACCACCGATGCGCCCTGGCGCGCCAGCGTCACGCAGCTGGCCTTGCCTATGCTCCAGCCGGCGGCGGACGAGCCGGCCCCCGCCACCAGAGCGATCTTGCCCGCCAGGCGGCCGTCCGGCGCCTGCGCCGTCATGACTGCTCTCCTCCCTGCTGCGTCTTGCCGCGGCCCACATAGGGAATGGCGTGGTCGATGGTTTCCCAGATGTAGCGCCCGGACGGACTTTGCTGTTCCTCGGCCACATGCGACACCAGGCCGGCCGCGCGCGAGATGACGGCGAAGCCGCGCATCAGTTCGGTCGGCACGCCGATCTCGCTGAGCAGCGCGGCGACCGCGCCGGTGGCGTTGATGGTGATGTGCTTGCCGTAGGTCTCGTCGATCGCGGCCGAGAGCAGCCGCAGCGCCTTGAGCGATTCGCCCTTGAGATCCGGCTCGGCCTCGGCCAGCGCCAGCAGCTTGATCGAGCGCGGGTCGTCGGGCTTGTGCAGATGGTGGCCGAAGCCGGGCAGGGCGCTGCGCGATTCGCGGAATTCGCGGGCGATCGCCAGGGCTTCCGCGCGGCCATCGTCGGCCTGGCGGATACGGTCCAGCAGGCGCGAGCAGTTCTCCATGGTGCCGACGAACTGGCTGCCCACGGCCATCAATCCGGACGCCACCGCACCTTGCAGGTTCTCCGGCGCGCTCATGTAGATCAGCCGCGTGGCGATGGCGCTGGGCGTCAGGCCATGCTCCATCAGCGTGACCAGCACCGCGTCGACGATGCGCAGGTCCACCGGGCGCGCCTCGCGGCCCAGGATCTGCATGATCATGACTTCGGTGAAGGTCTTCTTGCCGATCAGGTCCTCGACCAGGTCCACGTCGCGGTAGGACATGCCGGTGAGATGATGCGCGCAAAGGCGGGTTTCGGGCGTTTTCATGAGGCTTCCTTCAGGGCCGCGTCGCGCACGGCGTTTTTCAATACCTTGCCCACGCTGGAGCGCGGCAGGCTGTCATGGATGTGGAACTGCTTGGGCGTGGCCACGGGGCCGAGCAGGCCGCGCACGTGGGCCTTCAACTCGTCCGCGCTGGCCTGCGCGCCGGGATGGAATTGCACGGCGGCGTGGACCGCTTCGCCCCACTTGTCGTCGGGCAGGCCGAACACTGAGCACTCATACACCGCGGGATGCGCGGACAGCGCGTTCTCCACGTCCACCGGGTAGATGTTGAAGCCGCCCGTGATGATCACGTCGCGCAGCCGGTCTTTCAGGAACAGATAGCCGCGCGCGTCGATCAAGCCGGTGTCGCCGGTGTGCAGCCAGCCGTCCACCACGGTTTCGGCGGTCTTTTCGGGCAGGCGCCAGTAGCCCGACATGACCAGGTCGCCCTGCACCACGACCTCGCCGATCTCGCCGCGCGGCAGCAGCGCGCCGTCGGGCGACATGATGGCCACGTCGCTGAGCCAGGTGGCGCGTCCGACCGAGGCGCGGTTCTCCGGCGCTTCGAGGTCTGCGGGGCGCAGCACGGTCACGATCTGCGGCGCCTCGGTCTGGCCGTAGGTGGTGCCCAGCACGGGGCCGAAGAATTCGCGCGCCCGGTCGATTTTCTCCACCGGCATGGGCGCGCCGCCGTAGATCAGGTTGCGCAGGCGCGGGAAGTCGGCGCGCGAGACGCCGGGCTGCGCCATGATCATGTAGATCAGCGTGGGCGGCATGAAGCTCAGCGTGCCGCCGCGCTCGCGGAAGGCGGCGGTGATGCTGGCTGGCGTGACGCCGTCCAGCAGCAGATGCGCGCCGCCGCAAGCCAGCACTGGCAGCAGATAGGTGCCGGTGCCGTGCGTGATGGGGGCGGCCACCACATAGCGGTCTTCGTGGGTCAGCCCCCAGCTCATGACCTGGTTGATGATGCCCGCGTTCCACGCGCGGTACGGCTGCATCACGCCCTTGGGCAGGCCGGTGGTACCGCCGGTGAACTTGATGGCCTGGGTGGCGTCGCGCGGCAGCGCGTGGCGTTGCGGTTCGCGTCCGGCGCAGCGGGCCAGCAGCGCGTCCAGCGCCAGCGGCGCCGACGCATCTTCCAGATGGATGTGGCGGCGGTCTTGCGGCGCCTGGGCCGCGGGCGCCAGCGGCGCGCCCACGCTGTCCACGATCACGATGGACGGTTCGGTGGCGTCCAGGATGCGTCCGATCTCGCGCTCCGTGCTGCGGTAGTTGAGCGGCACCCACACCTTGCCGCTGGCCAGCACGGCCAGCAGCGCCAGGATGTGCCGCGCGGAGTTGCCGGCGCAGATCGCCACCCGCGTCTGCGGCGCCGGGTCCAGGTCCTGCAAGGCCGCGGCCAGCGCCCGCGTGTCGGCGGCCAGCCGCGAGTACGTGACCTGGCCCTCGGGGCCGTCCAGCGCGATGCGGTCCGGATACTGCTCGGCGGCGCGGAAGAAGAAATCTATCGGGTACATCCTGGTGTTCCTAGTTGGCTTTGAGGTTGGCGTTCTTGACGACCTTGCCCCACTTGTCGATCTCGCTGGCGATCTTCCTGGCGTAGGTCTCGGGCGTGTTGGGCTGCTGTGGCGCGTAGAAGCCGGACTGCTGGTAGGACGCCTGCAGCGCCGGGCTGGCCAGCGCCTTGTTGATGGCCTGGTTCAGGCGCTCGACAACGGGCTTGGGTGTGCCGGCGGGCGCCATCACGCCGAACCAGGATTCCACGTCGAAACCGGCCAAGCCGGATTCGGCCAGCGTGGGCGTGTCGGGCGCGGAGGGCAGGCGTTGGGGCGAGGTGACGCCGATGGCGCGCAGCTTGCCTGCCTGCACGTGCGGCAGCGACGAGGGCAGGTTGTCGAACATGGAATCCACCTGGCCGCCCAGCAGGTCGGCCACGGCCGGGCCGCTGCCGCGGTACGGCACATGCAGGATGTCGGTGCCGGTCTGCATCTTGAACAGTTCGCACGACAGGTGGATGGACGAACCGCTGCCCGACGAGGCGCATGTCAGCTTGCCCGGGTTCTTCTTGGCGTAGGCCACGTATTCCTGCACCGTCTTTATCGGCAGCTTGGGGTTGACCACCAGGATGTTCGGAATGGTCGCCAGCAGCCCCACGGGCTCGAAACCCTGCACGAAGTCATAGTTGAGCTGGCTGTACAGCGTGCGGTTGATGGTGTTGGCGATGGAGCCCACATAAAGCGTGTAGCCGTCGGGCGCGGCGCGCGCGACGATTTCCGCGCCGATGTTGCTGTTGGCGCCGGTCTTGTTCTCGACCACGATGGTCTGGCCCAGCTCTTCCGAGAGGGACTTCGCCATCAGGCGCGCCACGATGTCGGTGGCGCCGCCGGCCGCGTAGCCGACCACCAGCGTCACGGGACGCTCGGGATAGGGTTTGGCCGCCAGGGCCGGGGCCGCGAGCAGCGCGCCCAGGGCGGCCGCCGCGGCGGCCCACCGCTTGCTTTGCATCTTCATTGTTGTCTCCGTCCTGTTTGTCTAATATTTGGACAGCTCTGCGTCTGCCCGGATTCATATTGGGCTTTGATAGGGGCCTCATCAACGCAAGCTGTCCAAAAAATGAACAAACCGGAATCCGAAGGCTCCGGGCCGCGCGTATTGCGCCGCGGCCTGCGCGTGCTGGGCGTGCTGCGGCAGGCGGGTGCGGCGGGCATGCACGTGGTCGATATCGCGCGCGCGGCGGGCATGCAGCGGACCACGGCCTACCGCTATCTCGACGTGCTGGTGCAGGAGGGCTACGCCTTGCGCGAGTCCGAGGCGCCGCGTTGGCGCGTGGCCGAGCTGGGCGTGATGATGGCGGGCGATCCGCACGCGCAGGCGGTGCGCAGCCTGCGGCCGGTGCTGCGCCAGATCAGCGACGTCAGCGGCGATTCCGCCTTTCTCATCTGCCGCGCCGGCAACGATTCGCTCTGCCTGCACCGCGAAGTGGGCAACTACCCCGTGCAGGTGCTGGCGGTCACGGTGGGACACCGCCAGCCGCTGGGCGTGGGGGCGGCCGGGCTGGCGCTACTGGCGGCGTTGCCGCCTGACGAGTCGGAAGAGGTGATTGCGCAGAACGAGCAGGCGCTGCGCGCCTATGGCGGCATGACGGTGGCGCAGATGCGGCGTCTGGTGGAGAACACGCGCGGACGCGGCTGGTCGGTGGTGGGCAACGCGGCGGTGCCCGGCGTGCTGGGCGTGGGCGTGGCCTTGTGCGACGCCGGCGGCTATCCGCGCCTGGCCGTCAGCGTGTCCAGCCTGATCAGCCGCATGCAGGCGGCGCGCCAGCGCAATATCGCCGACCTGATCCGCGCCCAACTGGCGCAGGACGAGGTCAGGACGCAGCGCTGGGCGCTGCCGGGGTTTCCGGCCGCCTAGGCGGCTGCCGGCGCTGGCACCCGATAGGTCTTCTGGTAATGCACCGTGAAGGTCTTGAAGGCTTCCAGGGCCTTGTGCGGATCGTGGCCGGGCTTGACCAGGAAGCTGTCGAAGCCGACGCGCGCCTGGTAGTGGATGGTGTCGATCATCACGTCGCCGACCGCGCGCAGTTCCCCTTGCCATTGGTAGCGCGTGCGCAGCAGCTGCGCCAGCGAATAGCCGCGGCCATCGGTGTAGACGGGGAAGTCCACGGCGATGAAGGCGATGCCGGCGGGATCCAGCGTACCGTCGGCGTCGGCCAGGTCGCGCAGGTCGGCGTCGGGGTCGAGCAGCACCGCGACCGGATGCTGGTGGCGGCGCAAGGTGGCGCGCGAGGTCTTCCAGGTGGACAGCGGCACGATCCAGCCCGGCGCGTCGCCAGGCACCTGGCCCTCGGCGGGGACTTCGGGCTCGGGCGTGAAGAGGCGCGCGGTGTCGGCCTCCAGGCGGCCGTTGCGGATCAGGTGCGGGCCGGGGGCGTCGTGCGGATAGATTTCAGACATGGGCGGCCTCGGCTGGCTGCGTGGGTTTGGCGAACGCGGGATCGGAGTAGACGTCCTGCTTGAAGGGATCGATGCCGACGCGGTCGACCACGTCGATGAAGCGTTCCTCTTCGCTGTCGCGCAGGCCCAGGTAGGTGCGGATCAGGCGGTCCACCACGCCCGCGACCTGGTCGCGCGCGAACGACGGGCCGATGATGCGGCCGATGGCGGCGCCGCCGCCGCGCGTGGATTCGATGTCGGGCAGCGGCTTGGCGGCGCCGTTCTGGCGTCCGCCGATGGTGACCTGATACCACTCCTCGCCGGCCTTATCGACCCCGAGGATGCCGATATGGCCCACGTGATGGTGGCCGCAGGAGTTGATGCAGCCCGAGATGTTCAGGTCCAGCTCGCCGATCTCGAACAGGTAGTCGAGGTTGTCGAACTGGCGCTGGATGGCTTCGGCCACGGGGATGGACACGGCATTGGCCAGCGCGCAGAAATCCCCGCCCGGACAGGCGATGATGTTGGTCAGCAGCCCGATGTTGGGCGTGGCCAGGTTCAGCGCCTGCAGCGTGGTCCAGAGGTCGTGCAGGCGGGCGCGACGCACGTCGGCCAGGATCAGGTTCTGTTCGTGCGAGACGCGCAGCTCGCCGAAGCCGTATTCGTCGGCCAGGTTGGCCACCGCGTCCATCTGGTCGGCGGTGATGTCGCCCGGCGGCACGCCGGTGGGCTTGAGCGACACGGTGACGGCGGCATAGCCGGCCACCTTGTGCGGATGCACGTTGGTGCGCAGCCAGCGCGCAAAGCGCGGATCTGCCGCGGCCAGCGCGGCGCTGTTGTCGACGTCCTGCGCGGCGGCGGCGTCGTATTGCGGCCAGACGAAACGGGCCTTGATGCTGTCGACGAATTCCTGGGTGATGGTGTCCGGGCCGCCCTTGATGAGCTGCCACTGTTCGTCCACCTGCTGCGCGTAGACCTCGGGCGTCAGGTCCTTGACGAGAATCTTGATGCGCGCCTTGTACTTGTTGTCGCGGCGGCCGTGCAGGTTGTAGACCCGCAGCGCGGCCTGCAGATAGGTCAGCAGGTCCTGCCATTCGACGAAGGGATTGATCAGCTTGCCGACGATGGGCGTGCGGCCCAGTCCGCCGCCGACCCAGACGCGAAAGCCCAGCTTGCCGTCGCGTTCGACGGCCTGCAGGCCGATGTCGTGCACGCCCACGGCCGCGCGGTCCTGCACCGCGCCGCTGACCGCGATCTTGAACTTGCGCGGCAGGAAGGCGAATTCGGGATGCAGCGTGGACCACTGGCGGATGATCTCGCACCACACCAGCGGATCGACCAGTTCGTCCGGCGCGACGCCGGCGAAGTGGTCGGTGGTGGTGTTGCGGATGCAGTTGCCGCTGGTCTGGATGGCGTGCATCTGCACGGTGGCGAGCTCGGCCAGGATGTCTGGCACGTCTTCGAGCTTGGGCCAGTTGAACTGGATGTTCTGGCGGGTGCTGAAATGGCCGTAGCCGCGGTCCCATTTGCGGGCGATATGCGCCAGCGTGCGCAATTGGCGCGACGCCAGGATGCCGTAGGGGATCGCGACGCGCAGCATGGGCGCGTGGCGCTGGATGTACAGGCCGTTCTGCAGGCGCAAAACGCGGAATTCATCTTCCGTTAGTTGGCCATCGAGGAAGCGGCGCGTCTGGTCGGAGAATTGCGCCACGCGTTGCTCGACGAGCTGCTGGTCGACGGGGTCATACACGTACATGTCTACTGCCCTTGAAGTCTTCTCGGTCTGGACCCCGGCGGTCGCCCGGCGCAATGCGGCAGGAGAAAGGGGTTCATAACCGTAACAGGCAGCCGCGGCGACCGTCTAAGTCATTCTGGTAATAAGGTAATGGGGCCCCCACGCTGCACGCGCTGTCGCGCGCTTGCTGCCCCCCGAGGGGGCTGTCCCGCCTTGGGACGGCCCGGCGGCGGGACGGCAATTCTTGCGGGACGGTGGATTTACAACGCGGCGTTCACAGCCCAGCGCGCGACCAGCACCAGAATGACCACCAGACAAGCCGCCATCAGCAGTCCGGTCAATATCAATGGTCCCGGCTTGTTGTTGGCGATGTCGGCATCGTAGCCGCGCCCGCGGCGCACGCCGAAGAATCCCCACAGCACGGATTTGACCGTGCGCAAGAAACTGAGCATGTAGTCCCTCCTGGCGTTGTGGCGATGCTGCCAATGTAGGCCGGCGCCGTCCGGGGAAACAGATGCAGATCCGCCTTACCCGACCGTATCAGACGCTGAACCCGCCGGGGCGCCGATGCCGCGCACGATATGGTCCAGCAGTTCGCGCGCGGCGGGGGATACATGCCGGCCGGCGCGGCTCAGCACATGCAGGCTGCCCTGGTTGAGGATGGGGTTGGCCAGCGGCAGGCTGGCCAGGCGTTGGGCGCGCAGGTCGGCGGTGACCGCGATGGGCGGCGTCAGCGCGTAGCCGATGCCGGCCGCGGCGAACTGCCACAGCGCCTTGAAGGACGAGGTGGTCAGCACATTGCGCAGCCGGACCTGTTCGCTGATCTCGGCGGCCTGGATATGCTGGCGCACGCCGAACCCTTCCTGCATGGCGGCGCCGGGATGGTCGGCCAGGTCGGTCAGGAGCAGCGGGCGGCGCAGCAGGGTCAGCGGGTGGTCCTCGCGGACGATGGCGCGGATGGGTTCGGGCCGCGAATAGTGGGTGCGCAGGCGGGCGTCGTTGGGCGGCTGGAACACCAGTCCTATATAGGCGCGGTCGTCGACGATGCGCTGCACGATCTCGGAGGTGCGCGCCACGTCGATGTCCAGCGTGACCTCCGGGTGGCTGCGCCAGTAGCCCGGCAGCACGCGCTCGAACATCAGCTCCACGAAGCCCTCGCCCAGCACCAGGTCTATGTGTCCCCGTTCGGCCTTGCGCAGGCTGTCGATCTCGGAGAAGAAGCTCTCCTGGATGTCCTGCTGGCGCTTGATGTAGCGCGCCAGGATGTGGCCCGCGTCGGTCGGCACCACGCCGCGCCCGCGGCGCTCGAACAGGGCGATGCCGCAATCGCGCTCCAGCGCGGCGATGGCGCGGCTGACGGCGGACGGGTCCATGTCCAGCACTTCGGCGGCGCCGCGCACCGAGCCGCGGCTCATGACCTGCATGAAGTAGTGGGTGCGGCGGGCGTCGAGTTTTTCATCCATGGCGGGGCTCCGTGGCGGGAGTGCGGCGGCAGATCCACAGCTACAATCTAGGGTTTACCCTTGCATGATCCGAGTTCATGCAAAATTTTCCCGGGAAAAGCTTGTGCGTTGCATTTTACGCAACGTTTATGCGCCAGCCCTGTCATGGTTGCGCGCCGGGCCCCCGGCGAAAATCGGCCCTGCTGCGCGCGCCGTCGCCGCCGCGTTGCGACGCCCACTCCGGGCGCCAGCCGGGCGGGATTGCGGCGAGCAGCCACGACGATTATTTACGTTCATCAGGGGAATTCGATGTCACATGCCAGCGCAAGCCTGGCCGCGCCTTCCATGCCGCTATCCGGGCGCATCCGCATGCTCGCCGCCATCCTGCTGGTGGTTGTCGTTTCCGAAGCGATCGGCAGCGCCACCTTCAACGTCGGCCCGGGCAAGATCGTCCTGCAGCCCATGCTGTGGGCCATCTTCATCGGCGCCATCGTGGCCGCCTTCGGCCAGCGCATGCCCGCCGGCCTGAACATCGACACCGCCATGCAGACCCGCATCAGCGGCTATCTGCAGTACGCGCTGCTGCCCTTCCTGGCCAAGCTGGGCCTGATGGTGGGCGGCGCCTTGC
>JALDYL010000098.1:0-17476 GCA_032153965.1 Achromobacter sp. | reverse complement strand
ACTGGGGCGAGCATCGGAATCCCGCAGTCCGGACGCCGGCGGCTCAAGAACCTGATCTCACAAAACCAATCGGCAACATTCCACCCAGAATGCCCTAGTGGTTGTCCTCGATATTGAGGATCCTGCCCAGCCCCAGGAAACGGTTGGCGAAGATCAGCAGGGCGGCCGTCACCACGATGTACACCACCGATAGCGCAGCCAGGGTCGGGTCGGCGAACTCGCGCACATAGTTGTACATGGTCACCGGCAGGGTCTGCGTGCTTTGCGTGGTCACGAACAGCGAGGCGGTGAATTCGCTGAATGACATGATGGCCGCGAACAGCCAGCCGCCGAACAGCCCGGGCGCCAGCAAGGGCACGGTGATCGTGAACAGCACCCGCACCGGCGAGGCGCCCAGGCTGGCGGCGCTCTGTTCCAGGCGTTCGTCCAGGTTCTCCATCGACACATAGACGCTGCGCAGCACGAAAGGCAGGACCAGGATGACGTGGCACAGGATCACGATGCCGTAGCCGCGGTCCACGTTCAGCTGCGCCGCCAGGATCAGCAGGCCCAGCCCGACCGTGAAGTGGGGAATCACCAGCGGCGAGAGCAGGATGGCTTGCAGGATGTTCTTGCCGGGAAACGCCATGCGCTTGACGGCGATCGCCAGGCCGGTGCCGATGACCAGCGCCAGCAGCGAGGACCAGAGCGTCACCACCATGCTGGCGCGAAAGCCGTCGCGGAAATCGGTGTAGGTGAAAACGCGCTCGAACCAGCGCCAGGACCAGGCCTGCGGCGGAAAGGTGAGCAGGGCCTTGTCGTTGAAGGAGGCCAGCATCACCACGACGACCGGCAGCAGCACGAAGGCGAGGATCAGCGTGATCAGCACCGGCGCGCCGATGCGCAGCCACAGGGGCAGGGATTTGCGGATGCTCATGTCAATGTCCTCCGATGACCTTGAGACGGTGCGTGACCCGGCCGAGCAGCATCAGCGCGATTGCCGTCAGGCCCAGGCCCATGACGCTCAGGCTGGCGGCGAGGGGGAAGTTCATCGACGAGAATCCCAATTGGTAGACCAGCGTCGAAACCGTCGGCACGCGGCCGCCGCCTATCATTTGCGGCGTGGCGAACGCGCTGAAGGTCCAGGCGAACGAGGTCGTGATGCTGGCCAGGATGCCAGGCATGGACAGCGGCAGGGTGATCGTCAGAAAGGTGCGTACCGGCCCGGCGCCCAGGCTTTCCGCAGCTTTTTCGTAGTCGCGGTCGATGTGCGAGATGGCGGTGGCCAGCATCAGCACCACGACGGGGATGGTGACGTGCACCAGCGCCACCAGCACGCCCAGATGGCTGAACATGAGCGCGAGCGGCGTTTCGATCAGCCCCAACTTGAGCAGCATCGAATTGATGAAACCAGTGCTGCCCAGCACGATGATCCAGGAATAGGTGCGCACGATCTCGCCCAGGAATAGCGGCGTGATGGACACGATCAGGATGAAGGACTTGATGGCGCGGTTGCGCACCCGGACCAAGGCATACGCCAGCGGGTAGGCCACGAGCAGGGAACAGACCGTGGTCTCCACGCTCAGGCGCAAGGTGTTGGTGAAGGCATCGAGGTAGATCTGCTTGCCCATGCCCGAGAAGTTCGTCAGCGTCAGGCCGCCAACATCCAGTGAACCCGGAATGAAGGTGCGCAAGCTGTACTGCAGCACGGCCGCCATGGCGACGCAGATGCACAGGGCGATGAAGCTTGCCGGGGATATCAGCCATCCCCTCAGGGTGGAACGCGCATCCATGGTGAACCCATCCTTGGTTTACGTTGAGGACGTGGCGGCGCCGCGGCACCAAGGGCCGCGGCCTTGCGCTATCAGTTCATGATGTTCTCGGTAAACCACTTGCGCCACTCGGCCGTTTTTTCCGCACGCAGCTTGTCGTCGATGACGATGGCCTGGGTGTCCCACTGCTGTTTGGTCGTGAAGACGCCAGGCAACGCGGCGTCTTCGGGTGAGACCTTGGCGTTGTCGACGACGGGGCTGGCCTTCTTGGCCGCCACGATCTTGGCCTGGACCTCGGGCGACAGCGCGATGTCCATGAACTTGTAGGCCAGGTCGGTCTTGGCGCTGCCTTTCATGATGGCCATGGTATCCACGCCCAGCACCGCGCCTTCCTTGGGCATCGCCACCTTGATGGGCACGCCCTGGCCGATCATGTAGTACGCGTTCATGGACAGCACGACCTGCACCGGTGTTTCGCCGGCGGCGATCAGTTGCTGGCTGTTGGCGTCGTTGGTGTAGAAGGCCTTGAAGTTGGGTTTCAGGGCCTTGAGTTTGTCCTGCCCCTTTTCCCAGGTGCTGGCGTCGCCGCCGGACAGCAAGGCCGAAATATCGATGATGTGGCTGGGGTCGAAATCGGGCGCGGACAGCTTGCCTTTCAGCGCCGGGTTCCACAGATCGTTCCAGCTGTTGAAGCTGATGCCGGCGGGAACCAGGTCGGGGCGGTAGCCGATGGTGTACACGTACGCCCAGCTGCCGATGTGGTACGGGCTGATCTTGGCCCGATCGACCAGGTGCGCATAATTGGGGATCTTGCTCAGGTCAAGTTTTTCGTACAGGCCGCCGTTGACATAGAGCCAGCCGATATGCGACGTGGTGAATGTGATGTCGCTCTCTGGCTTGGTGGCGAGCTTGGCCTTGTTCAGCCGGTCTATGGTGCCGCCTGTGATGTATTTCACGGGCACGCCGGTCTGTCGCGTGAACTCGCGGCCGATGTTCTCGTCGATGAGATCCCGGAAGCTGCCGCCCCAGGTGCTGACAACCAGCGCGTCCTGCGCCTGCGCCGTGGTGGAGAGAGCGGCGCCGGCAAGCATGCCGGCGCAAATGAGTTTCTTGATCATGACAACCCCTTGTCTATATGGTTGACTACAGAACCTGCTCGAGGAAATTCTTCAGGCGTTCGCTGCGAGGCGAACCAAAAAACTGTTCAGCGGGCGCGGTCTCGATGATTTCGCCCCGCTCCATGAAGACGCAGCGGTCGGCCACCTTGCGGGCGAAGCCGATTTCATGCGTGACGCAGATCATGGTGATGCCGGTCTGCGCCAGGTTTTCCATGATGCGCAGCACCGAGCCGACCGATTCCGGATCGAGCGCCGAGGTCGGCTCGTCAAAGAGCATGATGCGCGGGCGCAGGCAGAGCGCGCGCGCGATGGCCACGCGTTGCTGCTGACCGCCGGAAAGCTGGATCGGATACTTGTCGGCCTGTTCGATCACATTGACTTTGGCCAGGTATTCGCGCGCTGTCTGTTCGGCCTCGCGGGCCGGTACCTTCAAGGCGATCTTCAGCGCGAAGGTGCAGTTGTCCAGCACCGTCATGTGAGGAAACAGGTTGAAGTTCTGGAACACCATGCCCAGTTGACGTCGGACTTTCTCTACGTCTTCGGGACGCCGAGTCAGTTCGGCGCCGTTGACGCGGATGTCGCCCGAGTCATGCTGTTCCAGATGATTGATGCAGCGGATGAGGGACGACTTGCCGGACCCGGAAGGGCCGCAAAGAATGACGATCTCGCCGTTGGAGACTTCGAGATGGATGTCCCGCAGGGCGTGGAATGGGCCGTAGAACTTGTTCAAACCCGAGATGGAGACCGCGGGCGCGCACTCGGTCAGGGTGGAGGAGACAGGCGGCGTGATGCTGGACAGGATGGCAGTCATGATGGTTCGCGCTCTGATGTTCGGTCGGCGGGGCGGTTCAGGCCCTGGCGAGATAGCGGTTCAACTTGCGGTCCGCGATCGAGAAGACTAGGCGTATGCAGTTGGTGATGCACCAGTAGATCGCCGCCGCGGTGATCAGCGGCGTGAACGGGTCATAGGTGTAGTCGAACACGGTGTTGGCCGCCGCAGTGAGGTCGACCAGCGTGATGGCGCTGACGGCCGCCGTGCTCTTCACCATGATCAGCAACTCATTCTGATAGGCGCGCAGCACATAGCGCGCCACCAGCGGCAGGCGCAGGCGGAACAGGATCTGCGCGGGCTTCAGGCCCAGGGTCTGCGCCGCTTCAATGGTGCCCCTGGGTATCGCCGCCAGCCCCCCGCGGATGATCTCCGCCATGAAGCCCGAGTGGGTCAGCGCCAGGCCGAGCCAGGCGCAGACATAGGCGTTGGAGAAGACGGTCCACAACGGGGTGTCGCGCACAATGGAGAACTGGGGCAGCCCGCTGTAGATCAGGTACAGCAGCACCAGGCTGGGGACGCCGCGAAAGAAGCCGATGTAGCTGCTGGCGAAGAGGGCGCGCGGACCGGGCCGGAAGCTAGCCAGGGCCACCGGCAGCGCCAGCAGGAGGCCGATGACCAGCACCGGCAGCAGCACGGCGAAGGTGGTGCCGGCGCCAGCCAGCAATTTGGGAAGACTGTCCCAGGCTACCTGGAAGTCAAAGTGCATGCGACGCTCCCTGGGTCACGACGGGATGAAAACCGCGTGCAGCCCATGTTTCGACACGTCGCGCCACGTAATAGGTGAGCCAGGTCATCATCAGGAAAAAGGCGGCCGCGAGCATGTAGTAGACAAAGGGCTCCTTGGTCACGCCGGAGGCGAGCTTGGCGTAGGCCATGATTTCCTTCAGGCCGATCAGGGAGATGAGGGCGGTATCCTTGAGTACGACGATCCACATATTGGTCATGCCGGGCAGGGCCAGCCGCAGCATCTGCGGCAGGATCACCTTGAGCCAGATGGCGGTGCGCGGCACCAGCAGCACCCGCGCGGCCTCAAATTGGCCGTGGGGCACGTTTTGGATCGCGCTGCGGATCAGGTCCGCCAGATAGGCGCCATACACCATGCCCAGCGCCGCCACCGCCGCCATGAACGGCGTTACCTCGATCTGCTGGCCGATGCCGAAGGGCGCGAGCAGGCTGGCGACGATCTGCGAGCCGCCGTAATAGAACAGGAAGCCGACCAGCAGCGAGGGCACCCCCGTGAAGATGGAGGCATACGGAATCCAGACGATCTTGGCCAGCCAAGTCGGCCGCAGCGTGATCAGGGCGAAGAACGTCCCGATCGCGAGCGCCAGCAGATAGGCGCAGACGGCGACCTGGATCGTCATCATCGCGCCGGTCGCGAGTTGCTGCACGAAACCCATCGAAGGCATGAGGTATTCCTGGCAAGCGTGTGTAGAGTTCCGCCCGGCCCGGCGAACGCGTGCCGGGATCCAGGCGGCGCGTGCGGATCCTGCTAGCGGCAGGCCGCTTCCTCGGGCAGGAGCTCCACTTCCATGTACGGCTTGCGCAGCTTGGTGAAGGTGCAGTCCTTGATGATGGTTTCCAGCGTGACGTTCATGCGGTTGAGCAGTTCACCGCCGTCCTTGCGGGCGATCCAGCTCGAGCCGGCTTCGCCGCCGCCCGTCCACAGATCGCCGCCGGCGAACTTCCAGTTCTTGCCCTGGGGCTTGGACAGGAACTCGTTGGTCCAGCTGATCTTGGGACCCAGGCTCATGTCCAGCCTGCCGTTGGCCAGGTCGAGCCGGATCTGGTCCGGGTTGTCGTAGAACACGATCTGCACCGCGTTGCCGAACGTCTCGGTGACGTATTTGGCTTGCGCCGAACCGCGCTGCAGGCCGATGCGCACGCCCTTGAGGCCTTCCGGCGTGAAGGCGTAGTTCTTGGCCTCGGGCACGACATAGGAGTCCGGGTTGAACAGCACCGGGCGGCCGAAGAGCACTTTTTCCTTGCGTTCCGGTAGCGGCTTGGTCTGGCTGACCACGGCATCCAGCTTCTTCTGCAGCAGCGCCGGGATCAGCGCCTTGAAGTCCATGACGACGATTTCGCAATCGACCTTCATCCGCTTGCACATCTCGCGCGCCAGGTCGGGTTCAAAGCCGGTCAGGCGGCCTGACGGGTCAACCATGCTGAATGGCGGATAACTGCCTTCGTTGCCCAGCACCAGCTTCTCGGCTTGGGCGGGCGTCACAGCGAACAGCGAGGCGCCTGCGAGCGTCAGCGCCGTGATGGTTTGGTGTAGATGCATTATTTTCCCCTTGCTTATTTATTGGTCATGCACGTCGTTGAATGGCTTACATCGCTGCGGCCTTGCTCAGGTTGCCGTTGAACAGCGAGCCGTAGCCGGGCTTGGCGCCCGCCGCGCCGGTGAGATCCAGGCAATGCCAGAACGAGGCCTGGATGGCTGAGATCACCGGCTTGCCGAGTTTCTGTTCCAGCGCCTCGATGGCGCCGACGGTGCGGAAGTTGGTGCACGAAACGAAGATGGCAGTCGCGTCGGCGTGATCGACCGAGAGCACATGGTCGTAGACCTTTTCCAGCGAGACCTCGGCCAGCGCGTGGTCGTCCGAGATGCCGAGGCAGGCGCTCTTGACGACCTCGTGGCCGTTTTCCTGTAGAAAGCGGATGGCGCGTTCGTGGATCTCCGGAAGATAGGGCGTGGCCAGTGCAACCTTGCCGGCCTTGACCTTCTTCAATGCCGCGAGCGTCGCGGTGGAAGCGGTGGTGATCTGCGGTCCCGGCACCCATTGCCGCAGCTTCTGGATGAGCGCCTGGTCGTAGGCGGTGCCATGCAGGAACGAGGCGCTGGTGCCGCCGAACAGCAGCACGTCGATGGGGGCGGCGCCGGCCAGGCGCGCAGCCTGTTCGAGTTCCGGCGCGTTCATCATCTCTTCGATGCCTTGCACGGTGACCTTGGGCAGCTTGATGCGCGCCGTATGGGTGGAAACCCCCGGAGCGGACATGGCCCACATTTCTTCTTCCATCACGACGCTGGAAGCGATGTAGATCAGCCCGATGCGGGCCAGGTCGCCGGAGCCGTCGTAGCGGAATCGGGGATAGGCGGCTTGCGCGGGCGTTGAGGCGGTGTTCATCCGGATCCCTTGTAAGGTGAGGTTGCTGCGGATTGCATCAGGTGGCGTCGGCCGTCGATCCGGGGCTGGGCATTGCCGCGCCCGCCGCACCGGCCACGCCAGCGAAAACCAATGATGCGAGAGGCGATCCGAGGCACCAAGTCGCCTTTTCCGTTGGCATGGATCGATTTTCCTGATGGCCCGGCGAGGCCGCCGAGGCTGGGCGTATTCGCATGGCGGCGGGCGCCGCCCGCGTCAGGATTTCCGAGACGGGACGCCGGAAAAAACAAATAGGCTGGGGTCCCGCTTGGGCCGACCATCAGCGGGCAGGTCACGGCCTTGTGCGATGCCGCCAGCCAGGCGGGCGCGGGGTCTCCGGATAAACCCTAATGCAGATACGAGCCATGAAGCACAAGCGCATACGCACCTTCAATACCAAGGCAACCTACCCTGAACAGAACCTCGACAACGATCTCTGCCAGGCCGTCGTCGCGCGCGGCAGCACCGTCTTTCTGCGCGGGCAGATCGGCCAGAATCTGGACACGTCGGAGAGCGTCTGCATCGGCGACGCGGCGGGCCAGGCCGAACAGGCGATGAAGAACATCCACATGCTGCTCGAGGAGGCCGGCGGCGAGCTGCAGGACATCTGCAAGATCACGATCTACATCATCGACCCGCGCTATCGCGAGCCGGTCTATCGCGTCGTCGGAAAGTGGCTCAAGGGCGTGTTCCCGGTGTCCACCGGCATTGTGGTGTCGGCGCTGGCGCGCCCCGAGTGGCTGGTGGAAATCGACGCCACTGCCGTTATTCCGGATTGACGCCACAGGAGGCCCTGGTCATGACTTTCTCCATCATTGCCCGCTGCCCGGCCACAGGCCAATTTGGCGCGGCCGTCTCGTCCTCGTCGCCCGCGGTCGCGGCGCGCTGCATCCGTGCGCGTTCGGGGGTGGGCGCGGCTGTCAGCCAGAACATCACCGATCCGGCCCTCGGGCCGCTGGTCCTGGACGCGATGGGCGGGGGGCATACGCCCCAGCGCGCGTTGCAGGCCCTGGCTGAACGTCCTTTCATCAGCTACCGGCAACTGATGGCCATCGACGCCACGCAGGCGCCGGCCATCTTCACCGGCTCGAACGCGCTGGGTCGGCTGGCCAGCGCGCAGGGCGAGCATGCCGCGTGCGCCGGCAATATGCTGGCTTCGCTGGACGTGCCTGCCGCCATGCTGTCGGCGTTCGAGCGGGCGTCGGGCGCGCTGGCCGAGCGCCTGATGCAGGCCCTGCTGGCCGGCCAGGCGGCCGGCGGCGAAGAGGGGCCGGTGCATTCGGCCGGGCTGCTGGTGGTGGCTGACCTGGATTGGCCCATCGTCGACCTGCGCATGGACTGGGTGGAGCATGATCCCGTCGAGAGGCTTTACGACGCCTGGAAGGTCTACGAGCCGCAGATCCAGGATTACATCACTCGCGCCAGGGATCCGCGCGCCGCGCCGAGTTTCGGCGTGCCGGGCAATCTGTGAGTGCTTGCGGCCGGCAGCTAGTGCGAGAAAACCCGAGGAGCGCCATGCCCCTTTGTGCGGGCATAGTGGATACACTTTTGCTCGGTGCGGCTCATGCCGGCGCCGGGCCGCGCCGGCGGCCCACGCGGCGGACCGTCACCTCCTTCCAGCCTGCTCCAGTTTTCTCACTTCGGACTATGCTCAATCGCATTTCACTGCGCCAGATGGAGTACTTCGTCGCCACGGCCAAGCATGGAAGTATCGCCGCGGCATCCAACCAGATCCACATTTCAGCGCCATCGATTTCGGCCGCCATCGCGCATGTTGAAACCGAACTGGACGTGCAGTTGTTTGTCCGCCATCCGTCCAAGGGCCTGGCCCTGACGGTGTTGGGTCAGCAGGTCATGAGCGAATGCGAAGATCTGCTCGAGCGCGCGTCGCGCCTCTACAAGATCGCATCCGTTTCCAGCAACACCATCCAGGGCACCTTGCGCGTGGGCTGCTTTCAGTCGCTCACGGCCATGATCGCGCCCGAGGTGATCTTCGGGTTCTCGCGCGCATTCGACAAGGTCGAGCTGCACATGGTCGAAGGCGACCAGCAGTTGCTGATCGACAAGCTGCATACGCTGGAGATCGACGTTGCGCTCAGTTATGACCTGAGGCTGGGCGATGAGATATCGTTCGAGGCGCTGGCGCGCCTGCCGCCGCACGTGGTGGTCAGCGAAATGCATCCGCTGTCGCAGCAGATCGCGGTGACGCTGGAGGAACTGGCCAAGCTGCCCATGGTGCTGCTGGACCTGCCCTTGAGCCGAGATTACTTCATGTCGCTCTTCGCGAAATTCGGCCTGGAGCCGAACATCGTGGCGCGCTCGCGCTCGGAAGAGGTGGTGCGGTCCATGGTGGCCAATGGGATCGGCTATGCCTTGTTCAACGTGCGGCCGAAGTCCACGCAAGCGTTGGATGGCAAGCGGCTGGTGCGGCTGCGCCTGGTGGGTGAGCACCGCCCTATGCTGCTTGGCCTCACCACTTACAAGCCGATGAAGCCGTCGCGTCTGACCGAGGTGTTCATGCAGCGTTGCCGCGCCTACATTTCGGATCAATACATCCCTGGCATGAGCGAAGGCAGTTTCTTCGACCCCTACGTGCCTCCTGAAAACAAATGAACGGTTGGCGCTCCCGCGCGCCGTCCGTCTCCTGCAGGTCCATGCCATGAGCACACCGACCCCCGACAACAGTCCAGACCTCTTGCGCGAATTGCTGGCGTTTCAATCCGTCACGCTCACGCCCAACATCGAACTCATCGACCGTGTGCGGGAGCTGCTGGCGCAGGCCGGCATCGCGTCCAGGCTGGTGGCGGACCCGCAGGACGCCAGGCGGAGCAACCTGTTCGCCTCCGTCGGCCCCTTGGATGTGCCCGGCATCCTGCTCTCGGGCCACACCGACGTGGTTCCCGTGGCAGGCCAGCCCTGGACCTCGCCGCCCTTCGAGGCGACCGTGCGCGATGGGCGCATCTATGGGCGGGGCAGCGCGGACATGAAGGGCTTCGTCGCCTGCGCCGTGATGGCCATGATCCGCGCTGCCGGCCAGGCGCTAGCCCGGCCCTTGCATCTGGCGCTGTCGTTCGACGAGGAAATCGGCTGCGTGGGCGTGCGCCATCTGCTGCGCGCGCTGGAGCACATGGAGCCGGCGCCGCTGCTTTGCGTGGTGGGCGAGCCCACCCTGATGAAGATCGGCACCGGCAACAAGGGCAAGGCGGCGTATCGGGCCTTGTGCTGCGGCCAAGCCGGCCACTCCGGGCTGGCGCCGCATTTTGTCAATGCCATCCATACGGCGACCGATCTTGTCGGCGCGCTGCGCGACGTGCAGCGGGACCTCGCCGAACACGGGCCACGCGAAACCGGCTATGACGTGCCGTACACGACGCTGCATGCGGGCACCATCAAGGGCGGCACGGCGCTGAACATCGTGCCCGCGGAATGCGAAGTCAATTTCGAAATCCGCAACGTGGCGCAAGATGACCCGAATCAGGTCCTGGAGAGGGTGCTGGAACTGACCAAGACGAAAATGCGCGCCGCGGGCGCCCGGCCCGAGGCCGAGCCGCCTCGGGTCACGACGGTCAATAGCTATCCTGGCCTTGCCACGGCAGATGACTCGGAGGCCGTCGCGCTGCTGGCCTCGTGGCTGCCGCCGGACACGCCGCTCACCAAGGCCGCCTTCGGCACCGAAGGCGGACTGTTCCAGCAACTGTGGGCGCAGACCTCGGTGCTGATCTGCGGCCCTGGCAGCATCGAAGTGGCGCACAAGGCCGACGAGTACGTCGAACTGTCGCAGCTGGAGGCTTGCGACGCCATGCTGGAGAAATTGACGCGGTATCTGCTATTGCCGCCTGCGTGACCTTCCTGAAATGCTGCCGCCCGATGCGACAAGTCCGGCGGCTATCGGGAACGCAAGGCCAGCCACGCCATGCCGCCAAACACCAGCAGAAAAAAGCCCGCGAGCAGTACGCCATCGGACCCCGCGTCCCCAGTGTAGAGATCCTGCGCGGTGGCCAGCGGCACCAAGGGGAAGGTCAGGAACACCACCGACGTGGGCAGATGGGCGTGCGGAGGATGGAGGATGACGGCCAGCGCCGTCATCGCCAGGCTTGCCGCCAGATAGGCGGCAATGAGCTTGAGCGCGATCTTCATGAAAATGCCGCATCCAGGGCAGGGTTTGAGAGCAGGGACAGCGGTGGCATCGATACCGTGGTGGTGCCGTCGCTTGGGCGTGGGCGCCAGGCCGACTGCGGCAGTCTAGCCTGCAATCCAAACGCCGGCATATGTCGCGATCCGCCGCCTGTTCCCGCCGCTGGCAACGTTTCGAAGCAATTAGCCCTTGAACGCTGGTTTCCAGAGCCTGCTATAAAGTCGGCTACAGCTTTTCTGCAGGGCCAGGAAATGTCCATTCAAACGTTGAGCCGCTGTGGTGTGGCGATTTTTGCGGCTGCGCTGATGGCCGGCTGCTCCTCCAGCGGTTCCAAGACTTCGGATCAGGCTGCCGCCAAGTCGTATTCCTCCACTGCCCGCGCCGGCGGCGAGTGCGCGAGCCGCAGCAAGTGCATCTACAAGGGCGCGTACGAGTCCGGGGAACGGAACTACGCCGAAGCGGAAGCGAAGCGCCTGAACATGGCCGAACTGGAGCGCCTGCGCCGCGCTTTCGGCAATTGAACCCGGCAGGAAATCGGCGCGCGCCCACGCCGGAAGAAATCATGCGGCACTACGACTCGGACCCGGACGAGGATCCCTGGGTCCATGGCAAGCCGGCGCCGGAATTGGTCGCGGTCGTACCCTATGACCTCGATTGGCCGGTGCGCTATGGCCAGTTGGAGGCGCAGGTGCGCGAGGCATTGGGATCGGCCGCGCTGGCGGTGGAGCATATGGGTTCGACTGCGGTCCCGGGCCTGCCGGCCAAGCCCGTGATAGATATCGATCTGACGGTGGCCGACCCCATCCAGGAGGACGCTTATGTCCCTGCGCTGGAGGCGGCCGGTTACGTGCTGATCTTGCGGGAGCCGTCCTGGCACCAGCATCGCCTTTTGCAGCTGGCCGCTCCGCGCGTGAACCTGCACGTGTTCGGCCCGGACTGTCCGGAGAACATCCGCCACCGGATGTTCCGCGATTGGTTGCGCCAGCATGACGCCGACCGCGATCTGTATGCCCGGGCCAAGCGCGAGGCGGCGGTCGGCGCGATGCAGGTCATGGAGTACAACCAGCGCAAGGAAACGGTCCTGCGCGAGATCTACGAACGCATGTTCCGCGCCGCCGGCTTCATCTGAGGCGCGTCGGCGCGGGCTGTTCCCATCCGCTTCAGTAGTGGCTCTTGAGCGGCACGGCCGGGTCGGCCAGCACCTCGCGGGGCGGGTTCAGTCCCAGCTCCAGCAGTTTGCGCGCCGCCAGGTGGTCCATCGGGGCGTTGATCGATTCGACGCAGACCAGATGGCCGTCGGCGAAGTGCAGGATCGAGAAACTGCCGGGCTTGGCGCCCGGACGCAGGACGCGCTCGGTATCGGGTGGCGCCAGGCCGGCGATCTGCAGGCGCAAGGCGCCCTGGTCGGACCAGAACCAGGGCAGGGCGTGATACGGCGTCTTCGTGCCGAGCAGCACGCCGGCCAGGGTGCGGGCCTGGTCGTTGGCGTTCTGCACCGATTCCAGGCGCAGGGTCTTGCCCCAGCGCGCATACGGGAAGGAGGTGCAGTCGCCAATGGCGTAGATGCCGGGCGCCGAGGTCTGCATCAGCGCGTCGACCACGATGCCGTTCAGGCAATCCAGGCCCGCGGCCTGCGCCAGCGTGATCTCGGGCACGGCGCCGATGCCGGCGACCAGCAGGTCCACCGGATGCTCCACGTCGTTGACCACGACGCTGCGCACGCGGCCGTTTTCCGTCCGGATGTGCTGCAGGTCGGAGGACAGGCGCAGGTCGACGCCGGACTCGTGCAGCACGCGGGCGACGTGCTCCGAAGCCTCGGGCGACACGGAGCGCGCCAGCAGGCGCGGCGCGGATTCGAACACGGTGACCGGCCGGCCCAGGGCGCCCGCCGTGGCGGCGATTTCCAGGCCGATGAAGCCGCCGCCCACGACCGTGACCGAAGGCGCGTCGGCGATCGCGGCGCGCAGGCGCGCGGCGTCGTCGGCGTTGCGCAGGTAGATCAGGTTCTGCAGCTCGTCCGGGACGTCGGGCAGGCGCCGCGCGCGCGTGCCGGTGGCCAGCACCAGCGCGTCATAGTCCAGCTGCTTGCCGGAGGCCAGCGTCAGCCGGTGTGCGTCGCGGTCTATGCCGGTTGCGGGATCCGCCAGCAGGACCTGCACGCCGGCGTCGGCGTAGACCGCCTCGGGGCGCAGCAGCTGGATCGGGGCTTGCGGATCCTTGATGTAGGTCTTGGAGAGCGGCGGGCGGTGATAGGGCAGCGAGGCCTCTTCGCACACCAGCGTCAGGCTGCCGGGAAAGCCGCCTTCTATCAGGCTGGCGCACAATTGCGCCGCCGCGTGGCCGCCGCCGACGATTACCACCTTCTGCATGCATGACTCCTGTTCTGCCTGGCCCGGTTTCGGGCCGAATCGGCAATGCTACCGCAGGTGGCGGCAGGAGGAACTGCATGCAGGACGCGAAGGGCGCTGCGCGCCTGGAGAGGATCAGGCCGCGGCCTTGGGGGACGGGCTCAGGCGCCCGGCAGCATGTAGCGGGCGGAGACGGCCAGGATGCGCTGGGCGGATTCGCGCAGCTTGCGGGCTTCGCGGTGGGCGTTGAGGGAAATCACGGCGTCGTAGCGGCGCGCGCTGAGCGGACCGGCCAGCAGCACCGGGCGGCGGGTAAGTATCGGGGATATCAAGCGTTGCATGTGGAGCATTCCTGCGGGCGTCAGGCCCAGTCGATGCCAGGTATCGTAAGGCGGCCAGGGGCGGCGGCCAACGAATTACCTTTTATATGAATATCCGGCGCGTGCCCGGGATTCGGGGGCTGGCGGATATCCGAGCGCCAGTATCGCCGGCGAGTATGACAGCTGTATGCCAGCGGCGCGCTCGGCCGTCCGGCAGGGAGCGGCCTGGCCCGCGCGCCAGCTTTCCGGGCAGCGGCCGCCGGCTCAGGGCGCCTTCAGCCGCGACGGCACCTCACCCACGTCGCTGCACACCGCCAGCACTTCCGCTGGCTTCCTGCTCATGGACAGGTAGACGTGGCCGATGCTGCTGTCGAAATAGGCGGTTTCCAGCTTGCCCAGCACGACGCTGTCGCCGTTCTCGAACTGGATGCGGACCTTGCCCGACAGCACCACCGCGAATTCCTGGCCCGGGTGCCGGATGTAGTCCTCGAATTCGACCACCTTGCGCGAGTCGATGAGCGCCAGCATGGGCGTCATCTTCTTGCCGGGGTACTCACCCATCAGCAGGCGGTAGTGGTAGTTTTCGGTGACGTAGTCGCGGGCGTCGCTGAGCTTGTTCTTGACGAAGGTGGGGGCGACGGCGGCCTGCGAGGCGTCGGGCAGCATGAACATGCGGGTCATGTCTATGCCGAGCGCGCCCGCCAGCGCGGCGAACTTCTCGTAGCTGAGGGCGATCTGTCCCAGTTCCGCCTTCGACAGCGTCGAGACCGCGATGCCGCTGGCGGCGGACAGCGCCTGCAGGGTCATCTTGCGCGCCTTGCGCTCGGCCCGCAGGCGAGCGCCCATTTCTTCCTTGCCGACGATCTCGGGCGGGGATGTAGTGCCGGGTAGGGCCATGTAACGGTCTGGCAGGTAGGGGGTGGTTGGGGGCAGGGCCCGCAAGCCCCGCCGCGTATGCCGGATTGTAAGGGCTGGCCGGGATCAGGCGCCTGCCCGGTTGAGGACGCGGCCCGCGTGCTGGCCGGTGAAGGCCTGGCCTTCCCAGACGGGCGCGCCGTTGACGTAGACCGAGTGGATGCCCGCGGCGCGCTCGGTGGGGCGCTCGAAGGTGGCCGAGTCGGCCACCGTGGCGGGGTCGAAGACCACCAGGTCGGCGTAGTAACCGGCCTGCACCTGGCCGCGTTCGGCCAGGCCGAACTTGGCGGCGGTCAGGCCGGTCATCTTCCAGACCGCGGTCTCCAGCGGGAACAGGCCCAGGTCGCGCGAGTAATGGCCCAGCACGCGCGGGAAGGTGCCCCACAGGCGCGGGTGGGGGCGTTCGTCGTGGGGCAGGCCGTCGGAGCCGATCATGGTGGGGCCGAACGCCAGGATGCGCTGCACGTCGGGCTCGTCCATCATGAAGTAGATGGCGCCGGCGGGTTGCAGCTCCGGCACCACGTCGTACTTGGACTTGCCGCGCTCGGCGGCGATTTCCTCCAGGTCGCGCCCGCTCAGTTCGGGAAAGGGCTTGCACCAGGTGATGAGCGTGCGGCCCGCCAGCAACACGCGGTCCTGCTTGAGCATGGTGGAGCCGGCCACGTAGGGATAGGCGTCCAGCGACACGTCCTGGCTGGCCATGGCGGCCTCGATCAGCGCCAGCGTTTCCTTGGAGCGGCCGAAGTTGGGCTTGCCCATGACCTTGTGGTGCGAGATCACCACCGGCACGTCCAGCTCGCGGCCGATGCGGAAGGTCTCTTCCAGCGCCGCCACGATGTGTTCGCCTTCGTCGCGCATATGGGTGGCGTAGACGCCGCCATGCGTGCCCAGCGGGCGGCAGACCTCGATGATTTCCTCGGTGCTGGCGTGGGCGGCAGGCGGGTAAAAGGCGCCGGTGGAGATGCCGATGGCGCCGCTGGCGAGCGCGTCGTCGGCCAGCGCCTGCATGGCCTGGATTTCTTCGGCCGTGGCCTCGCGCCGCAGGTCGGGCATGACGGCGGCGCGCAGGGTGGAATGGCCCACCATGCAGGCGGCGTTGACGGCGGGCGGGGCCGCGCGCAAGGCTTCCAGGTAGTCGGAGAAGCGTTCGAAGCGGAACGAGCCTCCTTCGTCCAGCAGGTCCAGAGGCGCGGGCGGGTTGGCGTGCGCCAGCGGCGCCAGGCTGATGCCGCAGTTGCCGGTGACCACGGTGGTGACTCCCTGCGAGATCTTGGGCGTCATGTCGCGGTGCTTGAGCAGGTAGTTGTCGTCGTGCGTGTGCGAGTCGATGAAGCCTGGAGATACCACTTTGCCGCTCACGTCGATGCGCCGGCGGGCGCTGCTGGCGCTCAGGTCGCCGACGGCGGCGATCCGGTCGCCGCGCACGCCGACGTCGGCAAGCCGGCCCGGCGAGTTGGTGCCATCGATGACGGTGCCGCCGGCAAGAATGTAGTCGAACGGGGTGGCGTCGGTCTGGGACATGGGTATCTCCGGCTAAATGGTGGCGAAATGGCAGGCGACCTGCTGTTCGGGGGCGATCAGGCGGGGTTGCGGCGCTTCCTCGGCGCAGCGCGGCTGCGCCATCGGGCAACGGGTGCGGAAGGCGCAGCCCGAGGGCGGTGATAGCGGGCTGGGAATCTCGCCCTTCAGCACTTCCACCGGCTTGCGTTCGCCCTGGCGGGCGGAAGGCACGGCGGCCAGCAGCGCGCGGGTATACGGATGGGCGGGGCGTTCGAAGATGGCCTCGCGGGTGCCGGTCTCGACGATCTTGCCCAGGTACATCACGGCGACGCGGTGGCTGATATGGCGCACCACGCTCAGATCGTGGGAAATGAAGACATAGGTCAGTCCCAGGTCCCGCTGCAGGTCCATCAGCAGGTTGATGACCTGCGCCTGCACCGACACGTCCAGCGCCGATACGGGCTCGTCGCAGACGATCAGGCCTGGGTCCAGCGCCAGCGCGCGCGCGATCACGATGCGCTGGCGCTGGCCGCCGGAGAACTCGTGGGGATAGCGGTCGGCGGCGTCGGGGCGCAGGCTGACGCGCGCCAGCAGCTGCGCGACGCGGTCGCGGATGGCGGCGCGGCCGTGGCCGAAGGCGCGCAGCGGCTCGCCGATGATGTCGCGCACCCGCATGCGCGGGTTCATCGACGAGAACGGATCCTGGAAGATGAATTGCATGCGCTGACGCATGGCGCGCAGCTCGCGGCTGTTCATGGCGGCCAGGTCGCGGCCTTCCAGCAGGATGCGGCCCTCGGTGGGATCGGTCAGGCGGATCAGGCATTTGCCGGTGGTGGACTTGCCGCAGCCGGATTCGCCCACCAGGCTCAAGGTCTGGCCGCGCGGCACCGACAGGGACACGCCGTCGACCGCGCGCAGCATCTTGGCGCCGCTGCCGCTGTCCACGGGATAGTGCTTCTTCAGGCCGATGACTTCCAGCATGGGCGGGGGTTCGGCGGTAGCCGCGGAGACCGCGCTCGAAAGGGGGATGTCGTGCAGGTTCATGGCGGGCCTCAGGCGGTCAGGGCGGCGGGAGCGGGTTCGGCCGCGCGGGCCCAGCACCAGACGCGGTGGCGGCTGCCGGTGTCGGCGGCGGGTGGCGCCTGCTCGGTGCAGCGCGGCTGCGCTTCCGGGCAGCGCGCCGCGAAGGCGCAGCCGCGCGACTCGGGCGTCATCACCGGCACGATGCCGGGCAGCTCGGCCAGCCGCGCCGTATGGTCCTGGCCGTCGGCGAAGTCCGGCAGGGAGCGGATCAGCGCCTGGGTATAGGGGTGCTGGGCGCGGTCCAGGATGTCGTCGACGCTGCCTTCCTCGACCTTGCGCCCGGCGTACATCACGATGACGCGCTGGCACATCTGCGCGACCACGCCCA
>JALDYL010000364.1:0-3721 GCA_032153965.1 Achromobacter sp. | reverse complement strand
GGCGCCGAGCTGATTTCGCTGGTGCAGGAACACTGCTTCCATCATCTGGAGGCGCCCGTGGAGCGCGTGACCGGCTGGGATACGCCGTATCCCCACGCGCAGGAATGGGCGTACTTCCCCGGCCCGCGCCGGGTCGGCGAAGCGTTCAAGCGCGCGATGGAGGGTTAAGAGATGGGTATTCATGTCATCAAGATGCCCGACATCGGCGAAGGCATCGCGGAAGTGGAACTGGTCGCCTGGCACGTGAAGATCGGCGACATGGTGGCCGAGGACCAGCCGCTGGCCGACGTCATGACGGACAAGGCCACGGTCGAGATTCCCGCGCCGGTGGTCGGCCGCGTGGTCGCGCTGGGCGGGGACGTGGGCCAGGTCATGGCCGTGGGCGGTGAGCTGATCCGCCTGGAAGTCGAAGGCGAGGGCAACCTCAAGCCGGGCGCGGAAGCGTCGCCGGCCAAGGCGGCCGCGGCTCCCGCTGCGGTGCAGCCCGCGGCTTCGGCGCCCGCGCCGCAACCCGAGCAGGCGCCCAAGACCGTTGCCGCGCCCGCCAAGCCGTCCGCGCCGTCCGTGGCGCCGGCCAAGCCCGTGCGCCAAGCGCCCGCCGCCGTCGCGCGCCAGCCCGGCGACAAGCCGCTGGCATCGCCGGCCGTGCGCAAGCGCGCCTGGGACTTGGGCATCGAACTGCGCTACGTGCCCGGCAGCGGCCCGGCCGGCCGCATCCTGCACGAAGACCTGGACGCCTACCTGCAAGGCCAGGGCGCGGGGGCCCAGGCCCGCGGCGGCGTGGCCTATTCCGAGCGCAACGACGAGGAAAACGTGCCGGTCATCGGCCTGCGCCGCAAGATCGCGCAGAAGATGGCCGAGTCCAAGCGCCGCATCCCGCACTTCAGCTACGTCGAGGAAATCGACGTGACCGAACTGGAAGAGCTGCGCGCCAGCCTCAACCAGAAGTGGGGCGCGACGCGCGGCAAGCTCACGCTGCTGCCGCTCTTGGCGCGAGCCATGGTGGTGGCGCTGCGCGATTTCCCGCAGATCAACGCGCGCTACGACGATGAGGGCGGCGTGGTCACGCGCTACGGCGCGGTCCACATCGGCATCGCCACGCAAAGCGATGGCGGCCTGATGGTGCCGGTCATGCGCCACGCCGAGGCGCGCGATCTCTGGTCCATGGCGGCCGAGATCGTCCGCCTGGCCGAGGCGGTGCGCACGGGCAGCGCCAGCCGCGACGAACTGTCGGGGTCGACCATCACCATCACCAGCCTGGGGCCTTTGGGCGGCATCGTCACCACGCCGGTGATCAACCATCCCGAGGTCGGCATCGTGGGCGTGAACCGCATCGTCGAGCGGCCCGCCATCCGCAATGGCGCCGTGGTGGCGCGCAAGCTGATGAACCTGTCGTCGTCCTTCGACCACCGCGTGGTGGACGGCATGGACGCGGCGCGCTTCATCCAGGCGGTGCGCGCGCTGCTGGAACAACCCGCGCTGCTTTTCGTGGAGTAAGCATGAGCCAGATCACTAAGACTACGACTTTGCTGGTGATCGGCGGCGGCCCCGGCGGCTACGTCGCCGCCATCCGCGCCGGCCAGCTGGGCGTGCCGACCATCCTGGTCGAAGGCGCCCAACTGGGCGGCACCTGCCTGAACATCGGCTGCATCCCCTCCAAGGCGCTGATCCACGCGGCCGAGGAGTTCGACAAGGCGCGCCACTATGCGGGCAAGTCGGCGCTGGGCATTTCCGTGTCGGCGCCCGCCATCGACCTGGCCCAGACCGTGGCCTGGAAGGACGGCATCGTCGGCAAGCTGACCGGCGGCGTGGCCGCGCTGCTGAAGAAGAACGGCGTCGAAGTGGTGCGCGGCTGGGCCCGGCTGCTGGACGGCAAGACCGTGGAAGTGGACGGCGGCGAGTCCGGCGCCATCCGCATCCAGTGCGAGCACCTGCTGCTGGCGGCGGGCTCCGAGCCCACGCCGCTGGCATCCATGCCGTTCGGCGGCATGGTGGTGTCGTCCACCGAGGCGCTGTCGCCCGCCAGCATCCCCAAGCAACTGGTGGTGGTGGGCGGCGGCTACATCGGCCTGGAGCTCGGCACCGTGTACCGCAAGCTGGGCGCCGAAGTGGCGGTGGTGGAAGCGCAGGACCGCATTTTGCCGACCTACGACGCCGAACTCACCAAGCCGGTGGCCGCCGCCTTGGCGAAAATGGGCGTGGACCTGCACCTGGGCCGCAAGGTGCTGGGCCTGAACGGCGCCGGCAACGCGGTGCGGGTGCAGGACGCGGCGGGCGTCGAAACCCTGCTGCCGGCAGACCGCGTGCTGATCGCGGTGGGACGGCGTCCGCGCACGCAGGACTGGGGGCTGGAAAGCCTGCAGCTGGACCGCAAGGGCAACGCGCTGCGCATCGACGACCAGTGCCGCACTTCCATGCGCGATGTCTGGGCCATCGGCGATATCGCCGGCGAACCCATGCTGGCGCATCGCGCCATGGCGCAGGGCGAGATGGTGGCCGAACTGGTGGCGGGCAAGCGCCGCCACTTCCAGCCTGCCTCCATCCCGGCGGTCTGCTTCACCGATCCCGAGGTCGTGGTGGCGGGCCTGTCGCCCTCGGACGCGGAAAGCGCGGGACTGGACTGCCTGACGGCGGCGTTCCCGTTCGCGGCCAACGGGCGCTCGATGACGCTGGAATCCACCGACGGCTTCGTGCGCGTGGTCGCGCGCCGCGACAACCACCTGATCGTGGGCTGGCAGGCGGTGGGGCGGGGCGTGTCGGAGCTGTCGACGGCCTTCGGCCAGTCGCTGGAAATGGGCGCCACGCTGGAAGACGTGGCGGGCACCATCCACGCGCATCCGACCCTGGGCGAAGCGGTGCAGGAAGCCGCGCTCAAGGCGCTGGGCCACGCGCTGCATATCTAGGGGGTGTGGGCAAGGCGCCGCGCGCGGCGTCCTTGCCCGCTTTGCCTTGCGGCGGGCCTTTACCGGCTGCCGTCGATATACGGCCGGGCCTGCAGGATCAGAATGTCCTCACCCTGCACGGCCCATTCGATGTCCTGGTCCACGCCGCCCAGGCGCTGCTTGATCTGGCTGGCTACAGAAGCCAGGCGCGCCACCAGGGCATCGTTCAAGACCTGGCGCGTGCCTTCGATCGGCACTTCGCGCACGCCGCCCGCCGCATCCGGCACCAGCTGGGTGTCCTCGGCGGAACGGCTCAGCACCTGCACCGCCTTGGACCAGCTGGAGTACATCAGCTGCTCGGCCTGGCGCTTGCCTTCCACCACCTTGATGCCCAGGCCGCGCTTGGCCGAGAGGTAGGTGACGTAGCGGCGCGAGGCGTCGAAGGGATCGCGCGTGATCATGACGCCCGAACTGTCCGACGCCGCGGCCTGCTGCACCAGCACCGCCATCACCACGCCGTCCTGGCCGATGCCCACCGCGCGCCGGGCTTCGTAGGCTTCGTAGTTGTAGACCGAGGCCCACACCGTCTGCACGGCTTGCGCCAGCGCGTCGGCCTGCGTCACGTTGGGCACGGTGGTGTAAAGCCCGGCGCCGCTGAATCCCGGCAGGTCTTCGGAATTGGACGAGCTGCGCACGAATACGCCGCGGCCCTGCAATTGCTGCTGCCAGCGTTCGCGCCAGGCGGCGGCCAGCGCCGCATCCGGTTGCGCCTGGACGATATCCTGGCGCAGCGCGGCCAGTTCGGCGCGGCGCACGTTGGCGTCGCTGGCGAAGTCCGG
>JALDYL010000363.1:0-3732 GCA_032153965.1 Achromobacter sp. | reverse complement strand
CGCCTGACCTCGGGCAAGATCGACCGCAAGGCGCTGAAGGCGCGCGAGCTGGACGCCGTGTCCGAGCCCAGCGGCGAAGACGACGAGCCCGTCACACCGGGCGAGACGGCCTTGTTCGACGCCTTGCGCCCGCTGTTTCCGGGGCAACCGCTGCGGCTGGCCAGCGACTTCTTCCGCGATCTGGGCGGCCATTCGCTGCTGGCCGCGCGGCTGGTGTCGTCGTTGCGCAAGCATCCGCATTTTTCTGCGCTGACCATGCACGAGCTTTACCAGCATCCCGTGCTGGGAACGCTTGCGGCCCGGTTGGACGCGCTGGCCTCGGCCGAAGGCGCTGCGGCCCAAGCGGCAGCCGTCGCCGGGACCGGCGGCGATCCGGCGGCCGCGCCCGAATGGCGTCGCTGGACCTGCGGCCTGGCCCAGCTGGCGGCGCTGCCGCTGCTGATCGGCGTGCGCATGCTGATATGGCTGACGCCGTTCTTCACCTACCACTACTGGACGGGCGACGAGGGCGATTCGGTCTGGCGCGCGGTGGCCCTGTCCATCGCCAGCTATCTGGCCTGCAACCTGTTGAGCTTCGGCGTGGCCGTGGCCTGCAAGTGGGGCATCCTGGGCAGGCTCAAACCCGGCCGCTACCCGCTGTATGGCTGGCTGTTCTACCGCTGGTGGCTGGTGGACCGGGTGCTGGACATCCCGCCCGCGCATCTGCTTGCCGGGTCGCCACTGCAGATCTGGTACTTGCGGGCGCTGGGTGCGCGCATCGGCCGCGACGCCGCCATCAGCCGCATATCCGTGCGCGCGCCCGACCTGTTGTCGGTCGGAAACGGCGTCAGCATCGGCGCGGCCGTGAACCTCGAGAATTTTGCGGTGCGCGGCGGGGAATGGAGCGTGGCGCCGATCACGCTGGCGGACCGCGCCTACATCGGTTCCTATTCGGTGCTGCAGGGCGATGTGGCGATGGGCGAGGGCGCCCGGCTGGACGGCCTGTCCTCGCTGGCGCAAGGCGCGAGCGTGCCGCCAGGCCAGGTCTGGAGCGGCGCGCCGGCGCGGCATGAGCCGCAGGCCCGCGCGCCCGAGCTGCCGCCGCGGCCGCAGCGCCAAGGCATCTGGAGCCGGCTGGACTGCGTGGCCTACGCGGGCGGGGGCACGCTGATCGCCGCCCTGTTCTTCATGCCGGTGTTCCCAAGCTTCGTGCTGATCGACTGGATCGACGCGCGCTGGCTGGACCTGATGGGCGCGCGCGTGCCCTGGCCGCAAGCCTTCCTGAGTTATCTGCTGCTGGCCTTGCCCGCCAGCGCCTTGCTGCTGATGCTGACGGTGCTGGTATCCGCGCTGCTGCGCTGGACGCTGCTGCCCCGCCTGGCCAGCGGCCGCTGGCCCGTGTACGGCCAGATCTATCTGCGGCGCTGGCTGACCAACCAGATCCAGGAATCCAGCCTCAGCGTGCTGCACGGCCTGTACGCATCGATCTATGCCGGCAACTGGTACCGCCTGCTGGGCGCGAAGGTCGGGCGCGGCACGGAAATCTCCACCGCCATGGGCGTGGTGCCCGACATGCTGACGCTGGGCCGCGACAGCTTCATCGCCGACGGCGTCATGCTGGGCGACGAGGAAATCGATGGCGGCTGGATGACCATGCGTCCCACCGTCATCGGCGACCGCAGTTTTGTCGGCAACGGCGCCTATGTTCCGGACGGCTCGGTGCTGCCCGACGACGTGCTGATCGGCGTGCAGAGCCGCGCGCCGGCCAACGCCCGCATGGCCAGCGGCCAGACCTGGCTGGGCAATCCGCCGCTGGCGCTGCCGGCGCGCGAGCAGACCGCGGGCTTTGCGCCGCACCTGACCTTCCGGCCCAGCACGGGCCGCAAGATCCTGCGCGGCGGCGTCGAGGGCATGCGGATGATCCTGCCGCTGGCCGTGGTGATCGCGGTGGGCTATCTGACCGTGATGAAGGTCATCCCCATGGCGGCGCGCGAAGGCTTCGTCTCCGCTTTCGATGAGCTGATGCTGGCCGGCGTGCTGTACGGCGTCGGCGCCTTCCTGTTCCTGGTGGCGTTGAAGTGGGCGCTGATCGGCCGCTACCGGCCGCGCGCCGAACCTATGTGGACGCCCTTCGTCTGGAAGAGCGAAGCCGTCACCAGCCTGTACGAATCCATCGCGGTGCCGAACTTCTTCAACTTCCTGCGGGCCACGCCCTGGCTGCCGCTGGCCCTGCGCTGCATGGGCGCCCGCATCGGCAAGCGCGTCTTCATGGACACTACCGACATCACCGAGTACGACTGCGTGTCGATCGGCGACGACGCGGTGCTGCACGCCTGGTCCGGTCCGCAGACCCATCTGTTCGAAGACCGGGTGATGAAGATCGGCATGGTCCGCATCGGCGACGCCGTCAACGTCGGGCCGCGCAGCACCATTCTGTATGACACCCGGGTCGAAGCCGGCGCGCGGCTGGGGCCGCTGACGCTGGTGCTCAAGGGCGAGGCCATTCCTGCGGGGCAGGCCTGGATCGGCAGTCCGGCGACCCCGTGGACGCAGCGCTGACCGGGCCGCTCAGGCTGACCGGGGAGGGCGCCCCGGTTGAATTGTGGCTGTTGCACTTGCCGATCTCCCGGCAGCGGCAGCGCCTGGCCGCCCGGGACTGGCTGACCGCGGAACTGGCGCGGCGCGATCCGCAAGCCGCGTCCGGCTGGACGGAAACGTCCAAGGGTCCGCGGATGCCCGCGGGCGCGCGCTGGAACAGTTCCTTCTCTTACTGTGGCCCTTATATTCTCTGCGGCCTGTCCCGGCTGGGCCTGCCGGGCGTGGACCTGACCGCCGCGCAGGCCTGGGCGGGCGATGCGGACGTGATCCGCCTTTATTGCGGTCCGCAGGCCGCCGCCGAACTGGCCGCCAGCCCGCCAGCCGCCCGGGCGGACGCCTTCGCCCGCGCCTGGAGCGCGCTGGAAGCGCGCCTGAAAGCCTGCCGGGGGGGACTGGAGGAATACTCCCCGGAGCGTGAGCGGCGCCTGGCCGCCGCCCGCGTCACCTGCCAGCTCCGGCACCAGGGCCTGTGGGCGGCCGCCGCGCTCTGCGGCGGCGCGTCAGGCGCTAGTCAGGGGGCTTGATCGCAGGCCGCCTGCGCTATACTTTGAAGGTTTTGTTGCCGCGCACCATGCGCAGGCATCTCGCCCCGCAGGCCCCCAGCATGCCCTTGCCACCGCCGGATTATCCTCGCCAACCATTGCACACGCGTTCCATACGCGTGCAGTCGTATGCGCGCGAAGACGGGCTCTGGGATCTGGAAGCCGAGCTGATCGACGTCAAGGCGTACGATTTCCCCAAGCGCGACGGCGAGATGTTCAAGGCCGGACAACCCATCCATCACATGCATCTGCGCATCACCATCGACGAGACTTTCTCGATCGTGGCGGCGCAGGCCGTCTATGACGCCGCTCCCTACGGCGAGCATTGCATGGCCATCGAACCGGCTTACACTGATCTGATCGGAATGAACCTGCTCAAGGGGTTCCGCGGGCAGGTCAAGGAGCGGTTCGGGCACGTGGAGGGCTGTACGCACATGACCGAGCTGTCGCAGGTGCTACCCACCGCGGCGGTGCAGACCATGGCCAACCGCCGGCGGCAGGAAAACAACCCGAACCGGCGTCCATTCCAACTGGACGGCTGCCACGCGCTAAGCACCAGCGGCCCGGTGGTGGCTGAGCACTATCCCAAGTGGTACACCGGGGGTAGCGCTGA
>JALDYL010000362.1:0-3747 GCA_032153965.1 Achromobacter sp. | reverse complement strand
GCGCGGGCCCTGCGCTCCGGGCAGTCCAGCGTGGTGGCGGCCTTCGTCTCCAACATCCTCAGCCAGCAGTTCGCGCTGGCCGTGCAGGGCTGCGCCGAAGTGCTGGAACCGCAAGGCTACCAGCTGATGGTGGGACAGACCTCGTATTCCTATGCCAAGGAAACCAGCATGATCGCGTCGCTGCGCGCCCTGCGGCCCGCGGCGGTGCTGTTCACCGGCGTCATCGAACTCGAGGAAAACCGCCAGTCGCTGCGCGAGCTGGGCATCCCCATCATGGAGACCTGGGCCTATCCGCGCGACCCCATCGACATGCTGGTGGGCTTTTCCAACTACGACGGCGGCGTCATGGCCGCGCGCCATCTGGCCGAACGCGGCTACCGGCGCGTGGCCTTCGTGGCGCGCCAGGGTGGCCGCGGCGACCTGCGCCGCCAGGGCTTTAACGCCGCCGCGGCCGAACTCGGGCTGCAGGTCGTGGCCGAATTGGCCGTGGACAATGCGCAGACCATCGCCGATGGCCGCGCGGCCCTGGCCCGCCTGCTCGCCATGGGCCAGGACTTCGACGCCGTGTTCTGCGCCAACGACCTGCTGGCGGTGGGCGCGCTGTTCGAGGCGCGCGACCGCAAGCTCGCCATCCCGCGCGACATCGCCATCCTGGGCTTCGGCGATACCGACATCGCCAGCGAAATCGAGCCTGGCCTGACCACCATAGGCGTGGACAGCCGCAAGCTGGGCGCGCGCGCCGGCGAACTACTGCTGCAGCGCCTGAATGGCGGCGCGCCCATCGCGCGCCAGGAAGTGTTTCCGCTGACCTTGAACCAGCGCGCCAGCGTCTAGCGGGCGTCCCGCAAGCGCCGGCCGCGGCCGGCGCGGACTCACTCGTCGAACACGATGCGCAGGCCCGGCAAACCGATGCCGTCCAGCGTGGTGCTCCACGTTTCCCCGGCGTGCACCGGATAAGCCTGGGTCAGCGTGCCGGTCGTGACCAGCTCGCCCGCCTGGATCGCCTCGTCGGCCGGACGTTCCACAACCACCGCCAGCAAATGGGCCAGCGCCGCCAGCGGACTGCCCAGCACATTGGACCCGGTACCGGTTTCCCGGTGGATGCCGTTGCAGGCCAGGTTCACGCGGAAGTCCGCCAGCCGTTCGATCAGCCCGGGGCCGAGTTCGGCGGGCTCCGTGAGCGGTCCGATGAAGAGCGCGCCATGCAGGGCGTTGTCCGCCACGGTGTCGGCGGCCTGGAACTGCCAGGCGGGATAGTGCGACTGCACCAGTTCAAAGCCATGGGCGATCCAGTCCACGCACGCCAGTATGGCGGCCGGGTCCCGCGTTTGCGGCGGCGCGGCATGGAAATGCAACACGATCTCCGGCTCGATGCGCGGCTCGACATAGCGCGCCAGGCGGCAATGCACTTCGCCGGTATCGTCATAGACAGCGCTATGTTCATAGACGCGCCCCCAAACCGGAAAATTCACGCCCAGCGCCGCCCACATCGCCGCATTGGTGAAGCCGATCTTGCGGCCGACGAGCAGCGCGCCCTCCGCCAGCCGCGCCTGATGGATGCGCGCGGCCACGTCGTAAGCGGCGTCCAGGTCGAAGCGCGGGCGCTTGGCCGTGAGCGGCGCGATGTAAGACACATGGTCCTGCGCCGCCTTGATTTCGCGGGCAAGCGCGGCGGTGTCGGAAGCTGGCATGGTGGCTCCTGGGGGCACGTTCAAATGTAAAAGAAAACGCGCCCGCATAGTGCCGCGGCCGTTATATGCTCCCCCCTGACGTCCTATTTTCAGAACAGCGGGGAAGCGATGCACGACTTGAATGACCTCTATTACTTCGTCCAGGTCGTCAAGAACGGCGGATTCGCGCCCGCCGGGCGGGCGTTGGGCATACCCAAGTCCCGCCTCAGCCGGCGCATCGCGCTGCTGGAAGACCGGCTGGGCGTGCGGCTGATCCAGCGTTCCACGCGCAGCTTCGCCGTGACCGAATTGGGTCAGGAATATTACGAACAATGCCTGTCGATGCTGGCGGGCGCGGAAGCGGCCCAGGAGGTCATCGACCGCACCCGGGCCGAACCGCAAGGCACCATACGCATGAGCGCGCCGCCCGCGTTGATCTACTACTTCCTGGGCGACCTGGTGGCCCGCTTCATGGTGCGCTGCCCCAAGGTCCATGTCTACCTGAAGAGCTTCAGCCGCCCGGTGGACGTGCTGCGCGAAGGCTTCGACATCGCCGTGCGCGTGCGCTTCGGCCCCATCGAGAGCAGCGATCTCATCATGAAGCCGCTGGGCATGAGCTGCCAGTGTCTGGTGGCCAGTCCAGCGCTGGTCCGCGGCATCGCGCTGCCCGCGGATCCGCATGCCTTGAGCGAATTGCCCACGCTGGCGCTGGGCACCGAACAGCGCGAGTCCCATTGGCGGCTGGACGGGCCGGACGGCGCGCGCATCGTGGTGCCGTTCACGCCGCGCCTGGTGACCGACGACATGCTGGCCCTGAAGCAGGCCGCCTTGCGCGGCGTGGGCGTGGTCGCCCTGCCCCTGCTCATGATTCGCGACGAACTGGACGCAGGCACCCTGGTGGACGTGGGCGCCCCCTGGCAGCCGGAAGCGGGCAGCGTGCATGCCATCTTCCCGTCCCGCCGCGGCCTGCTGCCCGGCGTGCGGGAGCTGCTGGATTTCCTGAGCTCGGAGTACCAGGACGTGGCCAAGCGCGAACACGACACGCAGGTGCGCCACAAGCTGCCTACCTTGAAGTAGCAGCAGGCTCGCGCAGCGTCCGACGAGTGGGACGCAGAAACCCATTTTTCCCGCCTACCCAGTCGCCCGAGATGCTCCTAGGATGATTAGCCCCACGTCACCAGGAGCAAACCATGAGCGTCCCCGCCAACTTCAATGGCCAGCGCCCCGTCATCGATCCCAACGATGCCGTCATGTTGCTGATCGACCATCAAAGCGGCCTGTTCCAGACGGTTGCCGACATGCCGATGACCGAGCTGCGCTCGCTCGCCGGCGCGCTGGCCTCCATGGCCACCCTGGCGAAGCTGCCTGTCATCACCACGGCTTCGGTGCCGCAAGGCCCCAACGGACCCTTGATTCCGGAAATCCACGAGAACGCCCCGCACGCGAAATATGTCGCGCGCAAAGGCGAAATCAATGCCTGGGACAATCCTGAATTCGTCGCGGCGGTCAAGGCGACCGGCCGCAAGACCCTGATCATCGCCGGCACCATCACCAGCGTCTGCATGGCCTTCCCCGCCATCAGCGCGGTGGCCGAGGGCTACAAGGTCTTCGTGGTGGTCGACGCCTCCGGCACCTACAGCAAGATGGCCCAGGAAATCACCCTGGCGCGCGTGGTGCAGGCCGGCGTCGTGCCCATGGACACGGGCGCCGTGGCGGCCGAGCTGCAAAAGACCTGGCACCGCGAAGACGCGGCCAAGTGGGCCGAGGTCTACACCAAGATCTTCCCGCCCTATCAACTGCTGATCGAAAGCTACAACCGGGCTCAGGAAGTCATCAAGAAGGGCGAAACGCTCGACTCCCAGCGCTGAGCCTGCGCCGGATTTTTTCCCGCGCGCCGCCAGGCGCGCAACCTCCCTCTTATGGAGCACGCAATGTCCAAGCCCTATGTGAAACTCGACAAGACCCAGGCCGCGGTGCTGCTGGTCGACCACCAGGTGGGCCTGCTGTCCCTGGTCCGGGACTTCCAGCCCGACCAGTTCAAGAACAACGTCCTGGCGCTGGCCGACCTGGCCGAATA
>JALDYL010000361.1:0-3758 GCA_032153965.1 Achromobacter sp. | reverse complement strand
GCGCCCTTCGGCGCGCGCGGCGGCAACGGCGGCATCCAGGACGCCGACAACCTGGCCTGGAAGCTGGCCCTGCTGCTGCAAGGCCGCGCCGGCGACTCGCTGCTGGATAGCTACAGCGCCGAGCGCAAGCACGCGGCAATGGAGAACATCCGCCAGGCGCGCCGCTCCTCGCGCTTCGTTTACCCGGGCGCTGCCCGCTCCGCCGCGCTGTGGCGCGACGCCATCATCGACCTGGCGCCGCGCCACGCCGTCGCCGCCCGCATGATCAACACCGGCCGCCTGTGCATGCCGGCCGTCTATCCCGCGTCGGCGTTGGCGCGGGGCGCGCACGCCCTGGCCGGGCGCGCGCTGCCCAACGTGGTGCTGCGGCAAAGCGACGGCCTGACCCTGCACGGGCTGCTCGGCCCCTGGTTCACCGTGCTGGTGTTCGGCGACGCCCTGCCCGCCGCCGCACGGGACGACGACGGCCTGCTGCGCTGGGTCGCCGTCGGCCCGCTGTGCGATGAACGCGGACGCGCCGCCCTGGCGCACCAGCTCGGCCAGACGCTGGACGGCCAGGCCTGGCTGCTGCGCCCCGACCAGCACGTCATGGCGGCCGCCCAGCCCGAGACCGGCGACCCCGAGGCCGTGTGCGCCTGGATAGCCGAAGCGCTGGACCTGGCCTGCGCCTGTCCCGAATCCCTGCCCTATTCCCAACCCGAAACCCGCGGCCTCTACCGCTCAGCCGGAGGCGCCAGCCATGCCGCTATCCCAGCAACAACTTGACGACCTGCTGGAGCGCCTGATCGCGCTCACCAACGTGCCCGACCCCGCAGCCCAGCGCGACAGCCTGGCACGGCTGTCGCTGCTGCTCATCGAAGCCGTGGACGACGCGGCCCGGGTGCAGGCGGCCGTGGACGAAATGCTGGCGGCCCAGCCCGGCACACCCGCCCTGAACATTCCATGAACCACGGAGACGGCGCCATGACGCTTACCCCATCCCATGCATCCCCGGCGGGCGCCCCCGCCGCCTGCCCCGCCATCCAGGGCCTGCACCATTTCGCCTGGCGCTGCCGCGACGCGGAGGAAACCCGGCATTTCTATGAAGACATCCTGGGCCTGCCGCTGGTGCATGTGGTCAAGGAAGAACGCGTGCCTTCCACCGGCGAACACTGCCCCTTCGTGCATCTGTTCTTCGAATTCGCCGACGGTTCGCACATCGCCTTCTTCGACCTGGGCGACAACGGCCAGAGCCAGCCCGACCCCGCCACGCCGCGCTGGGTCAACCACTTTGCCATGGAAATCCGCGGCGAAGTCGAGCTGGAGCGCATGCGCCAGCGGCTGCTGGCTCACGGCGTCGAGGTGGTGGGGCCGACCGACCACCACTTCATCCGCTCGATCTATTTCTTCGATCCCAACGGCGTCCGGCTCGAACTGACCTTGCGCCTGCCGGTGGACGACTACGTCGCCCGCAAGCGCCGCAGCGCCCACGACGACCTGGCCGCCTGGACCCGCGACAAGGCCGCCGGCCTGATGCCCGGCGCCAGCGGCACCAGCAGCCAGCAGCGCAGCCAGGCCCACGCCGGCTGAGCCGCCCCACTTTCCATCCATTAAAGGAACAGCATGAGCAAACCCTTCGCCTCCCAGGCCGACCTGGCGGAAAAGAAAATCTCCTTCGAACGCCTGTCCGACAACGCCTACGCCTACGTGGCCGACGGCGACCCCAACTCGGGCGTCATCATCGGCGACGACAGCGTGATGGTGGTCGACGCGACCGCCACCCCGGCCATGGCCCAGGCGCTGATCCGCGCCATCCGCGGCGTCACCGACAAGCCCATCCGCCACGTGGCGCTGACCCACTACCATGCCGTGCGCGTGCTGGGCGCGTCGGCCTTCGCCGCCGAGGGCGCGGCCAATGTGTACGCCAGCCGCGGCACGCATGAGCTCATCGTCGAACGCGGCCAGGCCGACATGGATTCGGAGATCGGCCGCTTCCCGCGGCTGTTCCAGTCCGCCGAGACCATCCCGGGACTGACCTGGCCCACCGTGCTATTCGAGCGCGAACTGACCGTGTTCCTGGGCGACCTTGAAGTGCGCATGCTGCACCTGGGCGCCGGCCACACCCGGGGCGACTCCATCGTCTGGATTCCGTCGCAGGGCATCTGTTTCTCCGGCGACCTGGTGGAGTTCAACGCGGGCGTGTACACGGGCGACGCCTACCTGTCCGACTGGCCCGCCACGCTGGACGCGCTGCAGGCGCTGGAAACGCGCCAGATGGTGCCGGGCCGCGGCCCCGCGCTGACCACGCCCGCCGCCTGCCGCGAGGCCATCGGCTACACCCGCAGCTGGGTCGAAACGCTGTACGGCTGCGCCCGCCAGGGCGTGGAGCAAGGCAAGAGCCTGAAACAGGTCTACGAAGACACGCGCCGCGTGATGGATCCCGAATTCGGCCACGTCGTCATCTACGAACACGCGATTCCCTTCGACGTCTCGCGCGCCTATGACGAGGCCAGCGGCATCGCCGATCCGCGCGTCTGGACCGCCCAGCGCGATCGCGACATGTGGGCCGAACTCACCGCCTGATCCCGGCGCCACGAGGCCCCGCCGCGGGCCTGCCTATCCGATACGGAGCACCTGAACATGAAACTCGCCACCCTGAACAACGGCGCCCGCGACGGCGCCCTGGCCGTCGTCAACCGCAACCTGACCCGCATGCGCGCCGCGCCGCACATCGCCGCCACCTTGCAGCAGGCGCTGGACGACTGGGCCCGCGCCGCGCCGCTGCTGCAAGCCGAATACGAGGCGCTGAACGCCGGCGAAGGCGCCAGCCAGCCCTTCGATCCGGCCCGCTGCGCCGCGCCCCTGCCGCGCGCCTACCAATGGCTGGACGCCTCGGCCTACCTGAACCACGTGGAGCTGACGCGCCGCGCCCGCGGCGGCGAGATGCCGCCTTCGTTCCTGACCGATCCGCTGATGTACCAGGGCGCATCGGATGACTTCATGGGCCCCTGCGAGGACATCACCGCCGCCGGCGAGGAACTGGGCGTGGACCTGGAAGCGGAAATCGTGGTGGTGACCGACGACGTGCCGCTGGGCGTGGATGCGGACGCGGCGCTCGAACACGTCGTGCTGCTGGGCCTGGTCAACGACGTGACCCTGCGCAACGTGGTGCTGCCCGAACTGTCCAAGGGCTTCGGCTTCCTGCAGGGCAAGCCGGCCTCGGCCCTGTCGCCCGTGCTGGTCACGCCCGATGAGCTGGCGCCCTACTGGCGCGGCGGCAAGCTGCACCGCGCCATGCAGGTGTGGCTCAACGGCCAGCAGATCGGCCAGCCCCAGGCGGGCGAGGAAATGCAGTTCCATTTCGGCGAACTGATCGCGCACGCGGCCCGCACGCGCCGCCTGGGCGCGGGCACCCTGGTCGGCAGCGGCACCATTTCGAACGCCAGCGACGCCGCCGGCGTGTGCTGCCTGGTCGAGGCGCGCGTGCGCGAAAAGCTGCGCGACGGCGCAATGCGCACGCCCTTCCTCAAGCACGGCGACCGCGTGCGCATCGGCATGCGCGACGACGCTGGCGCAAGCCTGTTCGGCGATATCGACCAGCAGGTGCGCATTCCCGGCACGCGCCCCATGCCTGGCGCCGTACCGGCCATCGCTTCTGAGCCCGCCGCCGCCTGACCGGAGACCGCCATGGCCGACACGCCCGCCCTCACCCTGCACAGCTACTGGCGCAGTTCCGCGGCCTACCGGGTCCGCATCGCCCTGGCCTTGAAGGGCCTGCC
>JALDYL010000360.1:0-3767 GCA_032153965.1 Achromobacter sp. | reverse complement strand
GCCGAACTGGTCAAGCTGGGCGTGAAGGTCGTCAACGACACTTTCTTCGATACGCTGCTGCTGGAAACCGGCGCGGCCACCCCGGCCATCCTGACCGCGGCCGATTGCGCGCACATCAACCTGCGCCGCGTCGACGGCGCCCGCCTGGCGGTTTCGCTGGACGAGACCGTCACCGTCGCTGACCTGCAGGCGCTGGTCAACGTCTTCGCCGCCGGCCTGGAGCGCGACGACGTCGAACTCGACATCGACGCGCTGGACGCGGCCGCCGCCAGCGGCATTCCCGCCGGCGTGGCGCGCGAAAGCGCGATCCTGACGCATCCGGTGTTCTCCAGCGTGCAGTCCGAAACCGACATGCTGCGCTACCTGCGCAAGCTGGCCGACAAGGACCTGGCGCTGGACCGCACCATGATTCCGCTGGGCTCGTGCACCATGAAGCTCAACGCCACCGCCGAGATGATCCCCATCACCTGGCCCGAGTTCGCGCTGATCCACCCGTTTGCGCCGGTTTCGCAAAGCCAGGGCTACAACGAATTGATCGACCGCCTGTCGGCCGCGCTGTGCGAGATCACCGGCTACGACAACATCAGCCTGCAGCCCAACTCGGGCGCGCAGGGCGAGTACGCGGGCCTGCTGGCCATTCGCGGCTACCACCAGGCCAACGGCCAGCACCAGCGCAACATCTGCCTGATCCCGTCGTCGGCGCACGGCACCAACCCGGCCTCGGCGCAACTGGCCGGCATGGACGTGGTGGTGGTGGCGTCGGACGCCAACGGCAACGTCGATCTGGCCGACCTGCGCGCCAAGATCGAGCAGGTCGGCGACAAGCTGGCCGCGCTGATGATCACCTATCCGTCGACCCACGGCGTGTTCGAGGAAGCCGTCACCGAGATCTGCGATCTGGTGCACCAGGCCGGCGGCCAGGTCTACCTGGACGGCGCCAACATGAACGCGATGGTGGGCGTGGCCCAGCCGGGCAAGTTCGGTTCGGACGTGTCCCACCTGAACCTGCACAAGACCTTCTGCATCCCGCACGGCGGCGGCGGCCCGGGCGTGGGCCCGGTGGCGGTGCGCGCGCACTTGGCGCCTTACCTGCCTGGCGTGGTGAACGAACAGGGCAAGCTGCCCGGCGACGCCAAGGTCGGCCCCGTGTCGGCGGCTCCGTTCGGCTCGGCCGGCATCCTGCCGATCCCGTTCGTGTACATCTCGCTGATGGGCGCCGACGGCCTGCGCCGCGCCACCGAAGTCGCGATCCTGAACGCCAACTACATTGCCACCCGCCTGCGCGACCACTATCCGGTCCTGTACGCGGGCCGCAATGGCCGCGTGGCGCACGAGTGCATTCTCGACGTGCGTCCGCTCAAGGAAACCAGCGGCATCAGCGCCGAAGACATCGCCAAGCGCCTGATGGACTACGGTTTCCATGCGCCCACCATGAGCTTCCCGGTGGCTGGCACGCTGATGGTCGAGCCGACCGAATCGGAAGGCGTGGCCGAACTGGACCGCTTCATCGAGGCGATGATCTCGATCCGCGAGGAAATCGCCCAGGTCGAGCGCGGCGAGCGCGATGCCGAGGACAACGTCCTGAAGAACGCGCCGCACACCGCGCAGATGCTGCTGGCCGACGAATGGCTGCACGCCTATCCGCGCCAGCAGGCCGCCTATCCGGTGGCTTCTTTGCGCGACGCCAAGTACTGGCCGCCGGTTGCCCGCGTGGACAACGCCTACGGCGACCGCAACCTGGTGTGCGCCTGCCTGCCGATCGAAGCCTACGCCTAAGCGCGGACCGCAAGGCCCGGCGCGAGCCGGGCCCCAAGGCAAAAAAAATCCCCCATCCGAAAGATGGGGGATTTTTTTGTCCTGCGTCGGCTGGGCTTACTTCGCCGGCGCAGCCTTGCTGGCAACGGCGAAATCTTCCGCGATGCTGAAGAACGTGTTGAGCATGATCTGCAGGTTTTCCTTGCCGATGCCGCCTTCCGAGTTCATGTCCATCTGCAGCACAGCCCGGTTCTTGTCGTCCAGGTAGGCGCGAGTCCAGCGGTACTCCTGGTTCCAGGCGTTGATGGCCTTGAGCGAGACCGGCTTCTTGCTGCTGTAGGTCGCGGTCACGACCAGGTCATGGCACTTCTCGGTGAAGTCGTTGCACAGGAAGTCGACGCGCAGCTCGCTGGCGCCCGTGTCGCGGGGATCCAGGATCAGGACGGGACCTTCGTCGCCGTCCTGCTTGCGGGGGTTGTAGACCATGTCGTCCAGCATGGTCGTCACGGTGTCCAGGTCGAAGTCCTGCATGTAGCCGGCCGCGGACGCGGTGTCGGAGGGCGCGGCCAGTTCCGCGCCTTCGGCCGGTTCGCCTTCCTCTTCCATGCCGTCCATGTCGTCGTCCATGCCGGTCGCGCCCAGCAGGCCCGCGAACAGTTCGTCGGCGGGAATCTTCTGGCCGTTCAGGTCGCCCATGCCGTCGGCGAAGTGGAACTTGCCGATGATGTTGTCGCCGTCGTTCTTGCCGACGTTGAGCATTTCAGCCATGCCGGACATCGAGCGCATCTGGTCGTCGGCTTCCTCGGCGGCCTTTTCCGCGGTCAAGCCTTGCTTCTTGACGGCGTACTGCACGATCAGGTCGCGCACCATGGGCTTGGAGATGACCAGCGTCGCATCGATCTGCTTGATGGCCTTGACCATGATCTCCTGCGGCGTCAGATCCTTGACGTTGGGCGGATTGGTCAGGTCCAGCGCGAAGGTCAGCTTGCTTTCGCCCTTGTCGGTCTTCCAGCTGATCGGGTCGATGCTGAACGTGGGGTTGCCGTTGAGCAGCTTGCCGGCGTTTTCCAGCACGGCGTCGAACTGTTCGTCCTTCAGGCCTTCGTCGCTGGCGCCCAGCATGTACTGGCGCACGATCTGGTTGTAGGTGTCCGACAGCTGCTTGATGGCGGCGCCGTCCAGCTTGGCGAGCTTGATCACGGCCTGGCCGTTGCCCAGGGCCACGTCATTCAGAGTGATGTTGCCGGTCTGGTAGGTGGCTTCGACGTTGACGTTCTTGTCGTCTTCGGCCAGCTTGACGCCATAGCCCAGGTTGTCCAGCGAGACCTTGACGTCGTCGCCCGGGCGGGTGACGTCGATGCGCTTGAGCTTGACGCTGGAATCGCCAATGGACAGGCCGAACTTGCCCATGCGGCTGTTGACGTCCATCGTCAGGCCGGACACTAGCATCTTGATGGGATCGTCCGATTTTTCGCCATCCACCGACAGCGTTTCCATCAGGGCGTGCGCTGTGACGGCTTGCTGCGCGCGGTCGAAGGTGCCGTTGATCGCCATGCCGCTGAACTTGACGGCGTTGCCTTCGTGCGTGATCTGCACGGGAGCGATATTGGCGGTGGAGGTGGCGAAGCCGCCGAAATTGATCATCGTGTCCGCGCTCAGGGGCGTGACGCCGTTGGTCAGCTCGAACACTTCCTTGATGTTGTCGGTCTTGGCGAGCTCGGCGTGCGTGAACGCCAGCTTGGGCGCGATGGCGCCGCGCGCCAGGGCGCTCTTGGGGAAGGGACCGTGTTCGATGGACGCGTCGAATTCGATCATGCCCTTGGGCAGGTCCTCGCCGACCTTGTCGCCGTTGACCAGCGACACGCCATAGCGCGCCTGCGTCGAGAACAGGCCGCGCTCGTACTTCAGCTGATCGATGCGCAGACCGAACAGAGGGGTGATCTTGGCCAGTTTTTCGTTGGCTTCGGCCAGATGGCGCTGCGAGCTTTCCTCGATGCGCTTGCCGGTGTACC
>JALDYL010000005.1:0-70006 GCA_032153965.1 Achromobacter sp. | reverse complement strand
CATAGGCCAGCGCCGCATACCACTTGTGGTCCAGCAGCCGCGCCTCCTGCGCCAGGGGCGTGTCGGGCCAGCGGATGTTCAGGCCGCCTTCGGGCAGGGCGTCCTCGGGCAGCACGATCTGCACCCGGTCCGGATCCACCTCCACCGACGCGCTGGACTCGACCACATCGGTCACGCACTTCATCGCCACCCACAGGCCGGTGTAGCGGCTCATGGCCCAGCCGTGCAGGCCATAGTCCAGGTACTCCTGCACATTGGACGGGTACAGCACCGGTATGCCGCTGGCGATCAGCACGTGTTCGGACTGATGCGCCACCGACGAGGACTTGGCGGCATGGTCGTCGCCCGCCAGCATCAACACGCCGCCATGCTTCGAGCTGCCGGCGGAATTGGCGTGCTTGAGCACGTCCACCGACCGGTCCACGCCCGGCCCCTTGCCGTACCACATGCCGAACACGCCATCGCGCGCCGCGCCCGGAAACAGGTTCAGCTGCTGCGAGCCCCATACCGCCGTGGCGGCCAGGTCCTCGTTCACGCCGGGCTGGAACACCACATCGTTGGCCTGCAGATGGCGCTTGGCCTTCCACAGCGCCTGGTCCAGCCCGCCCAAGGGCGAACCACGGTAGCCCGAGATGTAGCCGCCGGTGTTCAGGCCAGCCTGCAGGTCGCGCTGCTTCTGCAGCAGCGGCAGCCGCACCAGGGCCTGGGTGCCGCTCAGGTAGATGCGGCCGTGGCTGCGGGTGTACTTGTCGTCCAGCGACAGGCCATGGGTATCGGCCGCGCCTGCGGGGTGTGGGGCGTTCACGCTTGTCTCCTGCGTTCCGGGATATTGATGTTTTGCCGCAGTGTAGGAAGCGCGTTAGTTATCGTATATTCATATATTCAGGTATCAGGTATTCGACAAACACATGGCTAACGACGTCACCCTGCGCCAGTTGCGCTACTTCGCAGCGGCCGCCCGGACCGGCCGGTTTTCCATGGCAGCCGCCGACGAACACGTCTCGCAATCCGCGGTCACCAACGCGGTCCTGGCCCTGGAAGCGCAGTTGGGCGTGCGCCTGTTCGACCGCCATCCGCACGGCGTCACCCTGACGCCCGAAGGCCATAACTTCCACCAGCGCGCGCGCGAAGTGCTCGACTCCCTGGACGACGCCCTGCGCGAGCCCGGCTTCCAGCGCTATGCGCTGCGCGGCGCGGTGCGCATCGCGGCGTCCTACACGGTGCTGGGCTACTTCCTGCCCGATCTGCTGGCGCGCTTCAGGCGGCGCTATCCCGACGTGGCGCTGGACCTGGTCGATCTGGACCGGCCCGAGATCGAAGCCGCCGTGGCCAGCGGCGAGGTCGAACTGGGCGTGGCGCTGCTGTCCAATGTGGAACGGCGCGAGCGCTTCGGACATCAGGTGCTGGTGCGCTCGCGGCGGCAGCTGTGGACCGCGTCCGGCCATCCGCTGGCGCAGGCATCGGCGCCGTCGCTGGCCGACATTGCCGCCTATCCCTACATCCTGCTGGAAATGGACGAAGGCGAACGCTCCGCCCTGGCCTATTGGCGCGCCCATGGCCTGCAGCCCGACATCGCGTTCCGCACGCGGTCGATGGAGGCGCTGCGCGGGCTGGTCGCACATGGTTTTGGCGTCACCATGCTGTCGGACATGGTCTACCGGCCCTGGTCGCTGGAGGGGCGCAAGATCGAGGCCGTGCCCATCACCGATGCGGTCCCGCCCATGGAGGCGGGCCTGCTGTGGCATCCGCAAGCGCGGCTGGCCAAGCCCGCCGAAGCCTTCCGCCAGTTCATGATCTACGCCTGCGGCGTCTAGCGCCGTTGCTCGCCTGCCCGCTACACCAGGATCGCGCCCTTGCGGCGCGTGAACTGGGCCAATGAACGCAGGGCCAGCGCATGCATGGCCGCCACCGACGGCAGCAGCGTTTCTTCCTTGCGGGTCAGCACGCCGACGATGCGCTCGACCGTGGGCCCGGTCAGCGGCACGAAGGCCAGCCCGGTCGCGGCCGCCGGCCGCGCCAGCACCGGCAGCACGGTCACGCCCAGGCCGCTGACCACGCTGGCCAGGAGCGATGCGCGGTTCGACACCACCATGAACGGGTCTTCGATGGCGCCGCCCAACTGCCGGTTCTTCAGCGTGTCGAAGGTGGCATTGCCTATCAGTCGCTCGCCGGCCAGCGCCGACCAGGGCACCGGTCCGCGGCGCCGCGCCAGCGGATGGCTCTTGCGGCACACCAGGCCGAACGCGTCGCGCGCCACCGGCGCGAACGCCACTTCCGCGGTGCGCGGCACCTGCCCCGCCACCCCAACCTGCACCTCGCCGCTCAGCACCAGCCGGTGCACGTCCTGCGAAGACTCGTCGATGGCGCGGATGCGGATCGCGGGGTGGCTGCGCGCGTAGCGCTCCAGCAGGCGCGGCAGCCACTCGTCGGCCAGCGACGGCATCACCGCCAGCGACACCGGCCCCTGGCTGCCCAGGCCGAACTGGCGCGCCGCATCCAGCACCCGGTCGTGGGTGGACAGCAGTTCGCGGAACAGCGGGGCCACCGCCATGCCCAGGGGCGTGAGCTGCGCGCGCTTGCCGGGTTCGAACAGCGGCGCGCCCAGCTGCTGCTCCAGATCCTGCATGGCCGCCGACACGGCCGCCTGCGAGCGGAACGTGCCTTCGGCCGCGAGGCGAAAGCTGCCGTGGTCGGCCGCCAGCAGGAACTGGCGCAGGTGCTGGATTTTCAAGGGCGCGGACATGGATTCAAGGTTACAGAAAATTCGGATTTTCCGAAATTAACTTGAGTTAATTTGGATTGTCAAAACTCCGCCTGTAATCCAACAATGGCCGCGTCTTTCATTCCTACAGGTACTGGAGCAGCGGTTATGTCTTTGCAAGTGCGCAAGGTAGTCAGCTATGTGGAAAAAACCCTGATCGAAGGCGGCCGCGAGGCCGAACGCCCGCTGGTGATGGTCATTGCCGCGGCCGTGATCCGCAATCCCTGGGCGGGCCTGCCGTTCCAGGAAGACCTGCGGCCCAAGATCCTGGAAGCCGCGCCGCCGCTGGGCGAGCTGCTGGTCGCGGAAATCCTGCACCAGGTCGGCTCGGCCGACCAGGTCGAAGCCTATGGCAAGGCCGCCGTGGTCGGCACGGCAGGCGAAGTCGAACACGCCTCGGCCCTGATCCACACGCTGCGCTTTGGCAACGCCTATCGCGGCGCGGTCGGCGGCACCAGCTACCTGAGCTTCACCAACATGCGCGGCGGCCCCGGCTGCGTGATCACCGTGCCGCTGATGCACAAGCTGGACGAGGGCCTGCGCTCGCACTACCTGACCGTGCAGACCACCATCAACGACGCGCCCGCGCCAGACGAAATCGTGATCGCCCTGGGCGCGGCGACCTCGGGCCGTCCGCATCACCGTATCGGCAACCGCTACTCCGACCTGCAGGAACTCGAGCGCGAGGCGCAGGCCAAATGAGCGCGCATTTTCAGCGTTCGGGCCGCGGCGCACCGCTGGTGCTGCTGCACGGCGTCGGCCTGGACCATACTTTGTGGGACGATCTGACGCCGCTGCTGGAGCCGCATTTCGAGGTGTTGCGCTACGACATGCTGGGCCATGGCCGCGCCCCCGCCATCGCCGATGGCGTGACCGTGCAGGACTACATCGCGCAGCTGGACGCGGAACTGGACCGCGCCGGCTGGCGCAGCGCCAATCTGCTGGGCTATTCGATGGGCGGCCTGATCGCGGGCGCCTATGCCGCCGCCCGCCCCCGGCGCGTCACCCGCCTGGCCCTGCTGAGCACGGTTTTCCGGCGCAGCGCGGACGAAACGCGCGCGGTGCTGGCGCGGCTGGAGGCGGCGGCCACGCAGGATCCCACGGCCGCGGCCCAGGTTTCGCTGCAGCGCTGGTTCACGCCCGCGTTCCAGGCCCGGCGTCCCGAGCGCGTGGCCAGCATCGGCCAACGCCTGCTGGACAACGATCGCGCCAGCTTCCTGGCCGCATACCGCGTGTTCGCACAGGGCGACCCGATCCTGGCGCAGGCCGCGCCCGAGATCGTCTGCCCTGCCCTGGTGCTGACCGGCGAACTGGACGTCGGTTCGACCCCGCGCATGACGCAGGAGCTGGCCGCGGCGCTGCCCCATGCGCAGGCGCGGGTGGTGCCGGGCCAGCGGCACATGCTGCCAGTGGAAGAGCCCGCCATCGTGGCGGCGGCGCTGCATGGATTCTTGCTGCCGGCAGCCCGCGCGCCGTCCTTGGTTTAGAGACGGCCGACCATCAGGCCGCGTAGAGTGGATATGGAGACAAACAACATGAATCGCAGAACCATCCTGAAGAACATGGCGGCCCTGGCCCTCACGCCGCTGGGCGCCGCGCTCGGCGGCGCGGCCAGCGCGCGCGAAGCCCCCTTGCGCGTCATCGTGCCCTTCCCGCCCGGCGGCGGCACCGACGTGCTGGGCCGCGTGATCGCCGCCACGCTGGAAGGCGCGCTGGACCGCCCGGTGGTGGTCGAGAACAAGCCCGGCGCCAGCGGCATGCTGGGCGCCGACTACACCGCCAACGGCGCCAAGGACGGCAGCGTGCTGCTGTTCGCCGGGCTGGTGCCTTCGGTGCGCTACTACGCCCGGCCGCCCGAGGACGTGCTCAAGCAGCTGGCGCCCGTCTGCCCCATCGCGCGTTCGCCCTACATGGTGGCGGTCAACGCCGATCTGCCGGCCAAGACCCTGGGCGAACTCGTCGCCCAAGCCAAGCGCGAGCCCAAGGGACTGACCTTCGGCTCCCCCGGCAATGCCACGCCGCAGCACTTGGCGACCGAGCTGCTGCAGGCCGCCTGCGGCATCGACATGCTGCACGTGCCTTACCGCGGCACGGGCCCGATGATGACGGACCTGCTGGGCGGACAGATCCAGGTGGTGGTCGCCACCGTCGCGGCGGTGGAGCCCTATCTGCAAAGCGGACGCCTGCGCGTGCTGGCCGTGACCAGCCCGGAACGCCTGCCCAAGTACCCGGACATCCCGACAGTGGCGGAAGGCGGCTACCCCGGCTTCTCGGCGCAGATCCAGTTTGGCACCTATTGCGCCGCCGGTACGCCGGATGCCGCGATCGCCGCGCTGAATCAGGGCATCAACCGCGCGCTGCAGACCGAGACGGTCCGCGCCAAGCTGGGCGAGCAGGGCTTCCAGCCCACCGGCGGCACGCCCGCGCAGCTACAGCAGGCGCTGCTGGCGGAAATACGCGACGTGGCGGGACTGGTGCAGGCCGGCAAGGTCAAGGTCGACCTGTAGCGTCCCCCATAGGCGCTGATGCTGGATAACCAGCATTTACAGGCGTGTCGTCCTCTGTGCATGCTGCCCGTTGATCCGGCGTAGATCGGGCGCAACATGGAGACGACATGCCTAGTCAGGAATCCCTGCACTCCGCCCATATCCGCGAGATCGAGCAAGTCGGCCAGGGCCGGCCCACGCAACGCGACGCACACGTGGTCAACAGCTGGCTGCGCTGCCTGGACCAGTACCGGCTGGACCCCGCCCAGGCCTGCGAGGCCTACATCGTGCCGGATGGCCGGCTGCGCGAACACCGCCAGCAGTCCGAAGCGCTGATTTCGATTGCACGATCCGGCCTGGACCACCTGTTCCGCCAGGTCGCCGGCCAGAACTACGTGCTGCTGCTGGCCGACCGCCAGGGCGTCACCGTGGAATTCCTGGGCGATGCGCAACAGACCGCCAATCTGCGCAAAGCCGGACTGTATCTGGGGTCGGAATGGTCGGAGCGCCGCGCCGGCACCTGCGCCGTGGGCGCCTGCCTGGAAAGCGGCGAAGCCCTGACCATCCACCAGAGCGACCACTTCGACAACACCCATACGCCGCTGTCCTGCACCGCCGCGCCGATCTACAGCGCCGATGGCGAACTCGCGGCCGTGCTGGACATTTCGCTGCTCAGTTCGCCCATCCTGAAAGCCAGCCAGAACCTGGCGCTGCACCTGGTCACCAGCACCACGCGGCGCATCGAGATGGCCAACCTGATGGCGCGCACCAGCAATGAATGGGTGCTGCGCTTCGCGCGCTCGCCCGAATTCCTGGACGTGGATCCGGAGGCCGCGATCTCGCTGGACGGTTCCGGCCGTATCCTGGGCATGACGCATACCGGCGCCAAGCTGCTGGCGCGCGCCGCCGGCCTGGACTGGCGCCATCCCGCCAGCTTGATCGGCCAGCCCGTCACCCGCTTCTTCGACCTGCGCTTGGACGATCTGCCGCGCTACACCCGCGCCCATGCGCCGCAACAGCGCCTGATCGTGGCGCGCGACGGCAACGCGCTGTTCGCGCACGCCATCGAACCCCACCGGCACTCGCGCGGGGCCTCTGTCGCAGTGCGCGGCGCGCCGTCCGCGCTGCGCGGCCTGGACGGCGGCGACGCGCGCATGGCGGCCATGCTGACGCGCGCCACCAAGCTGGCCCGACAGCGGTTGCCCATCCTGCTGCAAGGCGAAACCGGGGTCGGCAAGGAATACCTGGCCCGCGCCATCCACGACGGCAGCCAGCGCGCCGGGCGCTTCGTCGCCGTGAACTGCGCGGCGATCCCGGAATCCCTGATCGAAAGCGAGCTGTTCGGCTACCTGCCGGGGGCCTATACCGGCGCGGCGGCCAAGGGCCGCAAGGGACTGATCGAGGAATCCGACGGCGGCACCCTGTTCCTGGACGAGATCGGCGACATGCCGCTGGCGCTGCAAAGCCGCCTCTTGCGCGTGCTGGCCGAATCCGAGGTCACGCCCATCGGCGCCAACGCCCCGCGCGCCGTGCGTCTGTGCCTGGTGTCGGCCTCGCACCGCGACTTGGCCGCACTGGTGCGCGAGGGGCGCTTCCGCGAAGACCTCTATTACCGCATCAACGCCGCCACGCTGACCGTGCCGCCGTTACGCGAACGCGCCGACCTGGAATGGCTCATCGCCCGCCTGCTGGCGCGCCACCAGGACGAGTCCGGCGCCCCGGCGCTGGCGCCCGCCGCGCTGATGGCGTTGAAGGCGCATGCCTGGCCCGGCAATATCCGCGAACTCGCCAACGCCATCGCGGTCGGCGCCGCGCTGTGCGAGAACGGCGTCATCGAACCCGCCGACCTGCCCGACGCGCTGGCGCCGGCCGTGGCGGCCGCCAGCCCCGAAGAGGCCGCCTTGCGCGCCATGCTGGCCAGTTGCGGCGGTAACGTCTCCGAAGCCGCGCGGCGCCTGGGTGTGGACCGAACCACCGTCCATCGCCAGATGCGGCGCCACGGCCTGGCCTCGCGCACCTGAGGCGCCACACCCTTGCGCCACAGGTGTGGCGCGTCGCCACGGCATCCAGCCCAGCCCTCCCGGGCGCGGCGGCTGGCATGCCGATTGCTTGATCGTTATCGACGCCCACCGGCCGGCACAGGCCGGGGCCGCCAGCGGACCAGGCCCCGGTCCGCCACGACAACGATCGCCCGCCACGGGCAAGGAGACTAGACATGCAGACCGATCAAGCCGGCGCCGCCCTGGACGCCGTGCTCGCGCGCCTGAACACGGCGCTGGGCAACAAGGACATCGATGGCGTCGCCGCCCTGTTCCAGGACGAGTGCTATTGGCGCGACCTGGTGCTGTTCACCTGGAACCTGCGCACGCTCGAAGGACACGGCCAGATCCGCGACATGCTGCAGCACCAGCTGTCGCAGGTGGAGCCGGTGCGCTTCAGCCTGGATCCGAAAGAAACCGTGTCGCAAGAGGCCGGCCTGCTGCAAGGCTGGATCGAGATCGAGACCAACCGCGCCCGCGGCTACGGCCACATCCGCGTGCAGGACGGCAAGATCTGGACCCTGCTGACCACCATGTCCGAACTCAAGGGGCACGAGGAACCCAGCGGCCTGCGCCGGCCCAAGGGCGCTGAACACGGCAGCAGCCGCAGCCGCCAGACCTGGCTGGAAAAGCGCGAGCAGGAAGCCGCCGAGCTCGGCTACCAGACTCAGCCCTACGTGCTCATCATCGGCGGCGGCCAGGGCGGCATCGCGCTGGGCGCGCGCCTGCGCCAGCTGGACGTGCCCACCATCATCATCGAAAAGAACGAACGCGCCGGCGACAGCTGGAGAAAGCGCTACAAGTCGCTGTGCCTGCACGATCCGGTCTGGTACGACCACCTGCCCTACATCCCCTTCCCCGAGAACTGGCCGGTCTTCGCGCCCAAGGACAAGATCGGCGACTGGCTGGAGATGTACACGAAGATCATGGAGCTCAACTACTGGACCTCCACCGTCTGCCAGTCGGCGCGCTACGACGAGCAGAAACAGGAATGGGAGGTCACGGTGCTACGCGAGGGCAAGCCCGTGGTGCTGCGGCCCAAGCAGCTGGTGCTGGCCACCGGCATGTCCGGCAAGCCCAATATTCCCAGCTTCCCCGGCCAGGACGAATTCCAGGGCGAACAGCAGCATTCCTCGCAGCATCCCGGCCCCGATGCCTACCGCGGCAAGAACGTGGTCGTCATCGGCGCCAACAACTCGGCCCACGACATCTGCGCGGCGCTGTGGGAAGGCGGGGCCAACGTCACCATGGTGCAGCGCTCGTCCACTCACATCGTGCGTTCCGAAACGCTCATGGACATCGGACTGGGCGGCCTGTATTCCGAACAGGCGCTGGCAAACGGCATGACCACGCGCAAGGCCGACCTGACGTTCGCTTCCCTGCCCTACAAGATCATGGCCCAGTTCCAGATCCCGCTCTACGACCAGATGCGCGAGCGCGACGCCGGGTTCTACGCCAAGCTCGAAGAGGCAGGCTTCATGCTGGACTGGGGCGATGACGGTTCGGGCCTGTTCATGAAGTACCTGCGGCGCGGGTCCGGCTACTACATCGACGTCGGCGCCTGCGACCTGATCATCGACGGCAGCATCAAGCTGCAGTCGCGCACCGACGTCAGCCACCTCACGCGCGACGCCGTGGTGCTGAAGTCCGGCGTCAAGCTGCCGGCGGACCTGGTGGTCTATGCCACCGGCTACGGCTCGATGAACGGCTGGGCCGCGGATCTGATCAGCCGCGACGTTGCGGACAAGGTCGGCAAGTGCTGGGGCCTGGGCTCGGACACCACCAAGGACCCCGGCCCCTGGGAAGGCGAACAGCGCAACATGTGGAAGCCCACGCAGCAGGACGCGCTCTGGTTCCACGGCGGCAACCTGCACCAGTCGCGGCATTACTCGCAATACCTGTCCCTGCAACTGAAGGCGCGGCAGGTGGGCATGCCGATGCAGGTCTATGGCTTGCAGCAGGTGCACCACAAGCGGTAGGCGCCCGGCCTGCTCGCCCCTGGGGTCGGGCCGGGCTTGCGCCCGCCCGGGCTCCGGGGTAAATTGTTGACAATTCAGCGCCGAAAGGCGTTTTTTTCCGGATTTTTCTTCCTTTGACGGAAAGATTGTCAACACAATGAGCAAGGTGCTGACCCTGCCCGGCGCCGCCCCCGGCGACAGCGAGACGCTTGCGGAACATATCTTCCGCAAGATCCAGTCCGCCATCGTCAAGGGCGAAATCGCCCCCGGCAGCAAGATTTCCGAGCCCGAGCTGGCCCGCATCCATGGCGTCAGCCGCGGCCCGCTGCGCGAGGCCCTGCACCGTCTGGAAGGCCAGAAGCTGCTGGTGCGCGTGCCGCACGCCGGCGCCCGCGTGGTGTCGCTGTCGCAGCAGGAACTGTCCGAACTCTACGAAATCCGCGAATCGCTGGAAGGCATGGCCTGCCGCCTGGCCGCCGAACGCATGCCGCCCTCGGAAATCGCCGAACTGCGCGCCGTGCTGGAAGCGCACGAGCGCGACGAGGCCTTCCAGGCCGGGCTGGGTTACTACCAGCAGGAAGGCGACTACGATTTCCACTACCGCATCGTCAAGGGCAGCGGCAACCAGATGCTGTTCCGCATGCTGTGCGACGAACTCTATCAACTGGCGCGCATGTACCGCATCCAGTATTCGACCACGCCCAACCGCCCACGGCAGGCTTACGCCGAACACCACCGCATTCTGGACGCCATTGCCGACGGCGATGGCGAGTTGGCTGAAATCCTGATGCGCCGCCACATCCGCGCATCCCGTCTCAACATCGAACAGCAGATCGCGCAGGGCAACCTGCAGCGCACCGAGGCATGAACCAAAACTACCGCAAGCCCCTGCCCGGCACCCGCCTGGACTACTTCGACACCCGCGCCGCCGTCGAGGCGATTTCGCCCGGGGCCTATGACCGCCTGCCCTACACCTCGCGCGTGCTGGCGGAAAACCTGGTGCGCCGCTGCGATCCGGCCATGCTGACGGACGCGCTGAAGCAGCTGATCGAGCGCCGCCGCGACCTGGACTTCCCCTGGTTTCCCGCGCGCGTGGTCTGTCATGACATTCTTGGCCAGACCGCGCTGGTGGACCTGGCCGGCCTGCGCGATGCCATCGCCGACAAGGGCGGCGACCCCGCCAAGGTCAATCCGGTGGTGCCGGTGCAGTTGATCGTCGACCACTCGCTGGCCGTGGAATACGGCGGCGACGATCCCGACGCCTTCGCCAAGAACCGCGCCGTGGAAGACCGCCGCAACGAAGACCGCTTCCATTTCATCGACTGGACCAAGCAGGCCTTCCGCAACATCGAGGTCGTGCCCCCGGGCAACGGCATCATGCACCAGATCAACCTGGAGCGCATGTCGCCCGTCATCTACACGCAGGACGGCGTGGCCTTCCCCGACACGCTGGTCGGCACCGACAGCCACACGCCGCACGTGGACGCGCTGGGCGTGATCGCCATCGGCGTGGGCGGCCTGGAAGCCGAGAACGTCATGCTGGGCCGCGCCTCGTGGATGCGCCTGCCCGACATCATCGGCGTGGAGCTGACCGGCCGCGCCCAGCCCGGCATCACCGCCACCGACATCGTGCTGACCCTGACCGAGTTCCTGCGCAAGGAGAAGGTCGTGGGCGCCTACCTGGAGTTCTACGGCGCAGGCGCCGCCAGCCTCACGCTGGGCGACCGCGCCACCATCTCGAACATGGCGCCCGAATACGGCGCCACGGCTGCGATGTTCTCCATTGACCAGCAGACCATCGACTACCTGCGCCTGACCGGCCGCGAGGACGAGCAGATCGCCCTGGTCGAGAACTACGCCAAGACCGCGGGCCTGTGGTCCGACAGCCTGAAGCACGCCGAATACGAACGCGTGCTGCGCTTCGACCTGTCCAGCGTGGTGCGCACCCTGGCCGGCCCGTCCAATCCGCACCGCCGCCTGCCGGTCAGCGACCTGGCCGAGCGCGGCATCTCCGGCGTGGTCGAAAACCAGCCCGGCCTGATGCCCGACGGCGCCGTGATCATCGCCGCCATCACCAGCTGCACCAACACCAGCAATCCGCGCAACGTCATCGCCGCAGGCCTGCTGGCGCGCAACGCCAACCGCGCCGGCCTGACCCGCAAGCCCTGGGTCAAGAGCTCACTGGCGCCGGGATCCAAGGCCGTCTCGCTGTACCTGGACGAAGCCGGCCTGACCGCTGATCTGGAAACGCTGGGCTTTGGCGTCGTCGCGTTCGCCTGTACCACTTGCAACGGCATGTCGGGCGCGCTGGATCCCGTCATCCAGCAGGAAATCATCGATCGCGACCTCTATGCCACCGCCGTGCTGTCGGGCAACCGCAACTTCGACGGCCGCATCCATCCCTACGCCAAGCAGGCCTTCCTGGCCTCGCCGCCGCTGGTCGTGGCCTATGCCATCGCCGGCACCATCCGCTTCGACATCGAGCGCGACGTGCTGGGCGTGGCGCCCGACGGCCGCGAGATCCGCCTGAAGGACATCTGGCCCAGCGACGAAGAGATCGACGCCGTGGTCAAGGCCGCGGTCAAGCCCGAGCAGTTCCGCAAGGTCTACGCCCCCATGTTCGGCATCCAGGACGACCGCAAGGCCGCCGTCAGCCCGCTGTACGAGTGGCGCGCACAAAGCACCTACATCCGCCGCCCGCCCTACTGGGAAGGCGCGCTGGCCGGCGAACGCACGCTGCGCGGCATGCTGCCGCTGGCGGTGCTGGGCGACAACATCACCACCGACCACCTGTCGCCGTCCAACGCCATCCTGATGGACAGCGCCGCGGGCGAATACCTGCACAAGATGGGCCTGCCCGAAGAGGACTTCAACTCCTACGCCACGCACCGCGGCGATCACCTCACCGCGCAGCGCGCCACCTTCGCCAACCCCAAGCTCTTCAACGAAATGGTGAAGAACGACGACGGCACGGTGAAGCAGGGCTCGCTGGCCCGCGTGGAGCCCGAGGGCAAGGTCATGCGCATGTGGGAAGCCATCGAGACCTACATGGACCGCAAGCAGCCGCTGATCATCGTGGCCGGCGCCGACTACGGCCAGGGCTCGTCGCGCGACTGGGCCGCCAAGGGCGTGCGCCTGGCCGGCGTGGAAGCCATCGTGGCCGAAGGCTTCGAACGCATCCACCGCACCAACCTGATCGGCATGGGCGTGCTGCCGCTGGAATTCAAGCCGGGCGTGAACCGCAAGACGCTGGCCCTGGACGGCACCGAAAGCTATGACGTCATCGGCGAACGCAAGCCGCGCGCCGACCTGACGCTGGTGATCCACCGCCGCAACGGCGAAACCGTCGAAGTCCCCGTGACCTGCCGCCTGGACACCGCCGAGGAAGTCTCGATCTACGAAGCCGGCGGCGTGCTGCAGCGCTTCGCCCAGGACTTCCTGGAAGCCTCCGGCGCCGACAGGAAGGCCGGCTGATCCGTCATCGGCAAGGCGGGCACCGCGGCGCCCGCCTCCCCACCCCCAACATCAGGACTGCCCCATGACCCATGCTCCCCAGACCAAGATAGCCGCCACCTACATGCGCGGCGGCACCAGCAAAGGCGTGTTCTTCAAGCTCGACGACCTGCCCGAATCCGCGCGCGTGCCCGGCGCCGCGCGCGACGCGCTGCTCATGCGCGTAATCGGCAGTCCCGATCCCTACGGCAAGCAGATCGACGGCATGGGCGCGGCCACCTCCAGCACCAGCAAGACCGTCATCGTCGGCAAGAGCACGCGCCCGGACCATGACGTGGATTACCTGTTCGGCCAGGTCTCCATCGACCAGCCTTTCGTCGACTGGAGCGGCAACTGCGGCAACCTGTCCGCCGCCGTGGGCCCGTTCGCCATCACCAACGGCCTGGTGGACCCGGCCCGCGTGCCGCGCAACGGCACCGCCGTCGTGCGCATCTGGCAGGCCAACATCCAGAAGACCATCATCGCCCACGTCTCCATCACCGATGGCGCCGTGCAGGAGACCGGCGACTTCGAACTGGACGGCGTGACCTTCCCCGCCGCCGAGCTGCGCCTGGAGTTCATGGACCCGGCCGAGGAAGGCGATGGCGGCTCCATGTTCCCGACCGGAAACCTGGTGGACGACCTGGAAGTGCCCGGCATCGGCACCTTCAAGGCCACCATGATCAACTCCGGCATCCCCACGATCTTCCTGGACGCCGAAGCCCTGGGCTACAACGGCACGGAACTGCAGGACGACATCAACGGCGACGCCGCCGCGCTGGCTCGCTTCGAAACCATCCGCGCCCATGGCGCGCTGCGCATGGGGCTGATCAAGAAGCTCGAAGACGCCGCCAGCCGCCAGCACACGCCCAAGGTCGCCTTCGTGGCGCCCCCGAAGGAATACGTCTCCTCCAGCGGCAAGAAGATCGGCACGGGCGACATCGACGTGCTGGTGCGCGCGCTCTCCATGGGCAAGCTGCATCACGCCATGATGGGCACCGCATCCGTCGCCATCGCCACCGCCGCGGCTGTGCCGGGCACGCTGGTCAACCTGGCCGCGGGCGGCGGCGAACGCGACAACGTCTGCTTCGGCCATCCTTCCGGCACCTTGCGCGTCGGCGCCGAGGCCAAGCTGGTGGACGGCGAATGGAAGGTCACCAAGGCCATCATGAGCCGCAGCGCGCGCGTGCTGATGGAAGGCCGGGTGCACGTGCCGCGCCTCGGGTTCTGAACGGGGCAGGTTGCAGCCGATGGGAAAAGCGAGGCGCCACGCCTCGCTTTTTTTACTTCGTCATGACTTCAGCGCAGCGGCGACTCTCACTGCGCTGAAAATCGCCAGCAGCGGCGCGGCGGCCAGCACGGCGAAGAGCCACCATGCGGCGCTCGATGTGCCTTCGATCCCGCCGGGCACATTCAGGCCGCCCAGATTGGCGAGCATTCCCGCCAATGCCGAGCCCAGCGCCGTGGCGAATAGCTGTACGGTCGTAATCGAAGTGGCGGCGGCATCCTGATCATCGCTCGGGCCGACTTGCAGAATCCGCGTCAGCAGGTGCGGCCAGCCCAACCCGATACCAAAGCCCACCAGCGCCAACCCCAGGCAGATGAAGCCCAGCACCGCCCAATCGCCTTGCGCATGCAGCGGCGTGCTGAACGCCAGCACTACCATGCCCGCCAACACCACCACCGGACCATTGACGATGGCGCGGCGGATGCCGCTGTCCTGCCAGCCCGAACTCCAGATTTCCGATGCCGTCCAGCCTGCTGCCATCAACGCGGCCAGGTAGCCGGACAGCAGCGGCGTCTGGCCGTGCAAGGTCTGCAAAAAGTACGGCACAAAGGTCTCGCTGGTCATGCCGACCACTAGCAGCCCCACGGTGAGGTACAGGGCCAGCAACGGTGAATTCAGGCGCAGCGCGTTCTTGGGCAACAACCTCGCATCGCTGGTAAATTCCTTGCGCGCCAAAAGCAGCATCAACACGATGGCCACGGTCACGCCCGCGACGTTCCAGCGCGGATCCGGCGACGTGCTGCCTGCGCTTACCGCCAGTACCGCCATCGTCAGCAGCAGCAACTGCGTAACAGGCAGCTTGCCCGCCGTCGCCACATCCTCGCGGCTGCGCACGGGAAGCGCCGACCACACCAGGGCCGCATACAGCAGCGTCACGGGCACCAAGGTGCCGAACGCAGCCCGCCAGGCATCCATTTGCGCAAAAATGCCGCCTATCGCCGGACCGAGCAGGGTCGCCACGCCCCACATGCCCGAGATCAGCGCCATCGCCCTGGGCCACAGGCGCGCGTCGAACACGGCGTAGATCATGGCGTAGCACAGGGCAAACAGGAACCCTCCGCCCAGGCCTTGCAAGGTACGGCCGACCAGCATCGCCGGCATGTTCGGCGCCGCCGCGCAAGCCAGGCTGCCCGCAATGAAAAACAGGGCGGCAATGGCATACGCGCCGCGGGATCCTGCGGCCGCCAGCAGCTTGGCGGTCAGCGCCGATCCGAGAATGGACGCCGCCACAAACAGCGTCGTGTTCCACGCATAGAGATTCAGGCCGCCGATCTCCTTGACCACCGACGGCAGCACGGTCGTAGCGATATAGATGTTGATGGCGTGCAACGCCACTCCGCCCGACAGCGCGACGGAAGACGCCAGATTCTTGCCGGAAAGCAGGTCGCCCCAGCTTCCTTCTTGTACAGACATGCAACCCCCAAGCAAAAGAACGCCTGCGCGCCCCGCCGCCAGGGCAGCGGCATGCGTCTCATCGACAAAGCAGGCAAGTCCTCTGCATAGTAGGAAGGCAACATTAATTAAGCAAGAAATACCTTTGATAAATAATGTTTTAGATCTTCGCTCCCGCCGCCTCCAGCAAGCGCGCCACTTCCGTCTGCCCGCGTTCGCGCGCATGGCGCAACGGCGTCACGCCCTTGCCATCTGCCAGGTTGACGTCGGCGCCGGCCTCGATCAAGCGCTTCACGATCGCCTGGTGGCGCGTGCCCCCATCCCCCAGGATCACGGCTTCCAGCAGGCCGGTCCAGCCCAGGTTGTTCACATGGTCGGGGTCCACGCCCGCGCGCAGCAGCATGTCCACCACCTCGACATGTCCTCGCTCGCAGGCGGGGATGAGCGCCGTGCCGCCGTAGCGGTTGGTGCTTTTCAGGTCGGCGCCGTGCGCCAGCGTCAGCGCCAGGATCTCGCGATAACCGCGGGCGCCGGCCAGCAGGTAGGCGCTGTCGCGGATCGAGTTCTGCGCGTTGACGTCGGCGCCGGCCTCGATCAGGGCGCGGGCCGCCTCGACATGATTGCCCTGGGTGGCGCGCAGCAGCGGCGTATTGCCTTGCGCGTCGCGCGCATTGACCCCGGCGCCTTGCTCAAGCAGCTGCTTGACGCGGACCGCGTCGCCGTTGCCCGCAGCGGTCAACAGCGCAGTGTCTGGGGCCGCCGCCGCGGCCGCTCCCCCCATGCCCAACAGGAATGCCGCCAGCCAAAGGCGGCCCGCAAGAAAGATAGACATCGATATTTCCTCCAGATCAACAGCCTGAGGCCGGCCGGATCGACTCGCTGCCCCGTGAGACTCCAAGTATGGCGGCGGGTCCAAGTATTATGAAATTAATTGGCTCGATAGATTCAAGTGGACATCAAAATGCTAGATCCGGTCCTCCTGCGCAGTTTCCTTACCGTCGTGGACACGGGCAACTTCACCCGCGCCAGCGAACACCTGCACCTGACGCAATCCACCGTCAGCCAGCACGTCATCCGGCTGGAAGAGAGCTTGGGTTGCCGCCTGCTGGACCGCGCGCAGCGCCACGTCCTGCCCACCGAGGAAGGCGAGCGCCTGTTGGGCTACGCCCGCAGCATCCTGCGCCTGGCCGAGGAAGCGCGCGAAAGCGTGGCCGCCGCGCAGGCCAGCGCGGTGCTGCGCCTGGGCGCGCCCGAGGACTTCATGGGTTCGACGCTGATGCCCACCATCGCCGCCGTCGAAGCGGCCTATCCCCGGCTGCGCGTGGAGGTCGAGGGCGGCCTCAGTCATGAGCTGTTGCGGCGCTACCGTGATGGCGAACTCGACCTGCTGCTGGTCAAGCATTGGGAGGTCGATGCCGATAGCCACGCGCAGTGGCCCGAGCCCCTACGCTGGATCACCGCCAGCGGCTCGCCGCCGCCCGCATCCGACACCGCCGTGCCGCTGGTGGCGTTTCCGTCCGGCGCGCTCTACCGCCAGGAAATGACGGCCATGCTGGAGACCAGCGGCAAGCCGTGGCACGTGCGCTTCTCCAGCCCCAGCCTGCCCAGCCTCAGCGCGGCGGTCGCGGCCGGACTGGGCGTCAGCTTGCTGCCGGCCGCCTGCGTCACAGCCGAGCACCGGGTGCTCACGCCGGAAGAAGGCTTCCCGACGCCTGACGGACTGCGCCTGTCGCTCTATGCCCGTTCGCGCCTGAGCGATGCCGGCCACGCGCTGCTGCGCGCACTCGCCCAGTTTTGCGAACAGCGCGCCGCGCAGGTCACGCCGTTGGCCTGACACCGCCGAAGGCTACCGCGGCCTCGCCCACAGGCTCGCCCTTGCGGAACAGGAAGCGCCGCGCCGGCACGGCGGCGACCGCAGCCGCGCCGTTGGGCGCGGGCAGCGCCACAAAGGTCGCCTCGTTGCCAGGCGCCAAGCCGTAACCATCCAAGCCCAACACCTGCGCTCCCGCGTGGGACGCCATGCGCAAGGCCGTCAGCAATTCACCGTCCGTGTAAAGGCCGGAACGGTAGCCTATCAGCATCGCGCGTTGCAGCATGTCGCCATTGCCGTAAGGCCACCAGCAGTCCTGGATGTTGTCGTTGCCCGTGAACACGCGCACGCCCGCCTCGAGCAGCGCCAGGACTGGCGGAAACGCCCGGTCGCCGGGCGCGTTCGTCATGATCGCCACGCCCGCGTCGGCCAGCTTGCGCGCCGCCTCGTCCAGTGCGCGCGGCCCGACATCGCCCAGCGCATAGGCGTGGCTGATGGCAACCCTGCCCGCGAGGCCCAGCGCCCGCGTGCGCGCAGCGATGCGGGCAATCTGCTCGACGCCCTGCTCGCCCGGCTCGTGCAGATGAATGTCGATCTTCGCGCCCAGCCTGTCCGCAATGCCGAATACGCAATCCAGCTGGCCTTCGGCGTCGCCGTCCAGGGTGGAAGGATCGATGCCGCCCACCACCGCGGCGCCTTCGCGCACGGCCGCTTCCAGCCATTGCGGCGTGCCTGGACAGGACATCACGCCGGCCTGCGGGAACGCCACCAGTTCGATGTCGACGATGCCGCGCCACTTCTCGCGCGCCGCCATGACGGCGCGCAGATTGGCCAGTTCGGTGGTGGCGTCCACGTCCACGTGGCAACGCATCGCCACCGTGCCGAATGCCGCGGCTTGCGCGATGAGCGCATCGGCGCGCCCCTCGATGGGCGACGCGGCCGCCAGCTCTTCCTTCTCGATGGCCAGCCGCTCGCGCAGGCTGGCCGCGGGACGGTGCGGCCGCCAGCGGTCGCCGACAAAGCTCTTGTCCAGGTGGATATGGCCGTCGACAAAGCCCGGCAGCACCAGGTGTCCGCGCAGGTCGGTCACCAGCGCCGCGCCCGCAACGGGCGGCTCGGCGCCCAGCGCCAGGATGCGGCCATCGCGCACGTGCATGAATAGGGGATTGCCGTCTGCTCCCACGGCATTGAGGTATACGCGGTCTGTCATGTGTCGTCTCGGTCTTGCGCGGCCATGCCATACGCATGGCCCGGGCTTGCGCACACCTTATCGGACGGCGCGCGCCGCGGCCAATTAAGTGTTGCGATGCCCGTCAATGCGAATCGCGATACTCCGTGCATGTACGCCTGGCGGCCGCATGCTGGACTCGAGCGGGGTATGTCCCTATACTTGGCGCCTGTTGTAGTTCATTACGCATGCAGCCAGACGATACGCGTCGCCTGGAAGCATCCATCACACGGCCGCGCACAGCGGCCCGGCGTGTAACGCCGAAACACCCACACCCAGCCGTAAAGGCTGCGGAACAAAACTCCTGCTTACCAGGCGGGACCATCGCTCGCCGCATCGGGCAACGTAAAAAAGCAACCAGCGTTCTGCGCAATGCGGCGGCAAGACACCTATACGGTGTGCCTTATTGCTGTCCGTCCGCGGCCGTCTCCAGTCACGTCCGCGCCGGGCAGGCTTGCGATCGCGCCTACGGCCGCTCGCCCGGTGTTTCGGCTGCGTCACAGGGGTTTGCCGCCCATCGCATCCCGCGGAAACGGCCTTCATGCAGCCATGACTGTCCGTCATGAACACGCTGTCAAGGAGAAAGGACGAAGACGATGCAAGAGACAGAATTCTTTCAGCTATCCGCCACCACCGCCATCCTGTTGCTGGTGGGCTTCTACGGCGCGACCTTCCTCATGTCGCTCCTGATAAGCCAGAAGAACGAAAACGTGGACGGCTACATGGTGTCGAACAACGCGGTCGGTTTCGGCCTGTCCACCGCCAGCATGATCGCCACCTGGATCTGGGCCGCGTCGTTCTACGCCAGCGCCACCTCGGGCTACAAGTATGGCCTGTCGGGTCCGCTGCACTATGGCTTCTGGGGCGCGCTGATGATTCTCTTCATCTATCCCTTCGGCAAGCGCTTCCGCACACTGGCGCCCAAGGCCCACACGCTGGCCGAGGTCATACACGCGCGGCACGGCACCTCCAGCCAGATGATCATGGCGGTGTCGAACATCGTCGGCAGCTGCATCAGCCTGATGGTCAACTTCACGGCGGCAGGCGCGCTGGTCTCGATCCTGAGCCCGCTCACCTTCATCCAGGGCGTGCTCATCGCCGGCCTGGGCGTGCTGTCGTACACGCTGTGGTCGGGATTCCGCACTTCCGTGATGACGGATTTTGCGCAGCTGGCCGCCATGATCATCGCGGCGGTGGTCATCATTCCGCTCATCTTCTTCAACGCGGGCGGGCCCGACGCGCTGTCGGCGAACATGTGGCGGCTGAGTTCCGACCAGGCGGACTTCTATTCCACCCGCGCCATCCTGGAACAGGGCGCGCCCTACTTCGTGGCCGTGCTGGCCTACGCCATCGGCAACCAGACCATTGCCCAGCGCCTGTTCGCGGTGCGCGAAGACCTGATCAAGCCCACCTTCCTGACGGCCACGGCGGGATATGGCGCCGTCGTCATCGGACTGGGCATGCTGGGGCTGCTCGCGCTCTTCGTCGGCCTGGAGCCCGCCAACGGCGACATGAACAACATCATCCCGCAGATGGCCTCGACCTACCTGCCGCCCTTCGGCATCGCGCTGTTCTTCCTGCTGGTGGTGGGCTCGCTTTCTTCCACCGCGGATTCCGACCTGGCCGCGCTGTCGGCCATCGTCATGACCGACGTGTACGCCAAGAACCTGGCCGGCGGCCGGCCCGATCCGCGCCGCATGCTGTGGTGGGGCCGCTGCACCATGATCGTGGCGACGATGATAGGCGTGATCTTCGCCAGCCTGCGCCTGGACATCCTGGTCATGCTGGTGTTCGTTGGCGCGCTGTGGGGCGCCATCGTGTTCCCGGTCATCGCCAGCTTCTACTGGGACCGCGTCGACAACCGCGCCTTCGTCAGCGCCGTGCTCAGCGCGGTGGTCCTGTTCAGCGTCGTACGCTTCGAACTGCTGCCTATCACTGGCGCGGTCGCGGTTTTCTTCGAGATCTGCTCGGCCATCGGCGGCGGCGTGGTGCTGGGCTTGATGACATTCGGCTTCTTCGGCCGCACCGCGGCGCTCGCCGTGGGCGCCTTGGGCATGCTGGTCATGCTGCCCGTGTTCGTGGGCACCTTGCGCGAGTACATCGTCCTGATGGGCTCGCTGACCGCCTACGGCGTCAGCGCCACGGTCTGCGCCGGCCTCAGCCTGCGCAACCAGCAGCGTTTCGATTTCAGCCTGCTCGCGGACCGCGTGACTTCCTTCCAGGCCGCGCAGGACGCCATGTCTGCGCCTGCCGCCCAACGCCCCGAGATCCAGCCGGCCCAAGGCTGAGCATCCATCCAACAACAAGGAGACTGATATGTGGTTGACGTTCTACTTCCTGGTGTGGCCCGCCATTTCCGCCCTCATCCTGGCGCTGCTGTGCGTGACGCTATGGAAGGACATCCGCGCCGCCAGGCGCAGCGGCAAAGCGATGGTCTGACGCCCCCCCGCATCCATCGCCGCTCAAGCCAGGCGCAGCGGACGCTGCGCTTGCGCCAGCGCTTCAAGGTAGACCGCATGCGTGTCCGCCACGAAGCGCGAGAGCGCGAAGTCCCGCACCGCCTTCTCCCGCGCCGCTCGTCCCATCGGAGCCAACCGGAGCGGCTGCGCCAGGATCTCGCGCAGCACGCCTGCCACGGCCTCGGGCGTGCGCGCCGGCACCACCCAGCCGTCCAGCCCCGCATGCACATTCTCGGCCAGTCCGCCGGCATTGCTGACGATGACCGGCACGCCCATGGCCATCATTTCCCGGCACGCGAACGAGATGGTCTCCATCTCCGAAGACAGCACAAAGCCCACGTCCAGCGCGGCCACGAAGGACCGCACGTCGTCCAGCAAGCCTGAGAAGATCACTTGATCTTCCATGCCCATTTCGCGCACGCGCCGGCGCTGGGTTTCGCCGGGAGGCTCGCCGGCAATCATGACGACGATGCGCTCGCGCAGTTCGGCGGGCAGCAAGGACACGGCCTCGACCATGTCCGGCCAGCGCTTGTAGTCGGCGGTGCCGGCATTGCTGCCGACCACCAGGCGGCCCGCGTGCGCGGCTGGCAGCCAGCGGCGACGGGCGTCATCCACGGCTTGCGGCGCGGGCGGCCTGAACCGCGCCACGTCCACGCCATTGCGCACGGTGCGCAGGCCGCAGCGCCCGAACGCGCTGTTCAGCATCTTGCGGCGCGTGTGCTCGCACACGCAGATGACGCGGTCCGTCGCCAGTCGGGCGCGCAGCATTGCGCCAAAGCTGCTGACGGTCCGGTCGTTGTGCTGCGTGTACACCACCGCGGGGCTATCCGCCCCGAGCCCCAGGCCTGCCAGCATGCATAGGCGATGGTCGGCCGAACCATTGACGTGCGTGACGTCGAAGCGCTCTTGCGCCAGCAGCCGCCGCAGGCGGCGCGCGTTGGGCAGCGCGGCCAGCAGGCCGCCGCGGAAATCCAGCGCTTCGGCGCGCACGCCAGGCATCGCCGCGGCTGCCTTGAACAAGCGGCTTTCCGGCGGCGCGGCCACCACGATGTCGTGCGCGTTGCGCAGCGCCCCGGCCAACGACAGCACATAGGTGGTGTGGCCGCCGCCATCGCCGCGATGGAAATTGGTGTACAGGATCTTCATCGCGGAGCGCCTGTTCAGGCCCTGGACGGACCGGCTCCATCGGCCGGCATCCGCTCGAATTGCCGTGCACGTTTCGGCGCGCAGGGTGCATAATGCGCCGCAACGCCGATATCATCGTTGGCCGTTTCAAAGCTCTTCAAGAGGGTTTTTCGAGCACTCACGGATCGCTCCTTGTGTTTCAGCGCCGCCAAGCGGGAACTTGGCAGACACGCTGAACTCTACGCAGTCGGCAATTACAGAAGCCGGACCGACTCATTACATTTGTGCAAGGAAAGCGAGGCGCCCCATGCGTATCCTCTTGATCGAAGATGAAAGAAAGCTCGCGGACTACGTCCGCAAAGGATTGACCGAGCACAACTACGTGGTCGACATCGCCCGCGACGGCATCGACGGGCGGCACGCCGCCATCGAGGGCGACTACGACGTGGTGGTGCTGGACGTGATGCTGCCCGGCGTCGACGGCTTCGGCGTGCTGGCCGACCTGCGCCGCCACAAGGAGACGCCGGTCCTGATGCTGACCGCCCGCGACAAGGTGGAAGACCGCGTGCGCGGCCTGGAAGGCGGCGCGGACGACTACCTGGTCAAGCCCTTCGCCTTTTCAGAGCTGCTGGCGCGGATCCAGGCCTTGCTGCGCCGCGGCCGGGGGCAGGAATCGACACTGCTCAAGCTGGCCGACCTGGAAATGGACCTGGCGCGCCGTAAGGCGCAGCGCGGCGGCATGCGCCTGGACCTGACCGCCAAGGAGTTCACGCTGCTGACGCTGATGCTGCGCCGCCATGGCCAGGTACTGTCCCGGACCGTGCTTGCCGAACAGGTCTGGGACATGAACTTCGATAGCGACACCAACGTCATCGAAGTCGCCGTGCGGCGTCTGCGCGCGAAAATCGACGATCCGTTCGAGACCAAGCTGCTGCATACCGTGCGCGGCATGGGCTACGTGCTGGAGCTGCGCGAAAAATGAAACTGCCCCGCGTCACGTCCATGGAGATCCGGCTCACGCTGCTGCTCGGCGTCATCGCCCTGGTGGTGTCCAGCATTGCCGGCTACACCCTGTTCTGGGCCCTGAAGCGCGAAGTTCAGCGCCAGGAGATCACCGAGGTGGCGGGCAAGCTCGAACTCATCAACCACCTCATCGGCATGCAGGCCACGCTCGCGCAAATGCAGGATCTGCGCGGCGCGCTGGACAACATCATGGTCGGCCACGGCAACCTCAAGACCTGGATCACGCTCGCGGACGGCAGCGTGTTCTACGGCGAGGCGCCGCCCGTGGCCGTGCGCGCGGTGGCCGGACGCGAAATCAAGCTGCATACGCAGGACGGCTGGAACATGCGCGGGCTGCGTGTGCCGCTGGAAGGCGCGCTGCTGCCGGGCGCCGAGCTCACCGTGGCCGTCAACCTGCGTCCCGGCACGCAGTTCCTGTATGCCTTCGCCACGGCGCTGGTCCTGATCTGCGCGGTCTGGGTCGGCGCCACCCTGGTGCTGTCGGCATGGGCGGTGCGGCGTTCCCTGTCACCCATCCGCCGCCTGTCCCAACAAGCCGCCCGCATCCAGCCGGACAATCTGGCCGTGCGCCTGCCGGAACTGGGCATAGACCGCGAGCTGCGCGAGTTCACCCAAACCTTCAACGGCATGCTGGGCCGGGTGCAGACGGCCTACCAGCAGATGGAAGGCTTCAACGCCGACGTGGCGCATGAACTGCGCACGCCCCTGGCCACGCTGATCAGCGGCACCGAAGTCATCCTGTCGTCCCGCCGTTCGGAGCAAGAGCTGCGCGAGGTGCTGGAATCCAACCTGGAAGAGCTGGAAGGCCTGAAGGCGCTGGTCAACGACATGCTGTTCCTGGCCCGCGCCGACGGCGGCGAACCGGCGGGAGACCTGCAGGAAGTGGACGTGCGGCGGGAGGTCGCCCGCGTCGCCGAGTACTACGAAGCGTCGCTGGACGAGGCCGGCGTGTCCCTGACCGCGCACGGCGGCGCCACCTTGATGGCCAACCCGCGGCTGCTGCGGCGCGCCATCGCCAACCTGCTCAGCAACGCCATCCGCGCCACGCCCCGCGGGCGCGGCATCGACCTCTACTGCATCGCCCGCCAGGACCAGATCGAAATCAGGGTCAGGAACCCCGGCGCGCCGATCGCGGCCCACGCGCTGCCGCGCATTTTCGACCGCTTCTACCGGGGCGACGATGCCCGCAGCCGGCGCGCCGACGGGCACGGTCTGGGCCTGGCCATCGTGCGGGCCATCGCCCGCATGCACGGCGGCAACGCCTTCGCCCACTGCAGCGGGCAAGGCACCGAGGTCGGCTTCACGCTGTCCCGGGCGCCGAACATTACAGGAAAGTAATCCTCCCGACAGGTTGCGGTGTGGAGCGCGTCACTAAAGTGGCGCCTCCAACCCCCAATTCGAGTCTAGAGGATACGCATGAAAAAACTGGTGAAACTCGCGCAGGGCGCCGTCGCCGCGGGCGCCTTTTTGCTTTCCTTCGGCGCCATGGCCGCCCCCGGCCACGGCGCGGGCCACGGCGGCGGCCATGATGCCGTGGCAGCCATCGGCAAGCCCGGCAACCCCGCCAAGGTCTCGCGCACGGTTGTCGTCGACATGACCGACGCCATGCGCTTCACGCCGGACAAGATCGACGTCAAGGCGGGTGAGACGATCCGCTTCAAGGTCACCAACTCGGGCAAGATCCGCCACGAAATGGTGCTGGGCACCCCCGCGGACCTGGACGGCCACTACCAGATGATGCTCAAGGATCCGGGCATGCGCCATGAAGAGCCGAACTCCGTCTCGCTGGAAGCGGGCAAGGCCGGCGACATCGTCTGGACCTTCGACAAGGCGGGAACCGTCGCCTTCGCCTGCCTCGAACCGGGACACTACCCCGCCGGCATGAAGGGCGCGGTTTCCGTCAAGTAATCCACAGCCGGGATGCCGGTCCGGCTACCGGGGAGATAGAGCATGAGTAGAGCAGTTTCGAATCCGCGCCGCCGGTTTGTGCAAGGCCTGGCCACGGGCGGCGCGCTGGCCGGCATGGGCCTGTGGGGCCCGTCCTCGTGGGCACAGGCGGGCTCCGCCCGGCAAAGTGTGCTGTCGGGCACCGAGTTCAACCTGGAGATCGGCGAGAGCCCCGCCAATTTCACCGGCGCCCCGCGCATTGCTACCACGGTCAACGGCATGCTGCCCGCGCCCACGCTGCGCTGGCGCGAAGGCGACCGCGTCACGCTGCGCGTCACCAACCGCCTGCGCGAAGACACCTCGATCCACTGGCACGGCATCATCCTGCCCACCGGCATGGACGGCGTGCCCGGCCTGAGCTTTCCCGGCATCGCCCCCGGCGAAACCTTCACCTACCAGTTCGACGTGGGCCAAAGCGGCACGTACTGGTATCACAGCCATTCGGGCTTCCAGGAACAGACGGGGCTGTATGGCGCCATCGTCATCGATCCCAAGCGTCCGGACCCGGTGCGCGCCGACCGCGACTATGTCGTCCTGCTGTCCGACTGGACCGACGAAGATCCCATGAGCGTGTTCCGCAAGCTCAAGGTGATGCCCGACTACTACAACTACATCCAGCCCACCGTCGGCAGCCTGATCGACGATGCCGAGAAATCCGGCTGGAAGAATGCGCTGAACGAGCGTCTCATGTGGCAGAAGATGCGCATGAACCAGACCGACCTGGCCGACGTCTCGGGCGCGACCTATACCTTTCTTACCAACGGCAAATCGCCGGCCGGCAACTGGACCGGCCTGTTCCGCCCGGGCGAACGCATCCGCCTGCGCTTCATCAACGGGTCGGCCATGAGCTACTTCGATGTGCGCATCCCCGGCCTGAAGATGACGGTGGTGGCCGCCGACGGCCTGGCCGTGCGGCCCGTGGAGGTGGAAGAGTTCCGCATCGCCGTGGCCGAGACCTATGACGTCATCGTCGAACCGCAGGACGAGCGCGCCTATACGATCTTCTCGCAGGCCATGGACCGCTCCGGCTATGCCCGCGGCACGCTGGCGCCGCGCGAAGGCATGCAGGCCGAGATCCCGGCGCTGGACCCGGTGCAGGTGCTGACCATGATGGACATGGGCATGGCGCACGACATGCCCGGCATGGACATGGGCGGCTCGCAGGCGGGGGGCATGGACCACGGCGCCCAAGGCGCGATGAACGCTGGGACGCAAGGCGGCATGGACCATGGCTCCATGGCAGGCATGAACCACGCAGGCATGGCTGGCATGAATCATGCCGGCATGAACCATGGCGCGGGCGGCAACGAAGGCGGCATGGTCGAGGTCAAGCACCCCTATCCCGCCGAATACAGTCCCGCCAACTCCATGGTGCCCGACATCGTTTCGACCCGGCTGGACGATCCCGGCGTGGGCCTGCGCAACAACGGCCGCCGCGTGCTGACCTATGCCGACCTACACTCCATGGTCGAACCCGCGGACAACCGCCCCCCGACCCGCGAGATCGAGCTGCACCTGACCGGCAACATGGACCGCTACATGTGGTCGTTCAACGGGCTGAAGTTCACCGAGGCCAAGCCCATCGTGCTCAAGTATGGCGAGCGCGTGCGCTTCGTGCTGGTCAACGACACCATGATGACGCACCCCATTCACCTGCACGGCTTGTGGAGCGACCTCGAATCCGCCGACGGCAATTTCCAGGTGCGCAAGCACACGATCAGCCTGAACCCGGCGCAGCGCCTCACCTACCGCGTCAGCGCGGACGCGCGCGGCAACTGGGCCTATCACTGCCATTTGCTGTTCCACATGGAGGCCGGCATGTTCCGCGCGGTCGTCGTGGAATAGGGGGAACAATGAGAACAACGACATCCAGAAAGCACTGGCCCGGGCTCGTCGCGGGCGCCGCCCTCCTTTCCGCCGCATCCGGACTGGCCCTGGCGCAGACGCCGGCCGGAACGATGAACGGCATGGACCACGGTTCGATGCAGGGCATGGACCATGGCTCCATGCAGGGCATGGACCACGGTTCGAAGCAGGGTTCCACCGCGGCCCCGAAGAAGGACATGGACCACAGCGCAATGCCTGGCATGAATCATGGATCGATGCAGGGCCAGACGCCGGCCTCGAAGAAGAGCATGGACCACGGCTCCATGAAAGGCATGGACCACGGCGCGATGAAAGGCATGGATCACGGTTCGATGCCGGGCATGGACCACAGCTCGATGCCCGGCATGGACGAATCCCCGCGCAAAGGCCCGCCGGTGGGCTCCCTGCCCTCCAGCGACGGCAGCACGGAGCAGCGCTACGCCGCCTACCGCATCCATCCGCACATGATGGACAACGTCGTCACCAGCCATCTGCTGTTCGACAAGCTCGGCGTCGCCTATGACCGCAACGAACAGACCAGCCTGCAATGGGACGGCCAGTTCTGGATCGGCCGCGATCTGAACAAGCTGTGGATCAAAAGCGAGGGCGATCGCCTGAACGGCAGCACGGATGCCAAGATCGAGGCCTTCTGGAGCCACACGATCTCGCCGTTCTGGGACCTGCAGCTGGGCGCACGGCGCGATTTCGGCACGGGTCCGAAACGCAACTGGGCGGCCTTCGGCGTGCAGGGCGTGGCGCCCTACGGCATCGAGACCGAGATCACCGGCTATGTCGGCGGATCCGGCAGGACGGCGCTGGCGCTGAAGGCGGAGTACGACCTGCTGCTCACGCAGCGCCTGATCCTCACGCCCGAGATCGAAGCCAGCCTGAACGGCAAGAACGATGAGGCGCGCGGCGTGGGCTCGGGCCTGTCCGACGCATCGTTCTCCTTGCGGCTGCGCTACGAAGTCACGCGCGAGTTCGCTCCCTATGTCGGCGTGTCGTTCGGACGCAAGTTCGGCAAGACCGCGAGCTACGCCAGCGAGGCCGGAGAAAGCCGTTCCGAACGCGCCATCCTGGCCGGCGTGCGTATCTGGTTCTGAGCTAGGCCGGCGCCGCTCGGCGCCGGCAAATACGTCCCCATTTATCAATCCCATCGACCGCGCCCCGGCCGGCGGTCATTTCCCCCACAGGAAGGCACACTGCAATCCAACGCTTGACCTTGACATCATTGGAATCTTTATAGTGGCACCCATCAGCAGGAAATTCCAAGTTTTCAAGGAGCGGATATGAGTGCCATCCCAGCAGACAGCGTCGCGGTCAGCCTGCCTATCGAAGGCATGACCTGCGCCTCGTGCGTGGGCCGGGTCGAAAAGGCCCTGAAGGCCGTGCCCGGCGTCAACAAGGCCAGCGTCAACCTGGCGACCGAACGCGCCGACATCACGTTTGCAGGCGCGCCGGACGTCGCCGCCGCCGTGCAGGCGGTGCAGAAGGCGGGTTATGCCGTCGCCGAAACCACCATCGAACTGTCGGTCACCGGCATGACCTGCGCCTCCTGCGTGGGCCGCGTCGAAAAGGCCCTGAAGGCGGTGCCCGGCGTCAACAGCGCCAGCGTCAACCTCGCCACCGAGCGCGCCAGCATCACCGCAGCCGGCGGCGTGCCCGCCAGCGCCCTGATCCAGGCGGTGGCCAAGGCCGGCTACGAAGCCAAGCCGCTGGCCGCCGAAGCCAGCGACACCGACGCCGTGGCCGAACGCCAGGCCGCCGAGCTGAAGTCGCTCAAGCGCGCGCTGACCGTCGCCACGATCTTCGCGCTGCCCGTGTTCATCCTGGAAATGGGCGCGCACATCGTGTCGGCGTTCCACCACGTCATCGCCGAGACCATCGGCACGCAGAACAGCTGGTACCTGCAGTTCGTTCTGGCCAGCATCGTGCTGTTCGGCCCCGGCCTGCGCTTCTTCAAGAAGGGCATCCCCGCGCTGCTGCGCGGCGCGCCCGACATGAACTCGCTGGTGGCGGTGGGCACGTCCGCCGCCTATGCCTATTCAGTGGTCGCCACCTTCGCGGCCGGACTGCTGCCTGCAGGTACGGTCAACGTCTACTACGAGGCCGCCGCGGTCATCGTGGCGCTGATCCTGCTGGGCCGCTACATGGAGGCCCGGGCCAAGGGCAACACCTCTGAGGCCATCAAGCGCCTGCTCGGCCTGCAAGCCAAGACCGCGCGCGTCGTGCGCAACGGCGCGACGCTGGAACTCGCCATCGAGGAAGTGGTGGCCGGCGACCTGATCGAAGTCCGCCCCGGCGAGCGCATCCCCGTGGATGGCGAGGTCGTGGAAGGCAACAGCTACATCGACGAGTCCATGATCAGCGGCGAACCCGTGCCGGTCGAAAAGCAACCCGGCTCCGAAGTGGTCGGCGGCACCGTCAACCAGAACGGCGCGCTGACGTTCCGCGCCACCAAGGTGGGCGGCGACACGCTGCTGGCGCAGATCATCCGCATGGTGGAACAGGCGCAAGGCTCCAAGCTGCCGATCCAGGCCCTGGTGGACCGCATCACGATGTGGTTCGTGCCTGCGGTCATGGCGGCCGCCGCCGTGACCTTCATCATCTGGCTGACCTTCGGCCCCGAGCCCGCCCTGACCTTCGCGCTGGTCAATGCCGTGGCCGTGCTGATCATCGCCTGCCCTTGCGCCATGGGCCTGGCCACGCCGACCTCCATCATGGTGGGCACGGGCCGCGCCGCGCAGATGGGCGTGCTGTTCCGCAAGGGCGAAGCGCTGCAATCGCTGAAGGACGCTCAGGTCGTGGCCGTGGACAAGACCGGCACGCTGACCAAGGGCCGCCCCGAGCTGACCGACCTGATCGTCGCGCCGGGCTTCGAACGCGCTGCCGTGCTGGGCAAGGTCGCCACCGTCGAAGCCAAGTCCGAACACCCGATCGCGCAGGCCATCGTGGATGCGGCGCGCGCCGAGAACGTCGCGCTGGGCACGATCTCGCAATTCGAATCGATCACTGGCTTTGGCGTCAGCGCCCGGGTCGACGGCGACCTGGTCGAGATCGGCGCCGACCGTTTCATGCGCGAACTTGGCCTGAGCGTCGAGTCCTTCGGTTCGGATGTCGCGCGCCTGGGCGACGAAGGCAAGACGCCGCTGTACGCCGCCATCAACGGCAAGCTGGCCGCCATGATCGCCGTGGCCGACCCCATCAAGGAAACCACGGCCGCCGCCATCCGCGCCCTGCATGACCTGGGCCTGAAGGTCGCCATGATCACCGGCGACAACCGCCGCACCGGCGAGGCCATCGCTCGCCAGCTCGGCATCGACGAAGTCGTGGCCGAAGTGCTGCCGGACGGCAAGGTTGCGGCGGTGCAGCGCCTGAAACAGCAGTACGGCCCCATCGCCTACGTGGGCGACGGCATCAACGACGCGCCGGCCCTGGCCGAAGCGGACGTGGGCTTGGCCATCGGCACCGGCACGGACATCGCCATCGAGGCCGCCGACGTGGTGCTGATGTCGGGCGACCTGGGCGGGGTGCCCAACGCCATCGCCCTGTCCAAGGCCACCATCCGCAACATCAAGCAGAACCTGTTCTGGGCCTTCGCCTACAACGTGGCGCTGATCCCGGTGGCGGCTGGCCTGCTGTACCCGGTCAACGGCAGCCTGCTGTCGCCGGTGTTCGCGGCGGGCGCGATGGCGCTGTCCAGCGTGTTCGTGCTGAGCAACGCGCTGCGACTGCGCCGCTTCGCGGCGCCCTTCCCGGCCCGGGGCTGAGCAGGGCTTCCCGGCAAGCGCCGGGAAGCGCCCTCCCTACTGTCCCTTCTCCTTCGGCGCGCTGGCCACCAGCGCGCCGAATTTCTTGTCCAGCTCCGCCAGCGCATCGTTGATGTGGGCGCGGCGCGCCTTGATCCAGGCGTCCTGTTCAGCCAGCTGCGTCCGCGCCTCTTTCAACATCCGCTCCATCTCCGCCGGTTGCGGACCGCCCGAGGTGGCGCGGTTCTTGACGATGGCCACCGGGTCCAGCGTCGAGCGGAACTCCGCCTCGCTCATCGGCAGTTCGTTGCCGTACTTCGAGTCCTTCATGGCGTCTGCATAGATGCGACGCGCCTGCTCGTATGGGAAGTCCAGCGGCTTGATGTTGTTGGTCTTGGCGTAGCTCACGACCTCCGACGCGAAGTGATGGCCGTCGCGGAACGGCAGCTTGTACTTGCGCATCAGCACGTCGGCCAGCTCCTGCGAAGCCGTCCAGTCGCTGTTCAGCTCTTCCAGCGCCCGGTCGGGGCTGACGACCATGGCTTTCAGCACCCGGTCCCAGCGCTTGAGCGCCGAAATCCCGGCGTCCACCATGGCGGAATTCTGCTTCACGTCCTTCGGGTCGCTCATGCCGGGCGTGATGTTGTGCGTCTGCACCACCGGCCCCATGGCCAGCGTCACGGCGGTGGACGCGTCGCTGCGGGTGTCGTTGAGCAGGCCGGGATTGCGCTTCTGCGGCATGGCGCTGGACACGTAGGTATTGCCGCCGCCTTCTTCCAGCAGAATCCAGGGACGCGGCTGGGCGTACTGCGTCATCACGTCCTCGACGAAGTTGCCGGTGCGCAGCGCGATGCTGGTGACGATGGACGCGACTTCGACGGGCTGGTCCATGGACGAGATCTGCGAGGCGTCATAGGCGTTGTCCACCAGCGCGGCAAAGCCCAGGTATTGCGCCATGCGCTTGCGGTCCAGCGGCCAGCTGGTGCCGTTGAGCACCGTGGTGCCCATGGGCGAGCGGTCGATGCGCACATAGGCTTCGCGGATGCGTTGCGCGTCGCGCGCCAGCCCGGCGGCCTGCCCCAGCAGATAGTGCCCATAGCTGTTGGGCTGCGCCGCCACGCCGTTGGTGTAGTTCGGCACGACGGTCGCGGCATGCTTGCCCGCCAGCTCCACCAGAGTCCTGGACGTGGCGTTCAGCTGGTCGGCCAGGTCCAGCAGCTTGTCGCGCAGGATGGCGCTGCGGTAGGTCGCGTGCATATCCTGGCTGGAGCGCCCCGCGTGCAGCAGCGTCACGTCCTCGCCCGCCGCCTTGATCAATAGCGGCTCGAAGGTGATGACGCTGGCCGGGCGCTTGGCGCCGGGCTGGTTGCCGTCGCTGATCACCTTGGCCACGCCGGCCGCCAATCGCGGCGCCATGGACTTGTCCAGCAGCCCCTCGTCCGTGTTGATGACGGCGGTGGCCTTGTTGATCTCGCCCAGCCAGAAGAACGGATCGCGCGGCACGGAGGCCGCAGGCGGGACTTGCTGGGCCGACGCCTGGGCGACTAGCGTGAAGGCCAGCGCTGCGCCCAGGGCGGAAAGTAGATGTCTCATGGCTGTCTCGTTGGAATGGCGAGCGGCCAGTGTATCGGCGGGCCTGGCGCTGGGAAATGGCGGATTTCACGGAGCCGCCGATCCACGCACACCGACACTATCTTCAGGACTTGGTCAGCCTGACCAACATCTTCCCCGTATTGGCGCCCTTGAACAGGCCGATGAACGCCTCGGGCGCGCGCTCCAGTCCGTCCACCACCGTTTCCCGCAACTGCACCTGTCCGGCCTTGATCCACGCGCTCATCCGGGGGATGAATTCCGGCAGCACGTCGATGTGGTCGGAGGCGATCAAGCCCTGCAGCGTGATGCGCTTTTCGATGGCCGAGAACAGATTGCGCACGCCGATGGCCGGCTTGCCATCGTTGTAGCCCGAGATCATGCCGCACAGCACGAAACGCGCATGGTCGCGGGCCAGCGCCAGCGCGCTGTCCAGATGGTCGCCGCCGACGTTGTCGAAGTAGATGTCGATGCCTTGCGGCGCGGCCTGCACCAGCGCCGCGGTAAGGTCCGGCGCGCGGCGGTAATCGATGACCGCGTCGGCGCCGGCCACTTCGCGCAGCCACCGCGCCTTGTCCTCCGATCCCGCGGACGCCACCACGCGCAGCCCCATCTGCTTCGCCATCTGCACCACCACGCTGCCGACCGCGCCGCTGGCCGCGGAAACGAAGAGGGTTTCACCCGCTTGCGCGTTGGCGATCCGCGTCAACCCCACATAGGCGGTCAGCCCCGGAAAGCCCAGCGCGCCCAGGTAAGTCTGCAAGGCGATGCCGTCGTCGGCAAGGGCGGTGGCGTGCGCCGCGTCGATCAGCGCATGCTCGCGCCAACCCGCGAAGTGCACCACGCGATCGCCCGCGGCAAAGCGCGGATCGGCGCTCTGCTCGACCACGCCTACCGCCGCGCCTTCCATCACCTGATCCAGCGCGAACGGAGCAATATAGCTCTTGCGTTCATCCATGCGGCCGCGCATGTACGGATCGACCGACATCCACAGATTGCGGACCAGGATCTGCCCTGGCTGGGGCGCGGGCAGCGTCGTTTCGACCAGCGCGAAGTCGGCTGGCGCGGGCAGCCCCGTGGGGCGATGCTTCAAGTGGATTTCGCGGGTGGCGATGGACATGGCGGACCTCATTGAAAAGAGTAGAAAGAGAAAATGTTCAGCGCGCAGGTTGTGACCCAGGCACCGTAAACGACAAGCCGAGCGCGTGCGCATCCGACAGGCCGCGCACGCGCGCCGCCTCATCGCCGCTCTCGACATCAAGAAACAGGTGCGTGCGCACATCGCTCACGCCGCTGTAGTGGAAGACCCCGTGTTCGATCTGCGTGGCAATCGCGGCGCGGTAGCCGTGCCCGTCATAGGCTTGCTCGCCAGCGCCGCCGGTTGCGATCAGGCGCATGCGCTTGCCGGCCAAACGGCCGGCCTGGCCGCCGGCGGCGCCGAAGGCCCATCCCTTGGTGAAGACGCGGTCGATCCAGCCCTTGACCAGCGCCGGCATGCTCCACCAATAGACCGGGAACGCCAGCACGATCAGGTCGGCGGCCTCCACGCGCAACTGCTCGCGCCGCACGTCGCCGGGCAAAGCCCCCTTGCCGCGATAGAAAGCCAGGTCGGCCGCAGTCATGCGCGGATCGAAGCACTCCGCGTCCAGATCCGCCCAGACCACCCGCGCCCGGCCGCCGGCCGTGGCGCCGGCCACGTAGCGTTCGGCGAGCGAGGCCGAGTAAGAGCCGGCAGGCGTGCCGGCGGCGATGACCAGGATGTTCATGTGGGGCTCCTTGTGTCGCGATGACGATGAGCCCATTGAATCATCTACCAATCAGATAAAATAGTTCAATATTTCGCCTAAAACTATCTAATGGATAGATATGTATGCCGCCTCGCATCTCATTGGAGCAATGGCAGGCCCTGGTCGCCGTGGTGGACGCGGGCGGCTACGCCCAGGCCGCCGACGCGCTCAGCAAATCGCAGTCGACCATCAGCTACGCAATCCGCCAGATCGAGGAACGGCTGGGGGTGGCCGTATTCACGATCGACGGGCGCCGGGCCATGCTCACGGACGACGGCAAGATCCTCTACCGGCGCGGCAAGTCGCTGGTGGACGAGGCCCGGCGCCTGGAACGGGCGGCGGCCAATCTGGCCCAGGGACGGGAGCAGATGCTCACGCTGGCCGTGGAAAGCCTGTTCCCGACGGACCTGCTGCTGCGCTGCCTGGACAGGTTTGCCGGCGAGTTCCCCGAGACCCGCATCGAACTGCATGAATCGGTGGTGGGCGGGACCGACGAGCTGCTGCTCTCGGGCGAAGCCGACCTCGCGATCTGCGCCGACCACATTCCGGCAGGCCATGTCGGCGACGCGCTGCTGCGCTACTGCGCGATCGCCGCGGCCGCGCCCTCGCATCCCCTGCACCTGATGAACCGCCCGCTGTCGCTCGAAGACCTCAAGGCGCACCGCCATCTGGTGATCCGCGACAGCGGCCGCCAGCGCGTGCGGCCCAGCGTCTGGGACGTCGCCGAACAGCGCATCACCGTCAGCCACAAAAGCACGTCGATACGCGCCGCTTGCCTGGGAATGGGCTTTGCGTGGTATCCGGAAGACTGGATCCGCGAGCAGTTGGCCGCGGGCGAATTGAAGCCGCTGCCGCTGCGGGAAGGCGCGCAACGCTGGGGCGCGCTGTACCTCGTCTACCCCGATCCCGACGCGGCAGGACCTGGCGCACGCCGCCTGGGCCAGATACTGCGCGAGGAGAGCCTGGCACCCGGGTAAGGCCGGAGCGCAAGTCCGCCGCCAGGGTTTTCGCCGCGCCACGAAGCGGTCTGCCCACAAGCACAAATGTGGCAGGTATCAACATACCGCAAGCAACCTAGACTCCCCGTTCAAGCCTGGCCGCGGCCAAGCCCCACCACGAACGCGGAGTGAAACATGAACGCATCGCCGGCTGGCCTCAGACCCGCCGATTTCTTTTCCCCCACCGTCGCTGCCCTGATCTCGGTGCTGGTGAACTACGGCGGCACCTTTGTGCTGGTGTTCCAGGCAGCGGAGTTGGCCGGGCTGACGCCAGCCCAGACCACTTCCTGGGTATGGGCGGTTTCCGTCGGCGTGGGCATCACGGGCGCGCTGCTGAGCTGGCGCTACAAGGCGCCAGTCATCACCGCCTGGTCCACGCCCGGCGTGGCGTTTCTGGCGACCGTGATGCCGTTCACGCCCTACGGCGAGGTCATCGGCGCCTACATCCTGTCGGCGCTGGGCTTCATCGTGCTGGGGCTGTCCGGCGCGTTCGAAAAACTGGTGCGCATGATTCCGGGCGGCATCGCCGCGGGCCTGCTGGCCGGCATCCTGCTGCAGTTCGGCGTCAATGCCTTCGGCGGCGCCAGCGCCGATCCGCTGCTGGTGATCGTGCTGGTCATCTCCTACGCGCTGCTCAAGCGCTACACCTCGCGTTTCGCGGTGGTCGGCATCCTGGTCATCGGCCTGGGGCTGCTCATCGCACAGGGCCGCATCGATTTCTCGGCGGTCCATCTCAGCCTGGCCGCGCCGGTGTTCGAGATGCCGCGGTTCTCGCTGCAGGCTCTGCTGGGCGTCGCCTTGCCGCTCTTCATCATCACGCTGACGGGGCAATACATGCCCGGCATGCTGGTGCTGCGCAACGACGGTTACCAGACCAGCGCGAATCCCATCCTCACGGTGACGGGCCTGGGCTCGCTCATCATGGCGCCCTTCGGCGCGCACGCCTTCAACGTGGCGGCGATCACGGCCGCGATCTGCACCGGCCGCGACGCGCATGCGGATCCCGCCAAACGCTACATCGCGGGCCTGGCCTGCGGCGTGTTCTACATCCTGGTGGGCACTTTCGGCGTCACGCTGGCGACCTTGTTCATGGTGCTGCCCAAGGCGTTCATCACCACGCTGGCCGGCCTTGCCCTGCTGGGCGCCATCGGCGGCAGCCTGGCCAATGCGATGGCCGACGCCCGCACCCGGGAAACCGCGCTCATTACCTTTCTGGCCACCGCCGCCAACGTCACCCTGCTGGGCGTGGGCGGCGCATTCTGGGGCCTGATCGCCGGCCTGACCGCGCACTTGCTGATCCATGGCGGCCAGCGCGCGCTGGCCGCCCATCCTTGACCTCTCATCGCCACTTGCCAATCGAAACAGGAACCACCGTGACGAACACCGACCTTCCCGACAGCCTCGCCCTGCCTTGCATCGGCGCCCTGCCCCTGGCGCAGGCCGATCCCGGCATCTGGGGCGCCATCGACGCCGAACGGCGCCGGCAGATGCAATCGATAGAACTGATCGCTTCCGAAAACTTCGTCAGCCGCGCAGTGCTGGAAGTCCAGGGCTCCGTGCTGACGAACAAGTACGCCGAGGGCTACCCCGGCCGCCGCTACTACGGCGGCTGCATCAACGCCGACGTGGCCGAGCAAATCGCCATCGAGCGCGCCACGCGCCTGTTTGGCGCCCGCTACGCCAACGTACAGCCCCACTCCGGCAGCCAGGCCAACCAGGCCGTCTATCTGGCGCTGCTGGCGCCGGGGGACAAAATCCTCGGCCTGGACCTGAAGGCGGGTGGGCACCTGACCCATGGTTCCAAGGTCAACATGTCGGGACGCTGGCTGCAGGCCCTGAGCTACGGCGTCGATCCGGCCACGCATCGGGTGGACATGGACGAGGTCGAGCGCATCGCCCGGCAAGAAAGGCCTAAGCTCATCATCGCCGGCGGCTCGGCCTATTCGCGCACGCTGGACTTCGCGCGCTTTCGCGCCATCGCCGACGAGGTGGGCGCGATCTTCATGGCGGACATGGCGCATTTCGCCGGCTTGGCCGCGGCCGGGGTGTATCCGTCGCCAGTGCCGCATGCGCACGTCACGACCACCACCACGCACAAGACCTTGCGCGGCCCGCGCGGCGGCATGATCTTGACCAATGACGGCGAACTCGCCCGCAAGATCGATTCGGCGGTGTTTCCTGGCCTGCAGGGCGGTCCGCTGATGCACATCATCGCCGCCAAGGCGGTGGCCCTGGGCGAAGCGCTGCAGCCCGCGTTCCAGACCTATGCCCACGCCGTGGTCGAAAACGCGCGGGTCCTGTGCCGCCGACTGGCCGAGGGCGGGCTGTCCATCGTATCCGGCGGCACCGACTGCCATCTGGGCGTGGTCGACCTGCGCCCCTGGGGCCTGGCCGGCAACACGGCGGAGCAAGCGCTGGAGCAGGTAGGCATCACCCTGAACAAGAACGCCGTCCCCAACGATGCCGCCAAGCCCACGGTCACCTCCGGCATACGCGTGGGCAGCGCTGCCTGCACCTCGCGCGGCATGGGGCCAGCCGAATTCCAGGAAATCGGCGACATGATCCTGGCCTTGCTCGGCGGCCTGCGCGCCGGCGCCGTCGACGCCCGCACGGAAAGAGCCATCCGCGAGGGCGTGGCCGGGCTGGCCAGACGCTTCCCGCTGCCGTACTGAAGCCCTCTACGCCTTCCTCAACGCATTCGACAGCCGCAGCACCGCCGCTTCGATTTCATAGGCCGTCAGGGAGGCGTAGCCCAGCAGCCAGCCCGGCTGCTTGTAATCGCCCGCAAAGAGCCGGCTCAGCCCAGGCAGGCGCAGGCCGGCGGCCTCCGCCTGGCGGATGGTCTTTTCCTCGGACCATCCGTGCTCAAGCAAGCATGGAATCTGCAGCCCACCGGGCGGCCTGACGGCCCGCACGATGCCGCCCAGGTGTTTCCCCAGGGATTCCAGCAGCACCTGCCTGCGTCCCGCATACAGCTTGCGCATGGCCCGCACGTGCGAGTTGTAATGGCCGTCGTCCATGAAGCGCGCCAGCGTCAGCTGCAGAATCTGCGGGGTATGCCCGTCCATGATGCTGCGCGCGCGGGCAAAGGCCTCGACCAGGCCGGGCGGCAACGCCATGTATCCCATCCTGAGCCCCGGATACAGCGTCTTGCTGAACGTGCCCAGATAGATGGTGCGCTGATGCAGGTCCAGGCCCTGCACGCAGGCGGTGGGCAGGCCGTCGTAGTGGAATTCGCTGTCGTAGTCATCCTCGATGATCCACTTGCCGTGCTCCGCCGCCCAGCCGGTCAGCTCCAACCTGCGCTCGAGCGACAGCGTCACGCCGGTGGGATACTGGTGCGACGGCGTCACGTACACACAGTTGGCGCCGCTGCGGTCCGCGCGCAGCAGATCCATGCGTATGCCTTGCGCGTCGACGTCGATGGGGACGATGCGCGTCTCCGCGGCTTCGAAGGCCTTGCGCGCGCCGAAATAACCGGGGTTCTCCATCAGCATGGGCTTGCCGGCGTCCGCCAGCAATTGCGCGCACAGGAACAGGGCCTGGCGGGTGCTGCTCAACACCAGCACCTGCTCGGGCAATACCTTGGCCCCGCGCTCCAGGTTCAGGTAGGCGGCGATGGCGCGGCGCAAGGGCTCGGCGCCCTGCGGGTCGCCGTGCAGCAACACGTGGGCGCGGTAGTCCTTCAGGACCTGCCGCTGCAGCCGCTCCCAGATCTCGGTGGGGAACGTGCGGGTCTCCGGCAGGCCCGTGGCGAACGCCTTGATGACCTGCTGGTCCGCGACCCCGCCGCTGTCCAGGATCATGCGTCCGCGGCGGCTCAAGCCCGCCCCCGGCTGCGGCGCGCCCAGCTTCGGATCCAACTTCGCGCGCCTGCGCGCGGCGCCGCGCAGTTCGGTGCCAACGGTCTGGGACACATAGCTGCCCGAGCCCTCGCGGCGCACGATGTAGCCGTCGCGGTGCAGCTGCACATAGGCGTTCTCGACGGTGTCGCGCGCCACCCCCAACGACTTGGCCAGCCCGCGGGTCGCGGGCAGCCTGAGGCCCGGCCCCAACGCGCCGTCCAGGATCAGGGCGCGCAGCGCCCGCTGGATGCGCTGATGCAGCTCCAGGCGCTGAAGCTCTGCATCATTCATGCGCATCTTCAGCGTGTCCAGCTCGAAGGTCTTAGCCATGCGGTCTGCTCACAAGAGGAAAACTGGCCTGTCCGGGCCGGCCATTCTATCCGTAGACTCAAGCGCTCGCCACCGGCGCAACATTGCAGGAACCCGCGCCAGGCGGGACAGGATCAGGACACATGGCAAGGTCATACAACTTCAGCGCAGGCCCGGCCGCGCTGCCGCTGGAAGTGCTGCAAGAAGCGCACGAAGAGTTCTTCGATTTCGCGGGTACCGGCATGTCGGCAATGGAAATCAGCCATCGCTCGCGCGTGTTCATCGACATCGCGCGTCAGGCGGAACTGGACCTGCGGGCCATCCTGCGGATTCCCGACCGCTACAAGGTGCTGTTCCTGCAAGGCGGCGCTACGCTGCAGTTTTCGCAGGTGCCGATGAACCTGTTGCGCGGCAAGGCTTCCGCGGATTACCTGCACACCGGGCTCTGGTCCGGCAAGGCCATCGAGGCGGCCAGGCGCTATTGCCAGGTCCGCGTCGCGGCCAGCAGCGAGGCATCGGGGTTCGACCGCGTGCCTGCTCCCGGCGAATGGCGGCTCGACGCCAACGCGGCCTATCTGCACTACACGGAGAACGAGACGGTGCATGGCGTGCAATTTCCGGCCGCGCCGGATGTGTCCGTCCCGCTGGTGTGCGATGCCTGCTCCAGCCTGCTGTCCAAGCCCATCGACGTGTCCCGGCATGGCCTGATCTACGCCGCCGCGCAGAAGAACATGGGGCCCACCGGCGTCACGGTCGTGGTGGTGGACGAAGCCCTGCTGGACGGCGCGCTGCCCATCACGCCAGACGTGCTGAACTACGCGCACGCGGCGCGGGCGGACTCCATGCTCAACACGCCCGCCACCTTTTCCTGGTATATGACCGGGCTGACGCTGCGCTGGATCCGCCGGACCGGCGGGATAGAACGCATCCACCAGGCCAACCAGGCCAAGGCCTGGCTGCTGTACCGCGCCATCGACGCCAGCGGCGGCTTCTACCGCAACAAGGTCCGGCCCGAGTTCCGGTCCATCAACAACGTGCCGTTCTTCCTGGCCGACTCCGCCCTGGAGCCCCTGTTTCTGCGCCAGGCCGAAAGCGCCGGGCTGATGGGGTTGAAGGGACATTTCCACACCGGCGGCATCCGGGCCAGCCTCTACAACGCGGTAGACCTGCCCGCGGCGGCCGCGCTGGCCGATTTCATGACAGACTTCCAGCGCGCGCGAGGCTGAAGCCGGCACGGCAGCTCTAAGGAAAAAGCACGGGGAGATCAGCATGGATTTCAGGCAGCTCAGGCAATTCGTCGTCCTGGCCACGGAACTGAACTATCGCAAAGCGGCCGCCCGGCTGCACATGACCCAGCCCCCGCTGAGCGTCGCCATCAAGCGGCTCGAAACCGAGATCGGCGCGGACCTGTTCGAGCGGGACCGCCTGGGCGTGCGCCTCACGGTCGCCGGCGGCGCCTTTCTGCGCGAAGCAAAGCGCCTGCTCGAAGGCGCCGATGCCGCGCTGCAGGCCGCGCGCGACGCCGCTGAAGGACGCATGGGCACGCTGCGGGTATGCGCGGTGCCCAGCGCCGCGCTGAACCTGTTGCCGCGCATCCTGCCCGAGTTCGCGCAGCGCTTTCCGCACATCCGCCTGCGCCTGACCAGCGGCAGTACCGTCGGCATCCTGGCCGGACTGCAGCGCGGCGAGCTGGACGCGGCATTCCTGGTGCCGCCCGCGTCCGGCGTGCCGGGCATCGCGATCACGGCCTTGCAGCGGGAACGGCTGGTGCTGGCCGTGCCGGCGGGCCATCGGGTGGCGGGCATGGCAAGCGCCAGGCTCTCGGACCTGGCGGATGAAACGCTGGTGGCGCTGGCGCACTCCGACAGCCCCGGATTCGCGGGAGAGATCGTCGCCGCCTGCCAGCGGGCCGGATTCCATCCACGCATCCTGCAGGAATCGTCCCATGCCCTCATCAGCCTGCCGCTCATCGCCGCGGGCCTGGGCGTGGCCATCGTCCCGGCGGCGCTGCGCAGGATCGCTATCGACAACGTCGCCTACGTCGACCTCATGGACCTGGCGGACGCGCCATTGACCTACGCCATGGCGCTGGCCGCGCCAGCCGAGCCCATGAATCCCGCGGTCCGCTGGTTCGTCGACACGGCGCGCGAGGTGCTGGGTGCGCAAGCGCCCTGACGGCCTTGCCCTTACTGCGCCGGACGGGAGAGGATTTCCGCCCACTTCTTCTGTTCGGCGAGGACCCTCTGTTCGAACGCCGCCTGCGTGCCGTCCACGGGTTCGCTGCCGCGCGCGTAGATCTTGTCCTGCACCGAAGGGCTCTTGGCCACCGCCGCGATGGCCGTGTTCAGGCGCGCAACCACATCGGCCGGCGTGCCTTTTGGCACGGCAATGCCCGACAGCGAGCCGCCTTCCACGTCCTTGCCCAACACTTCCTTGACCGTCGGGATGTCGGGCAGACTGGCCAGGCGTCGCGCCGACGTCACCGCATAGGGACGAATCTGCTTGGCCTGGACAAAGCCCACCGCGGTGACGGCGGAAACGGCCGTCAGATCCGTGTTGCGGCTCATCACGGCCGTCATGGACTCCGATCCGCTCTTGTAAGGCACGTGCAGCATCTTCACGCCGGTCGCCTGCTGCAGCAGCTCCAGGACCTGGTAGTTGTCGGAACCCTCGCCCGCCGTGGAGAACGCGATCTTGTCGGCCTGGGTCGATGCGGCCTTGATGATCTCCGGCAGCGACGGATACGGACTGTCCGCGCCCACCGCCAGCACCGTCGGCGTGTTGGCCAGCATGGCGACGTAGGTGAAGTCCTGGTTCGGGTCGTATGGCAGCTTCTTGTAGATCAGCGGATTGACGGCAACCATGCCATTGGTGATCACCAGCAGCGTGTAGCCGTCGGCCGGCGACTTCGCCACCGCGCCGGCGGCGATGGAACCGCCCGCGCCGCCGCGGTTCTCCACCACCACCGGCTGGCCCAGCTCGCGCGTCAGTCCCTCGGCAAACACCCGCGCCGTGGTGTCGGTCACGCCGCCCGCGCCGAACGGCACGATCAGACGTATGGGCTGATCGGGATACGGCCCCGCCCAGGCCGCCGCGGCGGGAAGCACTACACCCAACAGAGCCGCCATGCAGCGGCGCAATCCCTTGTTCATCGGGCTATCTCCATTTTTTTGAGGATTTCAAGAAGTCGTTGTTCCAGATCCGGGGCCAACGGCGCCAGGGGCGCGCGCAGACGGCCGCTATCGAAGCCGCGCAGACGCAGGCCCGCAGCCACGGTGCGCGGCAGGCCGTGGTCCATGAGGAAGTTCAAAAGATCGATCTGGCGGCCGAACCATTCGTCCGCGCCACGCGAGTCGCCCGCCATCGCGCAGCGATACAGGTTCAGGGCGTAGGACGCGCTGACATTGGCCGATGCCGTGCACCAGCCCGCCGCGCCCTCCGCGAATCCGGTCCGCGCCATGCAGTTCAGGCCGATATACACGGCTGTCCTCGCGGTGCAGACTGCGCGCAGCCTGGCGATCTTGGTCGGATCGGGACTGCTTTCCTTGATCATGCTGACGTTCGGCAGCTCGGCCAGCCGGACCAGGAATTCGACGGGCAAGTCCATGCCCGTGGTGAACGGGTTGTTGTAGACCATCACCGGCGTCGCGACCGACTCGCAGACCTCGCGGTAGTAGGCATGGATTTCGTCCTGGGTCAGCTTCCAGTAGGTGCTGGGCAATAGCTGCAAGGCGGCGGCGCCCGCGCGTTCGGCGTAGCGCGCATGGCGCACGGTGCTGGCCGTGCTCAGGCTGGACACGCCCGCCAGCACGGGCAGCCGGCCGCGCGCCGCGCCGATGACGGTGTCAATGACCGCTTCGCGCTCGCCATCGTCCAGATAGGGCAGGCAACCGACGCTGCCCAGCGGCGCCAACGCATGCACGCCCTCGCCGATCAGCCGCTCGACGTGCGCCTCCAGCAGCGCGAAGTCCACCCGCCCGCGCTCGTCGCAAGGCGTCAACAGGTAGCCGATGATTCCCTTCAAGTGCATAGCTCGTTCTCCATGACGGCTTGCAGTCTAGGGAGCCCGCCCGGGCCGGTCCAATACCTATTTCCTGGGCGCCTGATATCTCCCGCCCGCGCCGCCGCCAGGCGAATCTTGTATCCAGTAATTCCCGCGCAAGGCCGATAGACTTTCCCGGTCAATCACCAAGGAGCAAGCCATGAGCAGCAACGACGTTCTCGACCAGGCGCAGATCCACCACATGCCTCAGTACCGCAGGCCGGAGGACATGGAATGGGAAATGGGCCGGTTCAAGAACAAGACGAAGTTCCTCTTCCACACGCGGGAAGAGCGCCCCACCGAGCCCAACGCCGGCTTTCTGCGCTATGAACCGGGCGCGGGCTTCCGCCTGCACAAGCATGACTTCGCCCAGGTCTGGTACGTGATCGAAGGGGAATTCAACATGGGCGGAAAGATTTACGGTCCCGGCACGGTGGTCTTCCATCCGGACCCGCACATCGAGGAGGCGCTCAGCACCGAGACCGGCGGCACCTTGTTCTTCGTCCAGTACCAGGGTCCCACGACCGGCGGCCGGCCGGTGTACGAAGGCCGCATGAACATCAAAGGCGAACCGCCCGCGATCACCGAACAGGACCTCGAACACTGATACGCCTCGGTTCCCTGGGCGGCGGCCATGACCGGCAGCCGTCCGCCGCAGGCCTGCCGAGACCGGCCTGAGCGCCAAGAAATAGAACATTCCAAGGAGACAACCCTCATGCACGCACGATTTCTGCGCGCCTGCCTCGCGTCGTTGACGCTTTCGCTTGCCGCCCAGGCCCAGGCCGCCACGGACTGGCCCGAGCGCCCCATCACGCTGGTCGTGCCTTTCGGCGCCGGCGGCATCACCGACCTCACCGCCCGCACGGTGGCCAAACAACTGCAAGCCGAGCTCGGCAAGCCGGTAGTGGTGGAGAACAAGCCCGGCGCCGGCGGCAACATCGCCGCCGACATCGTGGCCCGGGCCAAACCCGATGGCTACACGCTGATGGTGATCACCAACGGCATGGTCGCGGTCAATCCGCTCATCCACAAGCAGCTGAACTACGACGCGCTCAGGGATTTCGCCTACGTATCCATGATTGCCAATACGCCACTGGCCCTGGTGGTGCCGGAAAGTTCGCCGGTCCAGGACCTGCCGGCGCTGGTGGCGCGGGCCCGCGGCCGGCCAGACGCCGTGTCCTTTGCCAGTTCCGGACAGGGCACCTCGATACACCAGGTGTTCGCCCTGATGCAGCAGCAGACCGGCGCCACGCTCATGCACGTGCCCTACAAGAGCGGCGCAGAGGCGGCCACCGCCCTGCTTTCCGGCGTGGTGGACGTGACCGCGGTCGAGATCGTGGTGGTCGGGCCTTTCATCCAGTCCGGAAAGATGCGGGCGCTGGGCGTGACCTCGGCACAGCGGGTGTCGAATCTGGCGGACGTGCCCGCTGCCCGCGAAGCCCTAGGCGGCGAATTCGACGTCGGCTCGATATCGGGCCTGGTGGCGCCTGCCGCCACGCCCGGGAACATCCTCGACAAGCTGGAACGCGCCATGCTGGCGGTAGCGCAGAGCGAGGGCATGGCGCAGCTGTATGCGCAAGGCAGCCAGCCCATGCCCACGGGATCGCAGGTCTTTCTGGAACGCATGCGCCAGGAACAAGATAAGTGGCGGCTGGTATTCTCCGCGAAACCCGGAAAATAGCCGCCGGCGAATAGCCGCAGCCTTCAAGGACAGGGGAATCAGGCCATGGATCGCGCATATCCCGCCGCGGAAGAACTGGTGCAGCATCTGGTGGAGTCGATCTCCGCGAAGATCTTCAATGGCGCTTATGCGCCCGGGCAGAAGCTGCGGCAGGAGAGTCTGGCCGAGGAGTACGACGTCAGCCGCACTCCGGTGCGCGAAGCGTTCCGACAACTTGAGACCAAGGGCCTGATCGTGCAGCAGCCGCGTTACGGCGCCACCGTGGTGGCGCCGACCATCAAGGACATAGGCGCGAACTACTGGCTGCGCGGCGAACTGGAAGGGATGGCGGCCGAGCTTGCGGCGCGCTGGATCTCCGACGCCGACCTGCAACGGCTGCAGGCTACCCACGCAGAATGCGCCGAGGCCGTCGCCGCACTGTACACCGAGGTCAACGCCGGAGGCGCGGCCGCGCCGCGCCAGGCTGCCGCGCCCATGCGGCACTGGGTGGTCAAGAACCAGGAGTTCCACGCCCTGATCTTCCGCGCCGCCGGCAATCCGTCGCTGGAGCGCATCATCAAGGACCTGCACACCGACTACACCAAGAACATCCTCAACATGACCGTGCTGGGCATGTACGAGGCCCGCATGAAGAAGAATATCGAGCACCACGCGGCCATCATCGAGGCATTGGCCGCGCGCGACACCACAGCCTCGCGCGCGGCCATGCGCACGCATGTCCACGAGTCCGGAGAGTTCGTGGTGGACTGGCTGCAGAAGCGCCCCGAAAGCCGCAAGCCGCCTAGGTAGGCCGATGCTGCCTCAGATCTGGTCCAGCCACCGCTCCATCGCCTTGCGCGCGCAGCGTTCGAGCTGCTGGCCGTAACGCAGAGCGTCCTCGCGAATAACGGCCGGATCGATCTGGCGCAGGCTCAGTTCGCAGGCATGGCCGATCAGCCAACGCTCGATCTGCGCGGCATCCGCCTCCAGATGGAACTGCAGGCCCAGTATCCTGGGTCCCAGCGCAAACGCCTGGTTCGGGAAGCCCGGCGTTTCGGCCAGGCGAGACGCGCCCTCGGGTATGGCGAACTGGTCGCCATGCCAGTGCAGCACGGGCACGGACTCAACCGCGCTCAGCACGGAATCCCGCCCTTGCGGCGTCAGCGTCAACGGCGCATAGCCGATCTCCGCGCGGCCGGTGGACACCACGTCCGCCCCCAGCGCCGCCGCCATGAGTTGCGCGCCCAGGCAGATGCCCAGCGTCGGCTTGTCCTGGCGCAGGCGGTGCGCGATGGCGCGCAGCTCCTGCTCCAGGAAGGGATAGCGGCCGGTTTCATAGACGCCGATGGGGCCGCCCAGGATCACGACGAGATCGGCATTGCCCAGGGTGGCGGCATCGATGGCGTCGACGCCGGCTTCCAGGTATCGCACGCTGTAGCCGCGCTCTGCCAGGACCGGCGCCAATATGCCCAGGTCTTCAAAGGGAACGTGGCGGATCGCCAAGGCGCTGAGGCTCATTCCAGGGACTCCTATTGCGGGCTCGGGTGACGGTCCAGGCCGCCCAGCAAGCCTTCGGGGGTTGAGACGTACAGGTTTTCCGACGCCAGCAGCCGGATGCCTTGCGGCGTGCTTTCCAGCAGGCGCCGCTCGCCGTCGGCGACCTGCAGGCTGAGCTGATAGCCGTCCTTGGCCGGCAGCCGCGCCGCGATGTCACGGCTGTCGTCCAGCGCGGACGCCGCGGTGGATTCGAAATGGCCGATCAGGCGGCCGTCACGCTTGATGATGAGTCGATACACAGGCATGCGCGCTACTCCGGCTCGCCCGGCTCGCGCGCTTGCGCGCCGTTGTCGGTGGGCCAGTAATAGGAGTCGGGCGTGTTGCGCGCGCCGAAGATGGCCTGGCCGACGCGGACCACGGTGGCCCCTTCCTCGATGGCGATCTCGTAGTCGCCGGACATGCCCATGGACAGTTCATCCAGGCCTATGCCCGCGGGCACGTCCTGGCGCAACTGGTCGCGCAGCGTGCGCAACAGGATGAAGCACTCGCGTACCCGCGCCGCTTCGGCCGAGAACAGCGCCAGGGTCATCAGGCCGCGCACCCGCAGCCCCGAAAACGCAGGCAGTTCGCGCAGGAAGGCCGCGATCTGGTCCGGCTGCAGCCCGTACTTGCTGGCTTCGCCCGATGTATTGACCTGCACGAACACGTCCAGCTGGCGCCCTTCCGTCTGCAGCCGGCGGTCCAGCGCTTCGGCCACCCGCAGACTGTCGAGCGCCTGGAACTCGGCCGCGTAACGGGCCACGAGCTTGGCCTTGTTGGTCTGCAGGTGACCGATGACCGACCAGCGCAGGTCCGTCAGGTCTGCCATGGCTTCCCATTTCCTGGACACTTCCTGCAGCTTGTTCTCGCCCAGGTAGCGGCAGCCAGCCTCGTAAGCCAGCCGGATGCGCGCCTCTTCCACCGTCTTGCTCACCGGCAACAGGCGCACCGTCGCCGGATCGCGCCCGGCGCGCCGCGCCGCATCGGCGATGCGCTCGTTGACCGTGGCCAGATTGCGGCGGAAGTCCTCGACCGACTGCGCCTGCGGCCAACGGCCATGCTGGTCATGCTGTGTCTGGGTGCCGTTGCCTTGCCCAGGGTCTTGCTCGCTCATGCCCGAACCTCGCGTAGGAATAACGGCCGGCGTTTTCCATTACGCTTATGCCGCCTGAAGTTTTGTCATAGGTCAATATTATCACGCTGGCGCTGGCGCGGGATCGGCGGGCGCTACGCGTTGGCAGCCAGCCATTCGCGGGGCGACACCCCCATCCGCTGCCGGAACGCTTTGGACAGGGACGAGGCGCTGGCAAACCCCAGCTCCGCCGCCACCAGTTTGACGGCGCGGCCCGATCGCATCATCGACGCCGCCAGGCTCAGCCGCCAGTCGGTCAGGTAAGCCGCAGGGGTGGCGCCGGTGGCGTCCTTGAAGGCCGCCGCGAAGGCGCTGCGCGACATGCCCGCCATCGCCGCCATCCTGGCCAGGGACCAGTCTTCGTATGGCGAGCGATGCAGCGCCACCAGCGCCCTGGCCAGGCGCGGATCCGACAGCCCCATCACCAAGCCGCTGGTCACGCCTACGTCCTGCGGATGGTCGAGTATCCACCTGAGCAGCTGGATCAGCACCACTTCGAACAGGCGGTCGGCCAGCAGGCGCGAGCCGCAGCGCACATGATCCGCCTCAGCGAACAACAGATCCAGCGCGGGCCGCAAGCCTTCGACCGCGTCCAGCGGAATCCGCACCACGGGCGGCAGGGACTGCACGATGGGATTGCGTTCGCCGCCGTCGAAATCCAGCGCGGCGCAGGTGAAATCCGAACCGTCCTGCGGAGGATTCACGAACTCGTGATGCACCGCGCGCGGGTAGAACAGCAGGGTCGGCTCGGCCAGGCGCAGGCGCGGTGTGGCGGTCTCGCCCGGGCGATGCCGCACTTCCATCTCGCCCCGGCGCAACACGTGCAGAAAGCCACGCCCCGGCACGGCTTCGAAGGCCTGGGTGCCGCATAGCGCACCCGTGTGGAACAGCGTGGCGCGTACCCGGAAACGGTCCAGCAACGCCGACAGCCGGTCAACCTGGAGAGGAACAGGATCGCTCATATCTTGGACGAAATGACAATTTTCATGGATTAAACAACACCTTTCGTCCATCCATTCTACGTACGATCTCTCCAGCCCGTCCGATACCGGCGGCCTTTTTTTCTTTTCCAGGAGTTACCGACATGTCCCGAGTTCCTCTTATCGATGCCAGCAGCGCCAGCGCCGACCGCAAGGCGTTGCTCACGCAGATCCACGGCGCCTTTGGTGCAACGCCGAACATGTTCAAGGCCGTCGCCAATTCGCCGGCCGCGTTGCAGAGCATGTGGGGCGCATTCGGCGCACTGGGTGGCGGCGTCATCCCCGCCAAGCTGGGCGAACAGATCGCCGTGGCGGTGGCCGACCGCAACGCCTGCGAATACTGCCTCGCAGCCCATACGGCCCTGGGGCGCAAGGCGGGCGCCAGCGCCGAAGAAATGGCGGCCGCGCAAGGCGGCGATGCCGCCGATCCCAAGACTGCCGCGGCGCTGCGCTTCGCGCTGCAGTTGGTGGAAGCGCGCGGGCAAGTAAGCGCAGCCGACGTGCAGGCCGTGCGCGCCGCAGGCTACAGCGACCAGGAGATCGTCGAGATCCTGGCGCACGTCGCGCTCAACCTGTTCACCAACTACGTCAACGTGGCCTTTGCCGTGCCGGTGGATTTTCCGGCCGTGAAACTGCGCCGGGCCGCGTAATTCGCCGATCGCGGCGGGCAGAGCTCCCTCACCCCGCCCGCCGCGCCACAGGAGCCTGCAGATGCCCCGATTCGATACCCTGGCCGACGCATTGCCCCCGCCCTTGCTGGCGGACGAATGGCTGAATGCGGACGGTCCCATCGACCTCGCAGCCCTGCGCGGCAAGGTCGTGCTGCTGCACGCGTTTCAGATGCTATGCCCTGGGTGCCTGTCGCATGGGCTGCCGCAAGCCGAACGCGTGCACAGGCTGTTCCGCGGACAGGATGTGGCAGTCATCGGCCTGCATACCGTGTTCGAACACCATGACGTCATGGGCCCCGCCGCGCTGCGGGCCTTCAATCATGAGTACCGGTGGAGCTTTCCCATCGGCATCGACCGGCCAGCCGCGACTGGCGCCGTGCCGATGACCATGCAAGCCTACGGGCTGCGCGGCACGCCCAGCCTGGTCCTGTTGGACCGCCGGGGACGCGTGCGCCTGCAGCACTTCGGCAGCATCGACGACCTGCCCTTGGGCGCGGCCATCGGCAGGCTGCTCGCCGAGGGCGATGCCCCTCACATCGAGGCCGCCGCGCCAGCTGACTCCACCCGCGGGGAATGCGACGCGCTAGGCTGCCCTGCGCCGCGTCCGCGATAGGCGCCGCGAGTCCCGTGCCGATGACCATGCCGCCCACACCGCAGCCGCGAGTTTCATGTCTACGTCTCTTTCCCTGTTTTTCCAGCGCGTTGCGCCCAAGCTCTGGCTGACGCGTTGCGCCGGCCGGCTGGCCTCATGCCGCCAACCATGGGTGGCCCAGCCGCTGATCCGTGGGTATGCCAGGTGGTATGGCATCGATCTCGGCGAGGCCCTGCTCCCCGACCCGGGGGCCTATGACAGCTTCAACGCATTCTTCACGCGCGCCCTGCGTCCCGGCGCCCGCAAGCTGGCCGACGCGGACTGGACCAGCCCCGCGGATGGCACCGTCAGCCAATTCGGCCGCATCAGCCTGGGGCAACTGATCCAGGCCAAGCAGCGCCAGTACAGCGCGGCCGCGTTGCTGGCCGATGCCGACCTGGCGCGCGCGTTGGGCGGCGGCTGGTTCACCACGATCTATCTGAGTCCGCGCGACTACCATCGGGTGCACATGCCTTGCGAGGGGCGTCTGCTGGGCATGCGCCATGTGCCGGGAACGCTGTATTCCGTCCGGCCGGAGATCGTGCAGGGCATGGACGGCTTGCTGGCGCGCAACGAAAGGGTGGTCTGCTGGTTCGAACATCCCCTCCATGGCGTCTACGCCATGGTGCTGGTGGGCGCCGCCATCGTCGGCAGCATCGCCACGACCTGGCATGGCCAGGTGGCGCCGCATGCCCGGCGCATCCAGCAGTGGGACTACGGCGGCCTGCCGCCCTTGCGCTTGCCGCAGGGTGCAGAGATGGGGCATTTCCAGCTCGGGTCCACCGTGGTGGTGCTGATGCCGGGCAGCGCCTGGCGTTTCCATCCCGGCTGGAAAACGGGGCGCGCCGTCAGATTGGGACAAGCCATGGCCGACCGGCGTTGATGCCGGCGGCTAGGGCCTGTTCACACTAAAAGGAACCTTGCACAGGCCCTAGACCATGCTTTCCCGGATATCCCGCGCCAGCTTGCGGCACTGGCCCGGTTCGATCGCCGAGATGGTGATGCGCAGGCCTCTGACCGGCTCCTGCACCCCGAAGGCGTCGCCATGCCGCACCAACCAGCCGCGATGGGCCAGGGCCAGCGCGACGGCCTGATCGTCGGTATCCAGCGGCACCCACAGGTTCAGGCCATCGCCGTCAGCGGCGCACGGCACGCCCTGCTCCAGCAAGGCGCCTTCCAGTGCCTTGCGGCGCTGCGCGTAATCCTTGCGGGCCTGGGCCATCTGCTTGGCGACGTCGGGCCGTCCCAACGTGACCTCGACCATGTCCTGCAGCAGGTGGCTGACCCAGCTGGTGCCGGAAGCCAGCCGCAAGCGCAGCTGCCGCGACGTCGCGGGATCGCTGGCCACCATGGCCAGCCGCACGTCGGGGCCCAGCGTCTTGGAGAACGAACGCACCAGCGCCCACCGCTGCGTGCCGGATGGCAGCACCGAGTGGTATTCCTTGCCCGACAGCAAGGCGTAATGATCGTCCACGATGACCATGGCATGCGGATACTTGGCCAGTACCCGCGCCAGCGCCTTCGCCCGCTTTTCGCTCAGGCTGCAACCCGTGGGGTTGTGGGCGCGCGGCGTCAGGATCACGGCCTGCGCGCCCTTGGCCAGAGCCGCCTCCAGGGCCGCCGCCTGCATGCCTTCGGCGTCGACCGGCACCCCCAGCGCCTGCAGGCCGGCGATGCGCAGCATGTTGATGCTGCTCAGGAAGCAGGGATTCTCGACCGCCACCTTGTCCCCAGCCACCAGGTGCGAGCTGAGCAACCGCTCGATGGCGTCCACCGCTCCGTGGGACAGGTTGACCTCGAAAGGCGCCGGGCAGTCCGGTGCGAACCAGGCGCGGGCATAGCTTTCCAGCCCGGCATTGACGGTGGGCTCGCCATAAAGCCGCGGCTGATAGGGCCGGATGGCAAGCGCGGCGCTCAAATCCGGCAGCCAGGCCGGATTGGGATTGCCGCTGGCCAGATCGGCCAGCGGCGAGTCCGACAACGCGCCTTCCTGCTCGCCGGGACCGGATTGGGCGCGGATGATGGTACCCAGGCGGCCCTGCGTCAGGGCAATGCCCGCCGTCACCAGCCGCTTGTAGGCGGCGGCGACAGTATTGCGGTTGATATCCAGCTCGACCGCCAAATCCCGCACCGGCGGCAGCGCGTGGCCCGGAGGCAGCTGCCCCGACTGAGCCATCGCTCGCACGCAATCGAAGATCTCCGCGGCGGTCTTTCCTTGTATTTTCATAGAGTCCTAAGACAATCCCGTTCCTGGCATGGCCAGCGGCCGAGCCACGCCAAGTCAATGCAGGCCCCTGGCCGGGCCAACTCCCGGCGTAAGTTTGACACGGTTTCCCGGTCCGCATAAAGCGGGCTTACCGCAAGCAATCCACGTAGTAGCGCGGGTTTCCGTCCTCGTCGCGCAGTTCCACGAAGCCATGGATGTCCGTCCCGAATCCGGGGCATTCCCGGTTCAGCTCGCGTGAAAACTTCAGGTAATCGACTATGGTCCGGTTGAACACCTCGCCCGGGACCAGCAAGGGTATGCCCGGGGGATAGGGTGTGATCAGGCTGGTGGTGATGCGGCCTTCCAGATGGTCGATTTCCACCCTCTCGGTGCGCCGCTGGGCGATGCAGGCGTAGGCATCGCAGGGCTTCATCGCGGGGGTCACGTCAGTCAGGTACATGTCCGTGGTCAGCCGCGCGATATCGTGCCTGGCATAGGTCGTATGAACATGCTGGCACAGGTCGCGCAAGCCCATACTCTCGTAGCGCGGGTACTTGCGGCAGAACTCCGGCAGGATCCGCCACATGGGCTGGTTGCGCTCGTAGTCATCCTTGAACTGCTGCAACGCGGTCAGGAGCGAACTCCAACGGCCCTTGGTGATCCCTATCGTGAACATGATGAAGAAGCTGTACAAGCCGGTCTTCTCCACGATCACGCCATGCTCTGCCAGGAACTTGGTGACAATGGAGGCCGGAATGCCGCTGTCCGCGAAGTTGCCATCCAGGTCCAGTCCAGGCGTCACGATGGTGGACTTGATCGGATCCAGCATATTGAAGCCGTCCGCCAACGCGCCGAATCCGTGCCAGGACGAATCCCCGCGGTCGGCGCGGATGATCCAGTCCTCGGGCGAGCCTATGCCCTCCGGCGCCAGCTCCTGCGGCCCCCAGACCTTGAACCACCAGTCGCCGTCGGCGAAATGCGTGCCGACTTCCTTCATCGCGCGGCGGAAATCCAGCGCCTCGGCGATGCTCTCCTCCACCAGCACCGTGCCTCCCGGCGGCTCCATCATGGCCGCCGCCACGTCGCAGCTGGCGATGATGGCGTACTGGGGGCTGGTACTCGTGTGCATCAGATAGGCTTCGTTGAAAAGATGCCGGTCCAGCCGCCGCGTCATGGAGTCCTGCGCCAGCACATGGCTGGCCTGGCTGATGCCGGCCAGCAGCTTGTGCGTGGATTGGGTGGAGAACACCAGAGATTCCCTGGGCCGCGCGCGCTGCTTGCCCATGCAGTGATAGGCGCCATAGAACGGATGGAACACCGCGTGCGGCATCCAGGCTTCGTCGAAATGCAAGGCATCGACGTAGCCGTCCAGCGCCGCCTTGATCGTCTCGGTTTCGTAGATGATGCCGTCGTAGGTCGACTGCGTCAGCGCCATCACCCGCGGCCGCACCGCATCGGCGTCCAGATGCTGGAGCAGCGGATGGGCGCGGATCCTCTCGCGGATCGTCTCAACATCGAACTCGCTGCGCGGAATGGGCCCGATGATGCCGAAATGGTTGCGCGTGGGACGCAAGAAGACAGGAATCGCGCCCGTCATGACGATGCTGTGCAAGATCGACTTATGGCAATTGCGATCCACCAGCACCACGTCTCCCGGCGCCACCATGTGGTGCCACACGATCTTGTTGCTGGTACTGGTGCCGTTGGTCACGAAATAGCAGTGGTCGGCATTGAAGATGCGCGCGGCGTTGCGTTCGCTCGCGCCGATGGCGCCGTTATGGTCCAGCAGCTGCCCCAGTTCCTCCACCGCATTGCAGACGTCCGCGCGCAGCATGTTCTCGCCGAAGAACTGGTGAAACATCTGGCCCACGGGACTCTTCAGGAACGCCACGCCGCCGGAATGCCCCGGGCAATGCCAGGAATAGGAGCCGTCCTCGGCGTAGTCCAGCAAGGCCTTCAGGAAAGGCGGCTTGACGCCTTCCAGGTAGGCCCGGGCTTCGCGGATCAAGTGCCTCGCCACGAATTCCGGCGTGTCCTCGTACATGTGGATCACGCCCTGCAGTTCGCGCAGGATGTCGTTCGGAATATGCCGCGCGGTCTTGGTTTCGCCGTAAACGTAGATCGGCACGTCGGCGTTGCGCCGCCGCACTTCGCTGATGAACTCCCGCAACGCCAGCAGCGCCGGCGCGGTCCCCTCGCCATGCGTAAGTTCCTCGTCGTCGATGGACAGTATGAAGGCGCTGGCGCGGCTTTGCTGCTGCGCAAACAGGCTGAGATCGCCGTAGTTGGTCGTCCCCAGCACGTCGAAGCCCTCCGCCTTGATGGCCTCGGCCAATACCCGGATGCTCAGGCCGGACGTGTTTTCCGAGCGGAAGTCCTCGTCGATGATGACGATGGGAAACTGGAACTGCATTGCTGTCCTCGATCGAATCCCGGACGCCCCCATGGCGGCCCGGCAACAAGGACAGCCGCGTGGCCGGCGGCCACGTGAAACAGCAGTCAGTCCGCGGCGGATGCTTGCAATTTATTTTGTCCTCGATCACAATTATATATGTCCTAGGACAAAATAAATGGCGCGGTGGCAGAGTGGCTATGCAGCAGGATTGCAAATCCGCGTAGGTTGGTTCGATTCCAGCCCGCGCCTCCACATTACGAAGCGGCGGGCTTGCTACGAGGTCAGACAGGTTGGGGCTCTCCCCTCAACCTGATCTGAGCAACCGTTCTTTCCCCCCGCTGCTCCAGCAGAAACTCGTGCCTGTCCGGATACCTCAGCGTCAGACGGCGGCACAGGTTCCCCAGCCCACCCCCGCCGCTGGCGAGATCGAAGGGCGCGTGCAGCCTGCCCGGGTTGTCCACTTCGATGAGCAATTCCCCGCCTTGCAGTCGCGTGCGTATGCCGATCGGGAAACTCGCATGCTCCGAGCGCATGCCGTGTTTGATCGCGTTTTCCACCAGCCCCTGCAGCGTCATGCGCGGAAGACTGATCTCCAGCGTCGCCGGATCGATCTGGCAGCGTAGCTCGAGCTTCTTTTCAAAACGGAGCGCCTGTATGCGCACGTAGGCCTCGGCGGCCTCGATCTCCTCTTCCAGCCTGGACAGGCCGCGGCCGCGCCGGTCCAGCGAGTAGCGCAGGTATTCGGCCAGGCTGCGGGTCATTTCCTCCGCGATGGCGGGACGTTCCCCGATCTCGGCCACGATGGTGTTGAGCGAGTTGAACAGGAAGTGTGGCTCGATCTGCAGTTGAAGGTGTTCGAGTTCGAGCTTCAGGGAGCGCGTTTCCGCCTTCATCTTGGACAGGCGCTCGGTGCGCGCGCTCAATTCGGCCGACACGCCGAAGTAGATCAGCGTCCAGATGGAGAGCATGCCCATGTAGTAGAGAAAGCCCAACCGGTACTGGTTGCCCGGCAGCACCCGGATCGAGCCGGGCAGGAACAGGCTGTGGATGCCGTAGGCTATCGACGCCAGCAGGGCCGAGGCGGTCAGGCAGAACAGCACCGCGCAGACCAGCACCAGCAAGGGCGGATCGCCTTTGCCCGAGCGGCGGCCATGCAGCACGGCCGCCGCGCTGGTCAGGACGAACGCCAGCGGCTCCAGCGCCACGGTCAGCCAGAAGGCCGCGGTGGCGTTGCCAAAAACCGCCAGCCGGATGAAGAAGCCCACGATCGCAAGAAAGAGCCAACCCAGCGTCTGCGCCCGCCAGAAGCCGAGCGAGGACTCCCCGGGGCTCAAGCCCTGGCTGATCAATTTGAACTGCATGGACACGCCCTCCGGACCTGCAAAGGGTTCACTGGAAACTGCATAGGCCTTATATTTACCCGCGTGCCAAACCCGACGACTATACCCGCCACATCAGGGCGCCAGGGAGGAAAATGCTGCGCGTGCTTGTCATAGACGATGAAGCCCCGGCGCGGCGCTACCTGCGCCGGCTGCTCGAAGCCTCGGCCGACGTCCAGGTCGCGGGCGAAGCCGCCAATCTGGAACAGGCGCGGACGCTGATCCGCGAGCATCGTCCGGATGCCCTGTTCCTGGACATCGAACTGACTTGCGCCACCGGCTTCGACCTGCTGGACGAACTGGAAGCCCCGCCCGCCGTCGTCTTCGTCACCGCGCACAGCGATTACGCGGCCCGCGCCTTCGACGTCCAAGCCGTCGACTATCTGTTGAAGCCCGTGCGGCCGGACCGGCTTGAACAGACGCTGGCGCGGCTGCGTCCGCGCGCCAGCGGCCACCTCACATTGCGCACGCGTAACGGCACCAAGCTCATCAAGATCCATGAACTGACCATGGCGCAAGCGCAAGGCGACTATGTTCTTCTTTGCAGCGCCACCCACGCCAACGATTTGATGCACATCACCTTCAAACGCCTGGCAGCCCAACTGCCTTGCCCGCCCTTCTGCGCCCTGTCCCGGTCGGTCATCATGAATCTGGAGCATGTATCCCACCTTTCGCAGCTTCCCGGCGCGCAGACCGAGGTGGCGTTCAACAATGGCGTTGCGCCTGTCGTGCTGGGACGGGTTGCGTCACAGCGCCTGCGGCGCGCGGTGGCGCAGCGCTGAGCAAAGGCGGCAACAGCCAATCCCGCAATCCCTCTTTTCCAGCGACAGCGGCTCGGGTCGAAATGGATCGATTCTCGTCAGCGGCGCAAGAGAGATCACGCCTTTTTCGACGAAACGTGGAATTGCCTCGACCAAATCACGCCACAGGCGCAAGCCGTAACCGCCGCACGCAGGCGGCCCGTGTCACTGGCCAGGCGATCCGTTGATCTCCGCCAGCCGCTTGTAGAGATAGGACCGCGATATGCCCAGCGCTTCCGCGGCCTTTTTCTTGTTGCCGTGATAGCGCTGCAGGTAATCCACGATGAGATCGGCCTCCATGCGGTCCTTGACCTCCTTCATGGAGCCGTCGCGCGGCGCCGCCGTGGCCACGCGCACGGTGTCCAGGTGATAGGCGCCGCGCGCCTCGCCGGCCATCTCGAAATCCGCCACCCGGATCGCATCGCCGTCGCAGAAAATGGCGGCGCGTTCGATGGCGTGTTGCAACTGGCGCACATTTCCCGGCCAAGGCAGGGACTGCAGAAAGCGCAAAGCGGCCGGTTCGATCTCCTTGACGGGCAGGCCATGCCGATCCGCGAACTGCTTCAGGAACGTGGCGGCAAGCACCGGAATATCCTCCAGGCGCTCGCGCAAGGATGGCAGGCGCAAGGTAACGGCGCTGATGCGGTAAAACAGGTCCAGACGGAAGGCGCCGCTGTCCAGCATGTGATGGAAGTCGCGGTTGCTGGCCGAGATGAGGCGGAAGTTCGAGCGGTGCAGTGACTCGCCTCCAACACGCTGGAATGTGCGGTCCTGCAAGGTCCGCAACAGCTTCACCTGCACTTCCAGCGGCATGTCGCCGATCTCGTCCAGGAACAGCGATCCGCCATCGGCCTGTTCGAACTTTCCGGGCCTGCCCTTGCGGTCCGCGCCCGTGAAGGCACCGCTCTCGTAGCCGAAGAGCTCGCTTTCAACCAGGGAAACGGGCAGCGCCGCCGCGTTGATGACCACCATGGGCTCGCCGGCACGCGGACCCAGCATATGGATGGCATGCGCCACCACGTCCTTGCCCACGCCGCTTTCGCCCAACAGCAGCACCGGCACATCCAAGGGCGCGATCTTGACGATCTGTTCCTTCAGCCGCGCCACCGGTTCGCTGTCGCCGATGATCGCATCCAGGCCGCGATTCGGCCGGTCCATGCTGGATAGTTCACGCCTGTAGAAGTTCACCTCCTTGCGCAGCCGGGAAATCTCGGCGCTCATCTTCTGCAGCGCGTCCGGGCTCTTGAACATGACCTGGCCGATGGCGCCGACCACGCGGCGCTGGCGATCGAAGATGGGCGTGCGGCTCACGACCCGCGTGGTGCCGTGCATCTCCTGGGTCTGGCCGATCTCGGCCTTGCCGCTGCGCAGCACGTTGTCGAGCCGCGTATTCTCGATGACCTCGCGCGCCGGCCGGCCCACGCCTTCGCCGCGCGACAACTTGAAGAATTTTTCGTGCACCGGACTCATGTAGCGCAAGGTGCCCTGCGCATCGACCACATTGATCGCGCCGTACGGATTGGTGATGAGATGCCGCAGGATATCGCCGGCGAAGTCGACGCTGGCCACGAACTTGAACAGCGGGTCCGCTTCGTCGTGAAGGCTGACCAGGAAGCACGCCGCCTCGGGCGTGGCCGCATGCAGCACGCTGAGCGGCTCGTCCAGGTGCTCCAGCGCGAAGCAGGAAGGGATGGGCCGCAAGGCGCGCGCCGCCCAGCGCTTGGACAGATCTCGCAGCAGTCGAGAGTCGGAGCCGATCCCCGAGGCAAAGCGCACCTCGCCGCTGGCGTCCAGCACCACGACGCCGCGTATCTCGTTTTCCATGACGCCTGTGTCTCCGAGTGATTTCGTGTTCTTGGGAAAGTGTTTGCGCCGAAGACACCCGCCGCTTCCGGACGTATCCATAGGCGTGGCCAGCCCTGCTGCGCTCCCTTTTTTATAAGATGGCACGAAACTTGCTTGATGTCATCCACGTGACTTCCACCATGGATGACTGATGACACCGCAAGAAAACCTGCCCTACGCGGATCCGAAAAAAGGCGGCCTGGAACTGCTGGCGCCGTTGCGCGTCCTGGACCTGACGACCTCGATTGCCGGTCCCTACGCGACGCAACTGCTCGCCGACCTGGGCGCGACCGTGCTCAAAGTGGAAAAGCCCGGCGCCGGAGACGACACGCGCGCCTGGGGCCCGCCCTTTCTGCAGGACGTCTCGCTCTGGTACCTCAGCGTCAACCGCAACAAGCACAGCGTCACGCTGGACGTGTCGCAGCCGGAAGGGCGCGAAGTCCTCGATGGCTTGCTGGCGCAAAGCGATGTGCTGGTGCTGAACATGGTGCCCCGCGTGCAGCGCAAGCTGGGCCTGGACTATGACAGCCTGAAAGCCGCCTACCCGGCGCTGATCCATGCTTCGCTCACCGGCTTCGGCCTGACGGGCCCGCGCAGCGACTTTCCCTGCTACGACCTGATCGCCGAAGGCTACGCAGGGATCATGGACCTGACCGGCGAACTGGAGTCCGCGCCGCAGAAAGTCGGCACTCCGGCCGCCGACCTGCTGGCTGGCCAAGATCTGGCGCTGGCGGTACTGGCGGCCTACATCGCGCGCGGCCAGCATGGCCGCGGCACCCAGATCGACATCTCGATGCAGTCGAGCATGACGCGCTTCGTCTCGCCACGGCTGCTGCCCTATCTGGGGTCCGGCGAACTGCCCAGGCGTTCGGGCGGCAAGGATTCGGTCATCGCCATCTACCAGGTCTTCGATACGGCCGATGACCCCATGTCGCTGGGACTGGGCAACGACAGGATCTGGCAGCGTTTCTGGCAGGCCGTGGGAGACCCGGCCTTTGGCGCGCGCACGGAATTTGCCAGCAATGCGCACCGCAGGACGCACCGGGACGCCATTGTGACGCGCATCGCCGCGCTGTTGCGCGCGCAGCCGCGCGCGCACTGGCTGGCGCTGTTTGCCGAGCACAGCATTCCCGCCGGCCCCATCAACCGACTGGACCAGGTGGCGCAAGACCCGGACCTGCTGGACAAGGGCCTGATCTATCGCGCCGCCGCCTCCAGCGGCGCCATCCCTCAGGTAGGGCTGGGCATAGGCTTTGACGGCTCCCAGCATGTCCACCGCAAGTCCCCGCCCGCCCTGGGCGAAGACACCGACGACGTCCTGCGCGGCTGGCTGGGATACGCCGGTCCGCGCATCGACGCGCTGCGCGAGCGCGGCGTGATTTGACCCATTCCATTCTCGACAACCCCACAGATCAAGGACAGCACCATGGAGTTCCAGGAAATCCTGTACGAGGAACAAGGCCCCGTCGGCATTCTGACGCTGAACCGTCCCGACGACGGCAATATGTTCACCGAAACGATGTGCCACGAGATCCGCGACTGCATCAACGCGGTCCGGCGCGAAACGCGCACCCGCGTGCTCATCATCACCGGGGCCGGCGACCGCTTCTTTTGCCTGGGCGGACGCAAGGACGGCATGCAGGACAGCCAGCTCTACGCGGGCGTGTTGCCGACGCTGGACATGTACGAAAGCATCGACCGCCTGCAGAAGCCCGTGATCGCCTCGGTCAACGGCTACGCCGTGGGCGGCGGCAATGTGCTGCAGATGGTTTGCGACATCACCATCGCCTCGGACAAGGCCATGTTCCGTCAGGTAGGCCCCATGGTCGGCAGCTTCGACGCCGGTTATGGCACCTGGTATCTGGAAGACTTGGTCGGCAAGAAGCGGGCCAAGGACATCTGGTACAGCAACCCCAAGATCTCGCCGCAGGAAGCCGTGGAAATGGGCCTGATCAACCGGGTCGTTCCGGCTGCGGAGTTGCGCCAGGCCACGATGGAGCATGCCCTGAAGATTGCCGACCGCGGCGCCTTCGCGCTGGCTTCGATCAAGGGCGCCTTCAATGCGCGCCATGGCGGCGTGGGCGGCCTCTCGCGCATGGCGCACGACCTGCTGCTGCGCGGCTACCTCGACACCTCGGAGCATGACGAACTGGCGGCGTCGTTCGCGGAAAAGCGCGCGCCGGACGCCGGCAAGTTCGGCCATTGAGACGCCTTGCCGCAACGAGACGCCCAACATGAACACCCTACTCACGCTGCAGACCCCGCACGCTGCCCGCCAGTACTACCTGTCCGGCATCTGGCAGCAGGACACTCTGTACACGCTGGCCCGCCATCACGCGCGCGAACGGCCCGACGCCTATGCCCTGCGCGACCCTTACCGGCGCCTGACCTGGAGCCAATTGCTCCAGCACGTCGACAGCGTGGCCGAGAGTCTGAATCGGGCCGGACTGCGGCAGGGCGACCGGGTGGCGGCCTGGCTGCCGAGCCGCGCCGAAACCGTCATCCTGTTCCTGGCCTGCTCGCGCGGCGGCTATGTCTATTGCCCATCGCTGCACCAGAACTACACCGTGGCCGAAGTGGTCGAGCTGGCGCGGCGCATGTACTGCCGCGCCCTGTTCGCCGCCGTCGGCTATGGCGCCGATGCCGACAAGAAGGACATCTTCGCGCTGGCGCACGAGATACCCAGCCTCAAACGCCTCTATGCCCTGCCGCGGCCGGACATGCCGCCTCCCCCGGGCGTCCATCCTTTCCCCGACGCCGCCGACCTGCCGCCCGTGCGGACCCCGCCGGTGCTCAACCCGGACAAGATCACCTACCTGGCGTTCACATCCGGCACCACCGGCGCCCCCAAAGGCGTCATGCACAGCGATAACACCTTGCTGGCCAACGGCCGGGCCTTGGTGCGCGACTGGCACCACACCCAGGATACCGTCGCCCTGAGCCTCAGCCCCATGAGCCATCACATCGGCACCGTGGCGCTGGAGCAGATGCTGGTCGCCGGCATGGAGCTGGTGCTGCACGATCCGGCCGCCGGCCAGGCGCCGCTGGACTGGCTGCAAGCCTGCAAGGCGACTTACGTCATGGGCGTGCCCACCCATGCCATGGATCTGCTGTCGGAGATGAAGCGCCGCGGGCAGGACAGGCTGGGCGAGGTGCAGGCCTTCTACATGGCCGGCTCGCCCATCCCCCAGGAACTGGCGGAGCAATTCCTGCACATCGGCATCAAGCCGCAGAACGTCTACGGCATGACCGAAAATGGCTCGCATCAGTACACACTGCCCGATGCCCCAACCGGCGTCATCGTGGGCACCTGCGGACAAGCCTGCAAGGGCTACGAGATCCGCATCTGGAAGCAGGAGGATCCCGACGCCGAAGCCGAGCCGGGAGAAATCGGAGAGATCGGCGGACGCGGCGGCCTCCTGATGCTGGGCTACTACAGCAACCAGGAAGCCACCGAAGCGTCGTTCAACGCCTCCGGCTGGTTCATGAGCGGTGACCTGGGCGTGCAGGACGCCGAGGGCAACGTGCGTATCGTCGGTCGCAAGAAGGACCTGATCATCCGGGGCGGACACAACATCCACCCCGCGCGCATCGAGGACCTCACCCATCGCCACCCGCAAGTGCTGCGCGCGGCCGCCTTCGCCGTTTCGGACCCAAGGCTGGGCGAAATGGTGTGCCTGGCGATCGTCCCCCAGCCCGGCAGCGCACCGCAGGCCGACGAAATCCTCCATCACCTCAACGAGGTCGGCCTGTCGAAGTACGACATGCCCGAGTACTACATCCTGCTGGACAGCTTTCCCATGACCGCCAGCGGCAAGATCCTCAAGCGCGCGCTGATGGACTGGGTCAAGGACGAAAAGATCGCGCCCATCCCCGTGCGCTGGCAAGGCGCCGCGACGAACACCAAGTGAGACACGCATGATTCAGGAATCAACCCTGCCGGGCGGCATTGCCGTGCTTACCCTGGACCGGCAGAAGGCGCTGAACGCGCTCAGCTTCGAACAACTGCGGAACCTGGACCAGGCCGTCGCGCGCGTGTCGGCATCGGCCGCGCGCGGACTGGTCATCACGGGCGCCGGCGCCAAGGCCTTCTGCGCCGGGGCGGACATACCGGAGCTGGTGGGACGCACGCTGCGCGACGAGCATGAAGGCGCCCGCCTGGGCCAGGAAGTGTTCCAACGCATCAGCCAACTGCGCATCCCCTCGGTTGCCGTGATCCACGGCTATGCCTTTGGCGGCGGCCTGGAGCTGGCGCTGGCCTGCACTTTCCGGGTTGCCACGCCCGCGGCCCGCATGGGCCTGCCCGAGGTCAAGCTGGGCCTCATTCCCGGCTACGGCGGGACGCAACGCCTGCCCCGGCTGGTGGGCGAAGGGCGCGCGCTCGAACTCATCCTGTCCGGCCGCACGGTGAAAGCCGATGAAGCCGAGCGCATTGGCCTGGTGAACCAGATCGCGGAGGAAGGCGAGCCTGCGGCCATCGGCGCGGCCTATCTCGCGCCGTTGCTCCAGCACGGCCTGCACGCGCTCGACTTCGCCCGCCAGGCGGTCCAGCGCGGCATGCAAACCTCGCTGGAGCTCGGGCTGCGCATCGAACGCGACCTTTCCACCCTGGCCTATCGCAGCGCCGACGCCGCCGAAGGCATGCAGGCCTTCCTCGAAAAACGCCCCCCCTGCTTCAAGGATGCATGACCATGCCTGAATCCACCATCGTCGTCACCGGCGCCAGCCGCGGCATCGGCGCCGAGATCGCCCTTTCTCTCGCGCGGGCGGGCTTTCAGGTCGCCTGCCTGTCGCGCTCGGGCCAGACGCCTGAACTGGCGGACGCGCCTGAAGCGCTGCGCGCCCGCTGGCATGCCGTCGCCTGCGACGTCGGCGACGCCGCGCAGATCCAGCGCGCATTCGCCGAAGTCTCCGAACGCGCCGCAGGCCGCATCGCCGGCCTGGTGAACAACGCCGGCCAGCACACCGACGGCGCGGCCGCCACGCTGGCGCCCGAGGCGTTTGAATCCCTTATGCGCAGCAACGCCACGTCCGTGCTCATGGCCAGCCAGGCCGCCTATCCGCTGCTGCAGGCCAACGGCGGCGGCGTCATCGTCAACATGGGCTCGTTCTACGACAAGCTGGGCGTCAAGAAGAACCTGTCCTACTGCGCCTCCAAGGCGGCGGTGGGCGCCATCACGCGCTGCCTGGCCGTGGAATGGGCGGCCGACGACATCCAGGTCGTCAATCTGGCGCCGGGCTACGTCATGACCAGCCTGAACCGCGAATACATGACCAGCGGACCGCTGGCCCAACACCTGCAGAAGCGCATTCCGCGCCGCAGCCCAGCCGAAGCCGCCGAAGTCGCCGATGCGGTGACCATGCTGTTCTCGCTGCGCTCGCGCTTTCTGACCGGCGAGACCATTTATCTGGACGGCGGCCAGAGCCTGATGGTCTGAGCCCCGCCCAAGCAGCTAGGAGCAATCAATGAACGTACTGCAACGCCTGGACGCCTCCATGCCCTGGAGCCCCGAAGAAGCCATGCTGCTCGACTCGGTGCGGGAGCTGGCGCGCGAGCGCATCGCGCCCAGGGCCGCCGAACTGGACCGCAGCGGCGCCTTCCCCCACGAAAACGTGGCCGACATCAACGCCTTGGGGTTGAACGCTATGTTCATTCCCGAAGCCTATGGCGGCTCGCCGCTGTCCTATTCCTGCTATCTGGCCTGCGTGCGCGAAATCTCCGCGGCCTGCGCCTCCACCGGCATCGTCTGGGCCACTAATTTCCATGCCATCAAGCCATTGATCGAATTCGGCAACGAGGAACAGAAGCAACGCCTCCTGCCGCGCATCGCCGAGGGCGGGCTGGCCTCGCTGGTCATCACCGAGCCCTCGGCCGGTTCCGACGCCACCGGCATGCGCACCCGCTTCGAGGCCCAGGGCGACGAGATCGTCATCAACGGCCAGAAGACCTTCATCACCAACGGCGATGTGGCCGACGTCTACCTACTGTTCGGCAAGTGGGCTGGCATCGACGATGCCAAGCAGGCGATCAGCGCGGTCATCGTCGAAAAGGGCGCACCGGGCCTGACGGTAGTCGGCACCGAGGACAAGATGGGCACCCGCGCCTCCAGCACCGCCACGCTGGCTTTCGAAAACTGCCGCATCCCCCGCGCCAACCTGCTGTGCGAGCCGGGCGACGGCCTGCGCATCCTGCTGACCTCGCTGAACCGCTCGCGGCCCAGCGTGGCCGCGCATGCGCTGGGCATCGCGCGCGCCGCCTTCGAGGACGCCATCGCCTACATCAACGAGCGGCGCCAGTTCAAGCGCCGCGTGCTGGAGTTCCAGGGCATCCAGTTCCTGGTCGCCGACCTGGCGGCCGAGCTGGCGACCTGCGAGGCCTGGTTGTGGCGCGTCGCAAGCATGGTCGACAACCGCGCCGACGACATAGGCATGGAGGCCTCGATCCTGAAACTCAAGGCCACCGACCTGGCGATGCGCATGAGCACCGAGGCCGTGCAGCTGCTGGGCGGCTACGGCTACTGCAAGGACTATCGCGTCGAACGCCTGATGCGCGACGCCAAGATCACCCAGATCTGGGAAGGCACCAACCAGATCCACCGCCAACTCATCGGCCGCAGCTTTCTGACCAAGGAGTAGTCCATGAACACCATCAAGACCGTAGGCGTCGTCGGATGCGGCACCATGGGAACGGGCATCGCGATCGTCGTGGCCCGCGCCGGCTTCAAACTGCGCGCCTACGACACCCGTGCCGAGCTGGCCGAACAGGGGCGCCGGCAGGCAGCCGCCTTTCTGCGAAAATCGGTGGAGCGCGGCAAGCTGGCGGCCGGCGAGGACGAAGCCATATTGGCCAACTGGCATGCCAGCGACGACATCGAATCGCTGGCCGACTGCGACATCATCATCGAGGCGGTGTTCGAGGATATCCAGGTCAAGCATGAGCTGTTCCGCAAGCTGGACCGGATCTGCGCGCCCCACACGCTGTTCGCCTCCAACACCTCCACCCTGTCGATCACCGAGATCGCCGGCGGCAGCGGCCGCGACACTCAAGTCGTGGGCATGCATTTCTGCCTGCCCGCGCAGCTGATGAAGCTGGTGGAAGTCTCGCCTGGCCTGAACACCTCGCGCGAAGCGCTGGATCAGGCATGGGCGTTCTGCGAGGCGCTGGGCCAACAGCCCGTGCTCACACGCGACACGCCGGGATTCATCCTCAACTACTTCCTGGTGCCCTGGCACAACGACGTCATCAACATGGTGGACCAGGGGGTCGCGGAACCGGCCGACATAGACCTGGCGGTCAAGACCGCCCTGGGCTATCCGCTGGGACCGCTGACCTTGCTGGACATGGTCGGCATGGATACCCAGAAGCTCTTGTGCGAGGCGCTGCACGGCAGCACCAATGAGCCGCGCGCGGCCTGCCCCCCCCTGGTCAAACGCATGATTGGCGCCGGACGCCTGGGCCGCAAGAGCGGCGCGGGCTTCCATCGCTACGACAACGACAAGATCTTCGGAGCATGACTACCATGGTCTACCGCATCATCGACACCGGGAACAGCGCGTCCTTCCCCCAAGCCCACGACTTCCTTGCGCAAGCCCAAGCCAGCGGCGAGGGACGGGTCTACCTCGGCGCCCAGGCCGGCCAGCGCTACCGGCAGGAGCAGGCAGAAAGCCAGCAGGCGCCCTTCGTCGCCATCGAACTGGATCTGGAATGCCTGGGCGAGCATACGGGCGACGACGACGACGGCCGCGCCCGCAACGTGGTCGGGTTCGCACGGTTCCGCCTGGGTGACGACGCGCCGACCCGACTCATCGAACTGGTGCGCAAACCCTACACGAGTCCTGAGGCTCTACAGGCCGCACGAGCAGCCTTCGCTGCGGCCGGCCTGGAAGTCGCCGTCTGCAACGACTTTCCCGGCCGCATCCTGAACCGCCTGGTGCGGCCCTACTACAACGCGGCGCTGCGGCGCCTGGACGAGGGTCTGGCCAGCGCCGATGACATGGACACCACCCTGCGCCTGGGCCTGGGGTATCCCGAAGGCCCCATCGCCCTGCTCGGCCGCACCGGCCTGCACCACCATTACCGGGTAAGCCAGGCCTTGTACGAAATGCTGGGCCAGGAAGCCTACGCCCCCGCGCGGCGCGCGCGCGTCGCGTGGCAGCGCCACCTCCAGGAGAGCGGCAATGCAAGCGCTTAGCGACATCACGGTGCTGGACTTCAGCACCCTGTTGCCCGGCCCCCTGTGCACGCTGCTGCTGGCCGAGGCCGGCGCGCGCGTCATCAAGATCGAACGGCCGGCCGGCGGCGACGAGATGCGCGGCTACCTGCCCCGGTTTGGCGAGGACAGCGTCAACTTCACCTTGCTCAACCGCGGCAAGACCTCGGTGGCGATGGATCTGAAGAACGAAGACGAGCGCGCGCGCCTGCGTCGGCTCATCGAAGAGGCAGACGTGCTCATCGAACAGTTCCGCCCAGGCGTGATGCAACGTCTGGGCCTGGACTACGAAAGCGTGGCGCGCATCAACCCGCGCCTGGTGTATTGCTCCATCACCGGCTATGGACAGGAAGGCGCCAGGGCCGGCATGGCCGGCCACGACCTGAACTACCAGGCGCTGACCGGCATGCTGTCACTGACAGGGGATGCACAAGGACGGCCTCTGGTGCCGCCCACGCTCACCGCGGACCTGGCCGGCGGCGCCTACCCCGCCTTCATGAACATCCTGCTGGCCTTGCGCCAGCGCGACCGCGACGGCAAGGGACGCCACCTCGATGTGGCCATGGCGGACAACCTTTTCACCCTCATGTATTGGGGGCTGGGCAACGGCTGGAGCCAGGGGCAGTGGCCTCGGCCCGGGAGCGACAAGGTCACGGGCGGCAGCTGCCGCTACCAGGTGTACGAGACGGCGGACGGACGCCACCTGGCGGTGGCGCCGTTGGAGGACAAGTTCTGGCGCGCCTTCGTCCAGGTCATCGGCCTGCCGGAGCTGGCCGATGCGGCCGAGGACGACGCCAGCGTGCGCCAGCGCGTCGCGGCCGTCCTGATCCAGCGCAGCGCCGAGGCATGGATGCAGGCGTTCGGCGACGGCGATACCTGCGTCAGCCTGGTCGCCAGCCTGCGCGAGGCAGCCGAGGACCCGCACTTCATTGCGCGCGGCCTGTTCTCGCGCGAAGTCGCCGACGGCGCGGGCCGGACCATGCCCGCCCTGCCGGTTCCCATCGATCCCGGCCTGCGCGTGCCGGCATCCCCGGTCCAGGCTCCGGGCCTGGGAGCACACACGGCGCGCATCTTGGCCGCGCAGGAGGCGACAGAATGAAAGCCCTGTTGGTCAGAAACTTCGCGCCCGCCGGCGACCACCGAGTCGAAACCGTGGCCGACCCCATGCCTGGCGCTGACGAGGTGTTGATCCAGGTTGCCGCGGCCGGCGTGAACTATCCGGACACGTTGGTGGTCTCGGGCAAGTACCAGATCCTGCCGGCCTTGCCGTTCGTGCCGGGCAAGGACGCCAGCGGCACCGTGCTGCGCACCGGACCGGGCGTCACTGGCTTCAAGCCCGGCGATCGCGTGGTGGCGCACATGGAACACGGCGCCTACGCCAGCCAGGCCGTCGCCCGCGCCGCCCACTGCCACCTGCTGCCCGACGGTGTCAGCCACGAAGACGCCGCCGCGATGGGGCTGGTGTTCCAGACAGCCTATCTGGCGCTGCTGGAACGCGGCGGCTTCAGGGCCGGCGAAACCGTGCTGGTCAACGGCGCGGCGGGCGGCGTTGGCGGCGCCGCGGTGCAACTGGTCAAGGCCCTGGGCGGCATCGCCCTGGCCGGCGTCAACACGCCGCAACAGGCGCAGGCGGCCCGCGAGATGGGGGCCGACCACGTGATCGATCTGTCGGCGGACAACCTGCGCGACAGCCTGCGCGATCAGGTCTGGGCGGCAACCGATGGCCGTGGCGCAGACATCGTGCTCGATCCCCTGGGCGACGAAGTCTTCGCGGCTTCGCTGCGCGCCCTGGCCTGGTGCGGCAGGCTGGTGGTGATCGGCTTCGCGGCGGGCCAGATCCCGACGCTGAAGGCGAACTATCTGCTGCTCAAGAACATCAGCGTCATCGGCCTGCAATGGAGCGACTACCGCGACCGCCAGCCCGAGAAGATCGCGCAGGCGCAGGCGCGGCTGCTGCGCATGCGCGAACAAGGACTGATCCGTCCCAGGCTGGCCGCCAGCCTGCCGCTGGAAGAGGTGGCCATCGCCCTGCAGGCACTGGAGCAAGGCCGCGCCACCGGCAAGTACGTCGTCCATATGGAATCCCCCTCGCATCGCCCAACCTGAGAAGGCAGGACATATCCCATGAAACAGAAAACCGTAGTCATGGCCGCGCTGCTAGGCGGTTCGCTGTACGCATTCCCTGGCCACGCACAGGGCGTCGCCCCATTTCGCCTGGGCGCCATCGTCGACATGACCGGCGTGTATTCGGCGCACGGCGGCCCCGGCATGGTCACCGCAGTCAAGATGGCGGCCGAGGACTTCGGCGGCAAGGTGCTGGACCGCCCCATCGAAGTCCTGTCCGCGGACTACCAGAACAAGGTCGACATCGCAGCCACGCGCGCGCGCCAGTGGTACGACCGCGACGGCGTCAGCGCCATCATCGAATCCACCGACTCCGCGTCGGCCCTGGCCCTGCAAACCCTGGGCAAGGAAAAGAAGCGCATCACGCTGTTCGCCGGCTCGGCTTCGTCCAACCTGACCAATGCGGCGTGCTCGCCCTATGGCGTGCACTATGTCTACGACACCTACGTCCTGGCCAACGGCACGGGCCGCGCCGTGACCCGCGCCGGCGGCGACAGCTGGTTCTTCATCACGGCGGACTATGCCTTCGGCCATTCGCTGGAACGCGACACCAGCAATGTCATCAAGGCGAACGGCGGCAAGATCCTGGGCAATGTGCGCGCGCCGCTGTCCAGCCCCGATTTCGCTTCCTATCTGTTGCAGGCCCAGGCCAGCAAGGCCAAGGTGATAGGCCTGGCCAACGCCGGCACGGACACCCAGAACGCCGTGCGCCAGGCCTCGGAGTTCGGCGTCACGCAAGGCGGCCAGAAACTGGCCACCCTGCTGGTCTTCCTGCATGACATCAAGGGCCTGGGGCTGCAGGCCGCGCAGGGCTTGCAGTTCACCACCGGCTTCTACTGGGACCGCAACGCGGAAACCCGCGCCTGGTCGCAACGCTATTTCGAACGCCAGAAATCCATGCCCTCCATGGTGCAGGCCGGCGCCTACTCGGCCACCCTGCATTACCTGCAGGCCGTGCAGGCCGCCGGCACCGACGACGCCGATGCCGTGGCGGCCAAGATGAAGGAGATGCCGATCAATGATTTCTACGCCAGGAACGGCCGCATCCGCGCCGATGGGCGGATGGTCTACGACATGTACCTGGCGCAGGTGAAGACCCCGGCGGAGTCCAAGGGCGAGTGGGACCTGCTGAAGATCCTGGACACCATTCCAGGAGACGAGGCGTACCGCCCCTTGTCGCAAAGCGAGTGCCCGCTGGTCAAGCCAGCGGGCTGAACGGGCAGCGGGCGGCGGCCATCCAGCC